>NZ_JBEOOX010000002.1:0-329176 GCF_040309565.1 Psychrobacter sp. 16-MNA-CIBAN-0192
AAAGGTCTTCGCTTCGCTATTCGTGAAGGCGGCCGTACCGTAGGCGCTGGTGTTGTTGCTAACGTTAACGTTTAAGAGTTAACCCCTAGGTTAATGCCAAACGGTTAGTTAAAAGCCATCCTCGAAAGGGGGTGGCTTTTTTTGTGGCTGCTGATGCAGGGTGGTAATTAGCAGTATTAAGATAGAAAGCATTTATAATTTATTTATAGTAACCTTATAACGATATATACAAGTGGGTTTATAGTCTGATATTTACTGTCTTTATTGCTGCAATATGATCATTAATAACCGTCTTATTGGATTAATATGATTAAATATGTGCTTATAACTTGCATTATCTTTAAAATCTTGTATAATTAGCAGCCTTAACACCCCTAGGCGATTGGCTCAATTGGTAGAGCATCGGTCTCCAAAACCGAGGGTTGTAGGTTCGAGTCCTACATCGCCTGCCATCTTTTAGTATATCTTTGTAGTATCCCATCATCTCTAAAGCGAGTCCTTTATGAGCAACAATCAAGATAACCTCGACACTACGTTATCTGATGCCAAGGCGGCTAATGGTGGGTTACTGACTAAAAATAACCACATATCAGCGACCAATACGTCTGCTGTGGAAGTGGCAAAAACCAGTTCAACAAAAGATATCATGCTATGGTTATTAGCGATCATAGTATTAATCGGTGCGACATTGGTTAATCAGTATTTACCAGGCTATTGGCAACCCGCCAATGAGGTTTGGATACGGATTAGCATTATTGTCGCCCTTTTTGTCTTTGCATTAGTATGTTTAGCACTGACCCATCAAGGTCGTGCGTTTAAGACTTTATTGAAAGATGCTGCGGTGGAATTACGCCGTGTCACCTGGCCAAGTAAAGATGAAACGTTTCAATATACATGGCAAGTCATTGTCGTGATTGCCATTGTTGGTTTTATCGTTTGGTTATTAGATAATTTCTTCAATTGGTTCGTGGGCTTATTTATTGGTTAATAGATTAATTTAAATTAGGCGCTCATCTATTATGGGCGATTCTAGTTGGTGTCTGTTAACTTCTATACCCATTAACTCATGTGTCTATTCACTTAGATGTTACTTATAACGGTTAGGAGCGTGATATGCGTTGGTATATTGTCCAAGCGTTTTCAGGATATGAAAAACAAGTACAACGTTCATTAATCGAGCGCATCAATCGTAGTGAATTTGCTGAATCTTTTGGTGATGTATTAGTCCCAACAGAAGAAGTCGTCGAAATGAAAGACGGCAAAAAGCGTAAAAGTGAGCGTAAGTTCTTTCCAGGATATGTCTTGATCCAGATGGAGATGAATGATAATACGTGGCACATTGTTAATGAATGCCCGCGTATTATGGGCTTTATTGGTGGTACGGCTGAAGCGCCTGCGCCAATTACGCCAGTAGAAGCAGATCGCATTTTAAATCGCTTGAATCAAACCGAAGCGACGCCACGTCCGAAAACATTGTTCGAGCCAGGTGAAGAATTATTAGTGATAGATGGTCCATTTACTGACTTTAAAGGGTTGGTTGAAAAAGTGGATTATGAAAAGTCTAAGCTACAATTAACTGTAAACGTATTTAATCGACCGACTCAGGTCGAGCTTGAGTTTAGTAAAGTTGAAAAACTCGACTAGACCCGCAAAAAAATTATCAACCGGGGAGCTGTTAGTCAATTACATCTGTATATTGATTTAGCGTTATTACCCATTTAGGAGAGAATCATGGCTAAGAAGATTGATGGTTACATCAAACTGCAAGTCCCTGCAGGTAAAGCAAATCCTTCACCACCGATTGGTCCAGCATTGGGTCAAAAAGGCGTGAACATCATGGCTTTCTGTAAAGAATTTAACGCTGCAACTTCAGGTCAAGAGCCGGGTCTACCGATCCCAACTGAGATTACAGTATACAGTGATAAATCTTTTACTTTCATCATGAAGTCTCCACCAGCTGCGTACTTGTTGCGTAAGGCTGCTGGCATTGCTAAAGGTTCAGGCACACCTAACACCGCTAAAGTCGGTACGGTTACTCGTGCACAACTTGAAGACATTGTTAAGACTAAAGATGCAGACTTAACCGCAGCTGACCTTGATGCTGCTGTTCGTACCGTTGCTGGTACTGCCCGTTCAATGGGTATTACCGTGGAGGGTGTGTAAATGAGTAAGCTAACCAAACGTCAAAAAGAAATCAATAGCCGTATCGATAACGATAAGCTATATACCATTGAAGAAGCGGTACAAATCTTAAATGATTTACCAGCGTTAAAATTCAAAGAGTCTATTGATATCGCTGTAAATTTGGGTGTTGATCCACGTAAATCTGATCAAGTTGTTCGTGGCGCAACCAATTTACCTGCTGGTACTGGTAAAACCAAACGCGTTGCTGTATTTGCTCAAGGTGCTGCTGCTGAAGCCGCCAAAGAAGCAGGTGCTGACATCGTTGGTTTTGAAGACCTAGCCGAATCAATCAAAGCGGGCAACATGGACTTTGATATCGTTATCGCTGCTCCTGATGCAATGCGCGTTGTTGGGCAATTGGGTACTATCTTAGGTCCACGTGGTCTAATGCCTAACCCTAAAGTCGGTACGGTTACGCCAAACGTTGCTGAAGCTGTTGCCAACGCTAAAGCTGGTCAAGCTCAGTACCGTGTTGATAAAGCCGGTATTATCCATACCACAGTTGGTCAAGTTGGCTTTACTGCTGAACAAGTTATGGAAAATGCTCAAGCTTTATTAGCTGACTTACGTCGTGCTAAGCCTGCTACCTCTAAAGGTGTCTATATCAAGCGTATTACCTTGTCTAGCACTATGGGTCCAGGTCTTGCTATTGATCCAGTACCGCATCGTCTTAATAAATAAGATTAGTGCTAAAGATTCTTGTTTATTATCATAATCCTTTATTTGAGATTAGATAATAAACAAATCCCAATTTTAAACATTAGGTCAGCGTAGCTCGCTACGCTGTCTAAGACCGTAGGTAAAGAGCAGTTTATAAAGAATAATCATAAGTACTAACTTATCTTTAATCTTAAAAAAGCTGCTGTTGTTAATCGATGACAGATGAAAATCTTAGTTGGCCTACGCAGACGGTGACCCACCCAGTTGTTGATAAAAGCCGATAGATTAGTATTAATGCTAGGCTATCACTTGATGTCATTCTGATAACGGTGCCGTAATCAGTCGCTATACAGAGATTACCGTCTATGTATAGCGTGTCGTATCAAGTCAGTCTTAGCAAGTTGTTTAAGTTATTTATACTTCGAGTATTACAGACTTAAATCATGAGCGGATTGGTAAGATTAAAGGAGTCAACTTATGGCATTAACGCTAGAGCAAAAACAACAAGTTGTGGCTGAAGTGTCTGAAGTTGCTGCTAATGCTTACTCAGCAGTAGCTGCCGAATATCATGGTATTGGTGTTGCAAAGCTTACTAAGCTGCGCGAACAAGCCCGTGAAAAAGGCGTCGTTTTAAAAGTGGTAAAAAATACCCTAGCGAAACGCGCGTTTGAAGGCACTAAGTTTGAGAGCATGTCAGACCGTATGACTGGTCCATTACTTTTGGCTTTCTCTATGGAAGATTTGGGATCTGCTGCACGAGTCATTTTTGACTTCAGCAAAGATCACAAAGCTTTAGAGACCAAATTGGTATCAGTTGGTGGTGTTGTTTATGGTCCAGAAGAGCTAGAGCGCGTATCGAAGCTACCAACTCGCGACGAAGCACTTTCTATCTTGATGGCTACTATGAATGCACCAGTAACCAAGCTTGTTCAAACTATGAACGCTGTTCCTAGTAAGCTTGTTCGCACGGTAGCAGCAATCAAAGACGCAAAAGAAGCGGCATAATTGCTTGTTTTAACGTAACTTTGACATCGCCGATTGCACTATATTGCCAACCCTATTTGAAAATTTGGCAAGCAATCTAAGCGATATTAAAATCAATTAAATTTTATCAGATAACGGAGAGTTCTCATGGCACTATCTAAAGATGACGTGTTAAACGCAATCGCTGAAATGTCAGTAATGGATATCGTTGAATTAATCAGCGCTATGGAAGAAAAATTCGGCGTAACTACTGCTGTCGCTGCTGCACCTGCTGCTGCCGGCCCTGCTGCTGCTGCTGCTGAAGAAAAAGACGAGTTTGACGTAATTCTTGCCAGCTTTGGCGAGAAGAAAGTTGGCGTAATTAAAGCCGTACGTGAAGCTACTGGTCTTGGCCTAAAAGAAGCGAAAGATTTGGTTGAGAGCGCTCCAGCTCCAATCAAAGAAGGCGCTAACAAAGCTGAAGCTGAAGAGTTGAAAAAGAAACTTGAAGAAGCTGGTGCAACTGTTGAACTAAAATAAGCTTAGCTTATAGTAGTGTTGTACAAAAAAAGCTGGTGATGCCTTGCATTACTGGCTTTTTTTTATTATAATTCGTAGCTTGACCTTTTGTGTCTGCCAACAGTCGTATGCATTAGCACGGTGGATACCCATCAAAAGGACACACGATATATATGCACGCACGCACGCAAGTTTTTATGAGCAGTTAAGACAAGCTAAATATCCGAAGATATTTGGCGATTTTTTGTGTCTGCTGTCTTTTCTAATAATACTGTCTTTTTTCTAAAATTTAAAATTGATAGCTGTTGTAATAATTACTTTTAAATATTTTAACATGATTTTACTGTCAGTAAATGAGCTTATAGACAGTAATTATTGTCGACGATACTCGTTATTATTAGATACTAATAATCGAGGTTAGCTGATTTATCACTGTTAAGTACGGAATGCTTGCTATGAGATTGGGTTTAGCAAATATTCCGTACTTAATATGACACCCTATTTTTTATTATCGTTTACGTTGCTATGTTTGCAAAATATTGCTGCAAACTGGTTACGCTTTAATTTGTTTCCACGTTTACTGTAAGGACTCTCGATGGCATATTCTTATACTGAAAAAAAGCGTATTCGCAAAAGTTTTGCTGAATTGCCTACTGTAATGGACATTCCTTATTTGTTGTCCATTCAAGTAGATTCTTATGAGCAATTTTTGCAAGAGCACAAAAAGCCAAAAGCTCGTGAGAATACTGGTTTGCAAGCGGCATACTCTTCTATTTTTCCGATCGAAAGTCACTCTGGTAATGCAGAGTTACAGTTCGTTGAGTATCATTTAGGCACGCCTGAATTTGACGAGCGCGAATGTATTCTACGCGGTTCAACATTTGCAGCACCGATGCGCGTCAAAATTCGTTTGATTATCAAGGATAAAGACAGTAAAGATAAAGACAGCAAAGCAGCAATTAAAGACATCCGTGAGCAAAGCGTTTACATGGGCGAGATGCCATTGATGACCGCTAACGGTACTTTTATTATTAATGGTACTGAGCGAGTTATCGTTTCTCAGTTGCATCGTTCACCTGGTGTCTTCTTTGATCATGATAAAGGTAAGTCACATTCAAGTGGTAAAGTGCTTTATAACGCGCGTATTATTCCTTACCGTGGTTCATGGTTAGACTTCGAATTTGATGCTAAAGATTTGGTATTTGCGCGTATTGACCGTCGTCGTAAATTACTTGCTTCTATCATTTTGCGTGCGTTAGGTTTAAGTACTGGTGAGATTTTAGATCTGTTCTTTGAAAAAGTAGCCGTTTATAAAGGCGAAGAGCAGTTTGAGATTGATTTGGTTGCTGATCGTTTGCGTGGTGAAATGGCGCAATTTGATATCACAACGCCTGATGGTACCGTGGTTGTTGAGCAAGGTAAACGCATTAATGCGCGCCGTATTCGTCAGCTTGAAGAAGCAGGTATGACGAAAATCTCGATTCCTGATGAATACTTATATGAGCGTATTTTAGCCGAAGATATCATTGTTAATGATGAAGTTATTGCCCGTGCTAATACTCTAATTGACCATGAATTATTGGTTAAATTAAGTGCATTCGAAGCCAGTGAGTCAATTAAAGAATTTAGTATTCTATTTACTAATGATATTGATCAGGGCAGTTATATCGCTGATACGTTACGTGCCGATAGCACCTCAACTCGTGAAGAAGCGCTGGTTGAAATCTATAAAGTCATGCGTCCAGGTGAGCCACCAACGATTGAAACTGCTGAAAAATTATTCGAGAGCATGTTCTTTAATGCGGATCGCTATGATTTATCAAATGTTGGTCGTATGAAATTTAACCGCCGTTTAGGGTTAGAGTTCGAAAATACTGATGATCCTGATATTCAACGTGAACGTAGTGTATTGACCAATGCCGATATCGTGAACGTATTAAAAGAGCTAATTGAAATCCGTAACGGTCGCGGCGAAGTCGATGATATTGACCATTTGGGTAACCGCCGTATTCGCTCAGTAGGCGAGATGGCAGAAAACCAATTCCGTGTTGGTCTAGTACGTGTTGAACGTGCGGTTAAAGAGCGTTTAAGCTCAGCAGAATCTGATAATTTATCACCGCAAGATTTGATTAACTCAAAGCCAGTTGCGGCTGCGGTTAAAGAATTCTTTGGTTCAAGTCAGTTATCGCAGTTTATGGATCAAAATAATCCATTGTCTGAAGTGACGCATAAACGCCGTGTGTCTGCACTAGGACCCGGTGGTCTGACCCGTGAACGCGCAGGCTTTGAAGTTCGTGACGTACATGATACCCATTATGGTCGCGTATGCCCGATTGAAACTCCTGAAGGTCCAAACATTGGTTTGATTAACTCATTAGCGACCTTTGCTAAAACCAACAGCTTTGGCTTCTTAGAGACGCCTTATCGCCGTGTGGTTGATGGTAAGGTAACGGATGTTATTGAGTATCTATCAGCAATTGAAGAAGTCGGTACGGTCATTGCACAGGCTGATTCACCAGTAACTGCTGATGGCGCATTATCTGATGAGATGGTCAGTGTCCGTAGCTATGGTGAATTTGTCCGTATGCCGCCAGAAAAAGTGACCCATATGGATGTGTCACCAAGTCAGGTAGTATCGGTCGCTGCTGGTTTGATTCCATTCCTAGAGCATGATGATGCTAACCGTGCCTTGATGGGCTCGAACATGCAGCGTCAGGCAGTTCCTACGCTACGTGCTGATAAGCCGTTAGTAGGTACGGGTATGGAGCGTCACGTTGCGCGTGACTCAGGCGTTTGTGTGATCGCTAAGCGTGGCGGTGTGATCGAAGACGTTGATGCTTCGCGTGTTGTGGTTCGTGTTAATGAAGATGAGATGATTGCTGGTGAAGCAGGTATTGATATCTATAATTTAGTTAAATACACCCGTTCTAACCAAAACACTTGTATTAACCAACGTATTATTGTTAACCAAGGCGACGAAATCGCTTCAGGCGATATCTTAGCTGATGGTCCGTCAACGGATCTTGGTGAGTTGGCATTGGGTCAGAATATCCGTATTGCATTCATGCCGTGGAATGGTTACAACTTCGAAGATTCTATTCTTTTATCTGAAAAAGTTGTTAAAGAAGACCGCTTTACCACTATTCATATTCAAGAATTGACTTGTGTGGCGCGTGATACCAAACTTGGAACGGAAGAAATCACTGCCGATATTCCAAACGTTGGTGAAGCAGCATTATCAAGCCTTGATGAAGCTGGTATCGTATATATCGGCGCTGAAGTAGATGCTGGCGATATCTTAGTTGGTAAAGTCACGCCAAAAGGTGAGACGCAACTGACGCCAGAAGAGAAACTACTGCGGGCAATCTTTGGTGAAAAAGCCGCTGATGTGAAAGACACTTCATTACGTGTTCCAACATCAAGTAAAGGCACGGTTATTGACGTTCAAGTCTTTACCCGTGATGGCGTTGAAAAAGATGCACGTGCAAGAGCGATTGAAAAATCACAGCTTGATAGCTATCGCAAAGATTTAAAAGAAGAGCTACGTATCTTTGAGGAAGCGGCTCGTGGTCGTATCGCAAGTTTATTAGATGGTCAAAAAGTAAGTGGTGGTTCTGGTCTAAAAGCCGGTACCGTTATGGCTGCTGCTGACATGAAAGACATGAGTCTTGAGACGTTACTTGACATTCAGCCTGTTGAAGAAGAAATCTCTGAACGCTTGACCCAAATTGCAGAATATTTGGTTGATAAGCAAAAAGACATCGACAGTAAGTTTGCTGAGAAAAAACGCAAATTGACTGCTGGCGATGACTTGCAACATGGCGTACAGAAAATTGTTAAGGTTTATCTAGCGGTTAAGCGTCGCATCCAGCCTGGTGATAAAATGGCGGGTCGTCATGGTAACAAAGGTGTGGTTTCACGCATTATGCCGGTTGAAGACATGCCATATGATGAGCATGGTAATACCGTTGATATCGTGCTAAATCCGCTTGGTGTACCATCGCGTATGAATATTGGTCAGGTACTTGAGACCCATTTAGGTATGGCGGCAAAAGGCTTGGGCGAAAAAATTGACGGTATGCTCAAAGCGCAAGCGGCGATGAAAGACTTACGTGATTTCTTAGACCAAATTTATAATAAAGTTGGTGGCGAACAGGTCGATCTTGATAGCTTATCAGATGACGACATCATGGCACTTGCCAACAACTTGCGTGCTGGTGTGCCAATGGGTACGGCAGTATTTGATGGCGCACATGAGCATCAAGTGAAAGACTTGCTTGAGCTTGCTGGTTTATCAAGAGATGGTCAGCAAACATTATATGATGGTCGTACTGGTCAGAAGTTTGACCGTAAAGTAACGGTCGGCTATATGTACATGCTGAAATTGAACCATTTGGTCGATGACAAAATGCATGCACGTTCAACTGGTTCTTATTCACTAGTGACGCAGCAGCCGCTTGGTGGTAAAGCTCAGTTCGGTGGTCAGCGCTTTGGTGAGATGGAAGTATGGGCACTAGAAGCGTACGGTGCCACTTATACCTTGCAAGAAATGCTAACGGTGAAATCGGATGACGTTGAAGGACGTACCCGTATGTATAAAAACATCGTCGATGGTGAACAGTATATGGATCCAGGCATGCCTGAATCGTTTAACGTACTAACCAAAGAAATCAAATCATTGGGTATTAATATTGAGTTAAAACAAAGCAACTAATTCTTATAAAACGCATTAACGATTTTATAAAATGCAGTTGTCCTCCTAAAAGCAGTAGCTAGTGCTGCTGCTTTTAGTGACTTATCTTAACCCTATTCATTGCCTTCATTTCTATACTAGCATCATGTTTAGCACGCTATTATAGGATTATAGAGATAACGGAGAAGCAACTTGAAAGATTTACTCGATATCATGCAAAGCCCTACCAGCAATGGTAATCATGAGTTTGATAGCATCCAAATTACTTTGGCATCACCTGACGTTATTAAGTCATGGTCGCATGGTGAAGTTAAAAAGCCTGAAACCATCAATTATCGTACCTTTAAGCCTGAGCGTGACGGTCTGTTCTGTGCCAAAATTTTTGGTCCAGTAAAAGATTTTGAATGTTTGTGTGGCAAATACAAGCGTCGTAAGTTCCAAGGCGTTATCTGTGAAAAATGTGGCGTTGAAGTCACCACCGCTAAAGTACGTCGTGATCGTATGGGTCATATTGACCTAGCGAGCCCTGTTGCGCACATTTGGTTCTTAAAATCATTACCAAGCCGTATTGGTCTATTATTAGACATGACGCTTCGTGATATCGAACGCGTCTTATATTTCGAAAGCTATATCGTGACCGAGCCGGGTTTGACTTCTTTAGAGAAGTATCAATTGCTTGATGATGAAGATTATTTTAAAGCATTGGAAGAATTTGGTGATGAGTTTGTTGCCAAAATGGGCGCAGAAGCAATTCAAGACTTATTAAAAGATATCGATTTAGATATCGAGATTGATGATTTGCGTGAAGCGATTCCGCAAACAGGTTCTGAGACCAAGCTTAAAAAGATGTCTAAGCGTCTTAAATTGTTAGAAGCGTTCCGCGATTCTAATAATAAACCTGAATGGATGGTCATGACCATCTTGCCAGTACTACCACCAGATTTGCGCCCGCTAGTACCACTAGAAGGTGGTCGTTTTGCGACTTCAGATTTGAACGATTTATATCGCCGCGTTATTAACCGTAATAACCGTCTTAAGCGTCTGCTTGAGCTAAGCGCTCCTGATATCATCGTACGTAACGAAAAACGTATGTTGCAAGAATCAGTAGATGCCCTACTTGATAACGGTCGTCGCGGTCGCGCCATTACGGGTAGTAACAAGCGTCCATTGAAATCTTTGGCTGATATGATCAAAGGTAAGCAAGGTCGTTTCCGTCAGAATTTGCTAGGTAAACGTGTTGACTATTCTGGTCGTTCGGTGATCGTTGTTGGTCCAACCCTACGTCTACATCAGTGTGGTTTACCGAAGAAGATGGCACTTGAGTTATTCAAGCCATTTACTTATAACAAACTATTATCACATGGTTTAGCAACGACGATTAAAGCTGCCAAAAAAATGGTAGAGCGTGAAGAGCCACAAGTGTGGGATATGCTGGCCATGGTTATCCGTGAGCATCCAGTACTTCTTAACCGTGCGCCAACGCTTCACCGTTTGGGTCTACAGGCATTTGAGCCAGTACTTATTGAAGGTAAAGCGATTCAGCTTCATCCTCTAGTTTGTACTGCGTTTAACGCCGACTTTGACGGTGACCAAATGGCCGTTCACGTGCCGTTGACCTTAGAGGCACAGCTTGAATCACGTGCGCTCATGATGTCGACCAACAATATCTTGTCACCTGCGAACGGTGAGCCGATCATTGTACCGTCACAAGACGTGGTATTGGGTCTGTATTACATCAGCCGCTCATCAGTAAACGCTAAAGGCGAGGGCATGATTTTTGCCACCGTTAATGAAGCTTTACGTGCCATTGGTTCTAACGACTTACACGTAAATGCTAAAATTAAAGTGCGTGTCACTGAAACGCATATTGATGATGATGGTAATCGTACTAAAGAGACAAGTATCAAAGATACTGTTGCTGGTCGCTTATTGATTTGGAATATCATGCCTGTTGGTATGGCTTTTGATGAATGCAATCAAGAGATGACCAAGAAAAATATCTCGCGTCTGATTAACTCTTGTTATCGTAAGATGGGCGTGAAAGACAGCGTTATGTTTGCTGACCAATTGATGTATCTTGGTTTTGCCCAAGCGACATTATCTGGTGTTTCAATCGGTCTGGATGACATGGTTATTCCGCCACTTAAAAAGCAAATCATCGAAGTTGCCGAAGCTGAAGTGCGCGAAATTGAAGATCAGTTCGAGCAAGGCTTTGTGACCGCTGGTGAGCGTTATAATAAAGTGGTTGATATCTGGTCACGTACCAATGATAAAGTCGCCAAAGCGATGATGGATAACTTGGCAACGGATAAAGTTATTAATGCGCAAGGTGAGGAAGAAGAGCAGAAGTCATTTAACTCTATTTTTATCATGTCAGATTCTGGTGCTCGTGGTAGTGCAGCACAGATTCGTCAGCTTGCCGGTATGCGTGGCTTGATGGCAAAACCGGATGGCTCAATTATTGAGACGCCAATTAAAGCCAACTTCCGTGAAGGTTTGACGGTACTTCAGTACTTTATCTCGACTCACGGTGCACGTAAAGGTCTTGCCGATACCGCATTGAAAACCGCTAACTCAGGTTATTTGACCCGTCGTTTGGTGGATGTAGCGCAAGATTTAGTAATTACTACTGATGATTGTGGTACAGATGTTGGTCTACTCATGACGCCGCATATTCAAGGTGGTGAGATCATTGAGAAACTTGGTGATCTTGTACTGGGTCGTGTGACCGCGCGTGATGTGACTTATAATGATAATGCTGAAAAAGTATTGATTCCAGCCGGTACATTGATTGATGAGCATTGGGTTGATACGCTTGATGCAAACGCGATTGATGACATTTGGGTACGTTCAGTGATTACCTGTAATGTGGCACATGGTGTATGTGCTCAATGTTACGGTCGTGACTTGGCACGTGGTCATAAAGTCAATATTGGTGAATCTGTTGGTGTTATGGCAGCCCAATCAATTGGTGAGCCGGGTACTCAGTTAACCATGCGTACTTTCCACGTGGGCGGGGCAGCAAGCTCAGCGTCTGTGGACAATAGCATCTCTGTACGTAATGCCGGTCAAGCGCATTTTGAAAATATGAAAACCGTTGAACACATTGATGGTCACTTGGTTATTGTATCGCGTTCAGCTGAAATTGCGTTGACTGATGACCTTGGTCGTGAGCGTGAGCGTTATAAAGTACCGTATGGTTCAAGCGTACTCGTGAAAAATGGCGATCAAGTTGAAGGCGGTCAAACTATCGCGAAATGGGATCCGCACACGCATCCTATTATCACAGAATTTGCTGGTACCGCACGCTTTAGTGAAATCACTGATGGCTTAACGGCTACCGTAAAAGTTGATGATGCGACTGGTATGAGCTCGTTTGAGATTCTAGCTACGCGTGACCGTTCAAGCTCAGCAAAAGACTTACGTCCAGCAATTATCTTGAACACTGACGAAGGTAAAGAAGTGGTTTACTTCTTACCGGCTGAAACTATCATTCGTGTTGGCGATGGTGAAAAAGTAGCAGCAGGTTCAATTTTGGGTCGTGTACCACAAGCATCATCAGGTACCAAAGATATTACCGGTGGTCTACCACGTGTTGCTGACTTATTTGAAGCACGTCGTCCAAAAGATCACGCTATCATGGCTGAGATGACGGGTGTTGTGAGCTTTGGTAAAGAAACTAAAGGCAAAAATCGCTTTATCATTACCAATGAAGATGGCGAGATTCATGAAGAATTGATTCCAAAATGGCGTCAAATCAACGTGTTTGAAAACGAGACGGTAGCACGCGGTGAGGTTATTGCTGATGGTCCACAAAACCCGCATGATATCTTACGCCTAAAAGGTCAAACTGCACTTGCTAACTATATCGTCAACGAAGTTCAAGACGTTTATCGCTTGCAGGGTGTAAAAATCAACGATAAGCACATCGAAGTTATTATTCGTCAGATGCTGCGTAAAGTTGAGATTACCGATAGCGGTGATTCAAATCACTTTAAAGGCGACCAAGTTGAATATGCAGATATTAAAGCGCTCAATGAGAAACTAACAGGCGAAGATAAATTCCCAGTTCAGTTTGAGCGTCAGCTATTAGGTATTACCAAAGCCAGCTTGGCAACAGAAAGCTTTATCTCAGCCGCATCATTCCAGGAAACCACACGTGTTCTAACGGCAGCGGCTGTTATGGGCAAAGTTGATGAGCTACGCGGTCTGAAAGAAAACGTAGTAGTAGGACGTTTGATTCCGGCTGGTACTGGTCTTGCTTATCATAAAGCGCGTAAAGAGAAAGCAGAGCAGAAGTTGCAGGATAAAGATATGAATGCAGCCTTTGATATGACGACTGCGAATAGTGATAGCAAAGACTTTACAAGTTTCGATGAGGCATTTGCTCAAGAGCTAAGCCAAAGCACCCCGTCAGAATAATAGTATCAGGTGCTCCATTGAGCTCTTATAAGTCAGTCTAATGTTTCTTAAAAAGCCAGCCATGTTGCTGGCTTTTTTGTGCTCAGGGTACTGTAATAATCCTTAAATATTCTAATAAATATATGCATTTACTTGTAGTCTATTACTTCTATTTAAAAAATAGCACATGATAATGTGTAAAGGTGCTTGATTGCGTGTTACGGGTTTAATAACAGCCATGGTGATATGAATAGCGCTATAGAGCGGGCTGCTAACAATAACGAGAAAATGTAAAGGAGATAGTTATAAGAGGTAAAATGACTTATTGAGTTTTTGGCTTTGAATAGGCAATAAAAATGCTTATTCAGTAAAACTGAACAAGCATAGTATATTAAAAGTCGCTGTAATTAGCAGCAGGATAAAACGGTATCAACCGTTTACCTTATTTGTTCATCTTATTAATATAGCGCTGGCATACGGTCGGTCGGCGTTACTTTTAATGGCGTTTGACCTTGGCTATCACTATCTTTACCAGTTGCGGGCGATGATAAGCGTTTGTTATCAATACCTTCAAAGTTATCACCCAGCACTGGTTCAGGTTCTGGCTGTTTACGCTGCTGTTTTTTCGGGGTAACTGGCTTTACACTCTCGCCCGTTTCCATATCCGTATCTTCTTCGCTGGTTACCACGCCATTATCGGTCATCTCTATAATGCGATTTTTCTGCTTTTTAGATTTTGAGCGATTATTTACGGATACCCATTGATGAGGAACGCCTTTTAGTTGCGCTCGCATAAAGTCAATCCATACGGGTAGAGCTGCCACGCCACCATACTCACGGCGACCTAATGTTTCAGGTTGATCAAATCCCATCCAGACAATGGTTGCACTGGTGGGGTGGAAGCCTGCAAACCAAGCATCTTTGGCCTCGTTGGTCGTTCCTGTTTTACCGCCAATATCACCACGACCTAACGCTCTCGCTTTTGTTGCTGTACCGTGCTGAACCACATCTCGTAAGATGTCTGCCATCTCATAGGCAACACGCGGTTTTAAGATGCGCGGTGCTTGGGTCGCATGAACGTATTGAATCACTGGTGCTTGCAGGCGATCGGACATGGGGCTAGCGTTATACGTGCTTAGCGTTAGTGCTTTGAGATATTCGGCTTTATCTTTTGCTTCTTTCTTGGCTTTATCTGCGTTAGAGATTTTGTCTTGTTTACCTTTATCTTTGTCTTCAGTTTTTTCATTACCTTCAACAGGTTTACGATGCGCTTCAAGCAGTTTTTTATTGAGCTCGCCTACTTGTTCATTAAAGCATACGGCACAGGCTTGCTGAGGATTGGCTTGGAACAATAATTTATTATCATAATTATAAATTTGCTCAATGAAGTAGGGCTGAACACGGTGACCACCATTAGCAAATGTGGCATAAGCTGTTGCCATTTGAAGCGGTGTTGCTTGTCCTGCTCCAAGGGCTAAAGAGAGGGTAGTGGGCAGCTTTTCTTTATCAAGACCAAATTGATCCAGTAAGCTTAACGTATCTGAGATACCAATGGCTTGTAGCAAGCGAATAGAAACCAAGTTGCGTGATAAATATAAGCCGCGGCGCAAGGAGATATCACCTAAAAAACGCCCGTCGGAATTTTTTGGTTTCCAGTCGCCCACTTGAATAGGACGGTCGGAGACGATGCTGTCTGGACGGTAACCTTTTTCTAACGCTGCGGTATAGACCAGTGGCTTAATGGTTGAACCTGGCTGACGCCAACCCTGAAGGGCACGGTTAAACTTACTATGATTAAAATCAAAGCCACCAACTAACGCCTTAACAGCGCCATTCTCAGGATTTAAGGATACCAAGCTGCCTTGAACATCAGGTACTTGCGCCAATTTCCAGTTGCCATTTTCAGTTTTAACCAAGCGTATGATGTCATTTTTACTAACAATTTGTCCGGCGTTACCAGGGTAGTTGCCAATACGGTCGGCTGAGAAATACTTGCGCGCCCAACTCATACCTGACCATTGCACCGTGATATTTTCGCCAGATGGTATGGTCGCCTCAAAGCTGCGTGAGCTGACTTTGGTGACTTTGGCAGGAATCATGCTACCGTAAGCTCGGAATTTTTCTAATGGTTTATCATTGGCTTCAGCGCCGCGCCAGCCATGACGATGATCGTATGCTAATAAACCTTTTAACACCGCCTTTTCAGCATCAATTTGTGCTTTGCTATCGACCGTCAGCCTAACACGCCAGCCACCATTCACCACCTGTTCGCCATAACGATTTACTAAAGCATAGCGTGTCATTTCCGCTAAATACGGCATATTAACATCAAGCTTTTCTTGATAAAGATTCAGACCGATGGGGGCGCGAATGGCCGTATCATGTTGTGCTTGAGTGATATAGCCAAGCTCATGCATGCGACCGATGATCCAGTTGCGCCGAGTTAAGGCACGGCTTGGATTGGCAACTGGGTTATATTTAGAGGGCGCTTTGGGTAGACCTGCAAGCATCGCCATTTCAGCAATACTCAGTCTATCTAGCGATTTGCTATAATATTTTTTGGCGGCAGCACGAATACCATAGGCACCTTCACCCAGATAAATCTTATTCACATATAACGTTAAAATCTCATTTTTGCTAAGCTCATCTTCCATCTTTCGGGCGACAAACAGCTCTGTGAGCTTACGATTTAGAGTGCGCTCAGAACTTAAAAAATAGTTTTTCGCCACCTGCATAGTGATGGTGGAGCCGCCTGTCTGTCCTTCATCATCCGTAACGACTTCGGTTACTGCACGACCCAGACCTTTAATACTAATGCCACTGTGCTGAAAAAATGATGAGTCTTCAGCGGCTAAAAAGGCATGAGTCAGATCCTCTGGAATCTGCTCAAATGAGACAGGAAGTGATAAGCGATTACCGTATTGTCCAATGAGCTTATCATCGCTACTATAAATCTGTAACGGCATCTCTAAGCTTGCGGTTTTAATCTCTTGAATACTAGGTAACGTTGGTGACAAATACATTGCCATACCATAAAACCCAATAGGCACAGCAAGGGCTAAAATCACGGCCAAGGCCAAAAAGGCAATAAATAGCCCCACTAAAAAGTGAACCAGACGAGCGGTAGCGATGTTTTTGGTCATAATGAGACTTATCGGTTAAAATTTGCAACAAATGGAATATTATACCTTGAACACAAAAACGAGTTACATTAAAAGTGTAACTACTCTACAATAGTGCGTCTATTTACTTGAATGTCTGTAGTAAGTAACGTATTGTATTGTATTCTTACAGATAAGTACTAAATTGTACACTTAATATAAAGGATTGAGGTAGTGAGACTATTTTCTCCACGGGGGCGACACTTAGTTGGGGTAGATGTCTGCGCTACCTCCATAAAAATCGTTTTTATAGAACGGCAGCACGGCACATTCCATCTTAAGACCTACGGTATCGAGCACTTAGCACCAGGTGTGGTTGTCGACAAGACAATCATAGATATAGAGGCTGTCAGTATGGCAATTGCTGCGCTAGCAAGGCGTTGTCAGGTCAACGGTCGTGAAGCTGTTACTGCAGTTTCTGGCTCATCGGTGATTACTAAAATCATCGATATGGATCTGCTGTTAACAGATGTAGAGCGTGAGGCTCAGATTCGCCTAGATGCTGAGCAGTATATTCCTTATCCGCTAGAAGAAGTCAATTTGGACTTTGAAGTTCTGGGACCCTCGTTATTGGATGAGAATCTAGTGCAAGTTTTGCTTGCCGCATCACGTTCAGAAAACGTGGAGCTATATGTAGATGCTTTGACGCTGGCAGGTTTTAAGACCAAGATAGTGGATATTGAATCGCATGCAATAGAACGTGCCTTCGGTTTAATGGTTGATAATTTGAGCAATATGCCCGAATTGGTAGCATTGGTTGATATTGGGCATCATGAAACCACTTTATATGTTGCTAAAGATGGAAAGTTTGTTTATAGTCGCGAACAGTTGTTTGGTGGTTTGCAGTTAACTGAGGCCATACAGAATCGATATGGCTTGTCGTTTGAAGAAGCCACTATCAATAAGCTTGAGCATACGCTACCGGATGATTATTATCCAGAAATATTGATCCCTTTTATGGAAAGCGCTATTCAGCAAATTACCCGATCTTTACAGTTCTATTTTTCATCTAGCCCTTATGACAGCGTCGATCATTTGGTGCTTGCCGGTGGTAGTAGCTCTATTCCAGGTTTTGCCGGTATGGTTCAGCAAAAATTAGGGGTGCCGGTGACGGTTGCCAATCCATTTATTAATATGACTATTAATCCTTATATCAATAATGAGCAGCTGACCATTGATGCCCCAAGCCTAATGGCGGCATGTGGACTGGCTTTGAGGAGCTTTGATTAATGGCTCGTATTAACCTATTGCCCTGGCGGCAAGAAGAACGCGCACGCCGTAACAAAGAATTCATGACGCTGGTTGTGGCCGTGGTTTTATTAGCGCTATTGTCAGCTTTTGCAACTTGGAGCTATTTTAATAATGAGCTGCAAGATCAACGGGACGCGAATGCGCTTATCGAGCAAGAAAATAGCCGATTAGATGCAGCGTTAAAAGAGATTGATACTTTAGAGCAGCGCCGTGAAGATATCATCGCTCGTATGCAGGTTATTCAGGATTTGCAAGGTCGCCGTCCTGTACCCGTGAGGCTGTGGGATGATATTGCCAATGCTATTCCGCCGGCCTTGTATCTCACCAGTCTAAAGCGTGAAGGGGATCTGATTACGTTGATTGGGTTTGCTGATAACCCAAATGTGGTATCGAGCCTGATTCGTAGCTTAGACAACAGTGAGTGGATGGGTAATTCTGCCGTACGCAATATTCAGCAAAACATCACTGCCTATGCACCTGCGCCGACCCTGAGTACGACCGTAACAACAGGAGAGCAGTCGCGCCCTGTGTATCCAGAAGACAGTTATGTGCAATTTGAAATTACGACTCAAGTGCAACTAGAAACGGATAAGGCAGAGACTGATGCAGCTGGTACGCTACCTGTGCCTACCCCTCCATCTGAGTCGGGAGAAGGGTCATGAAACTTATCCGCAAAAAAACCTTATTAAAAAAGAAAAAAACAGCCACGCCTAGAAAGTCTTTTGATTTTAATGAATTCCGGCGCAGTTTTGAGTCATTAGATACTGAAAACTACGGCAGCTGGCCAGTACCAGTTAAAGTGACTGTGCTATTTTTTATTGTGGCACTGATTGCCGCTTTGTCTTGGGCGCTGCCCATCAGTAGCAAGCTGGATGAAATTGTTGCTGCTGAAGGTGAGCAACAAACGCTACTGACCAGCTATCGCGAAAAAGAATCCAAAGCCCGACATCTTAATGCTTATAAAACTCAAGTGGCGCAAATGGAAACCGAGTTCACCACGCTGCTTGATCAGTTGCCCAAAGAGACTCGTGTATCAGAGCTATTAGAAGGCATTAATATGACCGGCGTTGGCAGTAATATTCGCTTTCAAGATATTTCAGTTGAGCCGGAAATTGAGCAGGAGTTCTTTATTGAGCAGCCGATTCGTATTGCGGCATTGGGTGAGTATCATCAATTTGGTAGTTTTATCAGCGGTCTTGCTGCCTTACCGCGTATTTTTACCATGCATGATTTTGAGGTCATCAATCCGCAGCCGACTTTAGATAAGTTACCGGAGCTGAACTTAATTATTCAAGCCAAAACCTATCGCTCAAAAGAAATTACTGCAGAAAATACGGTGGAAGAAGGTGCTCCTGCCGCCACTGATGATAGCGCAGGAGAGAACTAATGACTATCTCACCATCTCTATTGACTAAGCTGCCGGCAGTATTAACACTGAGTATTGCGGCGATATGGTTGACCGGTTGCAGTGATCGCATTGGCATGGCAGAGCAGGCGATGTATGATATTCGCAGTGAGCCGGCACAGCCTATTGAGACGCCGCCACAAGCAAAGCTAATAGAGGATTTTGTCTATAGCGCCAGCCAATTGCGCAGTCCGTTTTTACCGCCGAGTTTGGTTAGTGTGCAGGCACCTGAAGCCTCCTTTGAAGGGGTTCGCCCAGATATTAGCCGTACCAAAGAGCCACTTGAGCAGTACGAAATTGCGCAGTTGATCTTCCGTGGTCAAGTGATATCACCAGAGGGCAAGCAATATGCGTTGGTACAACGTCCTGATGGTTCAGTCGCTAGTGTACAAGTGGGCGATTATCTTGGTTTAAATGATGGCCGTATCGTTGAAATCACACCAACTCAGATTAATTTGATTGAAATTGTGCCAGACAGCCGCGCCGGGTTTATCGAAAGACCGCAGTCGCTGGTTTCTCCTATTAGCTAAGTTGGCAGATTTTTTGAGGAATAAGTAATGACAGTACGCAAGAATAAGGTAGCAAGGAATAAAAGGCTGACGATGCGCGAATGTATTTCAGCGACATTTGCTATTTCTGCTTCTACTTTTACATTACCGGCTCTGACCGCCAGTATGATTGCCATTAGTAGCAGCGCCTATGCAGACTCGCGTATCAATAACGTATCCGTGATTCAAACGTCGCCTGCAGTTACCCAATTACGTCTAGGATTCTCAGCCGCGCCGGTAGTGCCCACCGCCTACCAGCTTACTGACCCCAGTCGTTTGGTATTAGATTTTGATAAAGTACAAAATGGTCTAAGTACCCGCGCGACCGACTACAATATTGGCATGGTAAAAGATGTCACGGCATTAAATAGTGACAGTACCACACGCCTTATTGTGGGGCTTAAGCAAGAGGGCAGTTATACCACGGCTATCAGTGGCAATGATTTATTATTGACTTTATCGGAGCCGAATCGCCCGACGACTAATAAAAGAGTCGTGCGCTCTACTGTGGTGACTCCGGTTACTACGTCGGTTGTCACTCCAGTCGTCACCCCAATTATTACAAGGCAAAATAGCGTGACCGTCCCTAATGTGGTGGTTACGCCCGATGTTTATGTCACCAATAATGATAATTTAACAACCACAGCAATTGTTACCCCTATCATTGAAACCAATAGTGTGGCGGTTGCGCCTATCGTCACAGGCACGACGACAGTTAAAAATTCTGCCCCAGCCGACACCATGGTAGTGCGTGTCAATCCACTATTAGACCCACGCCTTGCCTCATCGCAAGTCAGTCGCCAGTACAGTTATGACGGCTTGACGGCACTCAATTTTGCCACCGGCGCTGATGGCGGCGGTAATGTTAGTATCGGCTTGGCAAATGAAGCCATTCCTGTCGATGTGCAGCGGCAAGGCAATAAGCTTATTGTGCGTTTGACTGGTAGTACTGTGCCTAGAAATTTACTGCGCCGCTTGAATGTAAACAGTGGCTTGGTGAACAGTATTGATACCAGCAATCAAGGTCAAAATGGTGTCATTACCATTAATATGAATGCTGATTATGAGTATCAAGCGTTTCAATCAGGCAATCAGCTCAATATCGGTATTCGTAAGCCTGAATTGCTGCGTGAACCAACCCTAGAAGAAAAAGTCTATACCGGTGAAGCGCTGTCGATGGAATTCCAAGATGTTGAGATTCGTACAGTACTGGATATCTTAGCGCAATTCACAGATATGAACGTGGTTGCCAGTGACTCCGTTGCCGGTAATATTACCTTACGCCTGATTAATGTGCCTTGGGATCAAGCGTTAGATATTATTTTAAAAAGTAAAAATCTAGGTAAGCGTGAAAATGGTAACGTTATCTTAGTTGCGCCGACTGCTGAGCTGGCTGCTCAAGAGGCGCAGGAGCTTGAAGCGCAGTTGGCAGTAGAAGCCTACGAGCCGCTACGTACTGAGTATATTCGCTTAAGTTATGCCAAGGCGGCGGACGTGTTAACGCTTATTTCGCAAGGCAGTGGCGGCTCAGGCGGTAACTCAGGTGGCACAACCAGCAACCGTGCTGATGACAATAATACACTGCTATCCAACCGCGGTACAGTGACTGTTGATGAGCGTACCAATACTTTAATTATCAAAGATGTGCCGCGCAGCATCGAAAATATTCACAAGCTGATCAGTAAAATTGACATTCCTGTGCGCCAAGTGATGATTGAGGCACGTATCGTGAGTGCTTCTGATACCTTTAGTAAAGAGATTGGCGTACGTTGGGGAATCTTATCCAATGGCGCGGCGAATAATCGCTCGTTATTGGTCGGTGGCAGTAATCAAACCATTAATGATTTGAAAAACTTTACCATCGAGTCCACCACCATTAATGGGCAAACGGTTACGTATCCAAAGTATGATATCAGCCGTCCGGATAACTTAAACGTCGATTTGGGCGTTGCCAATCCTGCCGGACGTATTGCTTTTGGCTTGCTCAGTATGTCAGATGTGATGCTGGATTTAGAATTATCAGCGCTGCAAGCGGACAATCGGGGTGAGGTCATCTCGACGCCAAAGATTTTAACCACAGATAAACAAACGGCAAAGGTTTCATCAGGCACGCAAATCCCATATCAAGAAGCTGCGGCAAGTGGCGCGACCTCTACCAGCTTTAAAGAAGCAGCATTGAGTTTGGAGGCAACACCAAACATTACCCCAGATGGTAAAATCGGCTTACAGCTGAATATTACTAACGGGACGCCAACCATTATTAACGGTCAGGTGGCAATTTCTGAAGACTCAATCTCAACCAATGTCATTGTTGAAGATGGTCAAACCATCGTACTGGGCGGTATCTTTAGAAACCGTACCAGTAATGGCGTAGAAAAGGTGCCGTTCTTAGGCGACTTACCTTATATCGGGCAAGCGTTCCGCCGTACCATGCGCAATAATGATAAACAAGAATTACTGATTTTTGTGACCCCAAAACTGATTAATGATGGTATCAGTCGTTTAAATTAAGCATTTTCCTTTCTCATTTTGCCTTATTATTATTCTATAAGAAGCAAGCTAAATGGCTTGCTTTTTTATTCCCCAAAATTTATGAGTGCTTAATAACGTTGGTATGCTATTTTCCTGCGAATAAACGTTGTGCATTACTAGCCAGATTATCGATGACGTTGTATGATAGTGAAATTTATTTGAGTGAGTGTTATGTTGGAGGAATTGCCATCGGTGTTTTTGGTTGGACCAATGGGCGCAGGGAAGACGACAATCGGACGCCTGCTTGCAAAGCAGCTTGGGCGCGAGTTTGTCGACAGTGACTGGCATGTAGAGTCACAAACGGGCGCTGATATTCCTTGGATTTTTGCCAAAGAAGGGGAGTTGGGCTTTCGTGAGCGTGAAACTCGGGCGATAGATGAGCTGACTCAGGAAAATGCTATTGTGCTGGCAACGGGCGGCGGTGCGGTGATGAGCGCTGAAAACCGTCAATTTTTGCACGAGCGCGGCATTGTTATTTATCTCAACGCGCCGGTTGATGTGCAGCTGGCACGTACATCAAAAGACAAGTCGCGTCCGTTATTACAGCAGCCCAATCCTAGAAAGATATTGCACGACCTGTACCGAGTTCGTGACCCGCTTTATCGCCAAGTGGCGCATATTATTATGCCTACGGGTCATACCTATCCGCGCCATATGGTGTATCAATTGCTGCAGCAGCTGGCGGCTTTTGTAGGGTCAGCAAAACCGATTACGCCAGAAGAATTACCAAACGAATTACCAAATGCATTCATAAATGCAGCACCAGACGAACCAGATAATACCGAATTCACGGAAGAAAAATAACATTTACGATTATACGCTTACTGCCTATCAAGGAGCTTTTTATGGCAACGTCGTCCTCTTTTAATGGTTTAACCGTACAGACGCAAAGCCATGATTATCCTATTGTCATCCGCCAATCTGGTCACTTAACGGGTGACAGTATGGCATCACAAGTTGTGCCTTATATCCATGGTCAGCAAGTATTGATTGTGACCAATGAGACCATTGCGCCTTTATATTTGCAGCCGCTACAAGATGAGCTTGCTGAGCAGTTTACGGTGGCGGTTTGTGTATTGGCTGATGGTGAGCAGTATAAAAACCAAGCCAGTATCAATCAGATTTATGATGCGCTGATGGCTGAGCATTTTAACCGTGATGTAACTTTGATTGCCCTTGGTGGCGGTGTGGTGGGTGATATGACCGGCTTTGCTGCGGCAAGCTTTATGCGCGGCGTGAATTTTATTCAAATTCCAACCACGCTATTGTCGCAAGTGGACTCTAGTGTTGGTGGCAAAACGGGCATCAATCATCCGCAAGGTAAAAATATGATTGGCGCGTTTTGGCAGCCGCAAATGGTCTTGGCAGATATGACCACGTTACAGACCTTGCCGGCGCGTGAATTATCAGCAGGAATCGCCGAAGTTATCAAATACGCTTTGATTATGGATGTGGATTTTTTGGCGTGGCTTGAGCAAAATATGGCAGCGATGCTGGCGCTAGATTTGGCAGTACTGGGCGAGGCGGTAAAACGCTGTTGCCAGTATAAAGCCGATATTGTGGCGCAAGATGAGCGTGAATCAGGTATCCGCGCCATATTAAACTTTGGGCATACCTTTGGGCATGTCATTGAAACCCATGAAGGATATGGCAATTGGTTACATGGCGAAGCGGTCGCTGCAGGTATGGTACAAGCAGCTGAGTTATCAGAAAAGCTTGGCTGGTTGAGTGCTGATGAAGTTACTCGTGTAAAGCGCATTTTAACCTTAGCAAACCTGCCTGTTATTGCACCGCCCATTGCCGTTGAGACTGCATTACGCTTAATGGGACATGATAAAAAAGTGAAACAAGGACAAATCCGTCTGATTTTGTTAAAATCACTGGGTAACGCTGTATTAACGTCAGATTTTGATGCGCAGCTGTTGACAGAGACGTTGGCGCAGTCGGCATAACTGTTGGTATTAGATCGAGTGCTGCTTGCTTATCATGGTTAGCCTGACATCAATTTTTATCTCGTTATTAGCGTGCCCGACTTATTCATACGTTTAACCCTATTTTACCAAGGATATTCCCATGGCAGCACCGAGCACGACGCCTCGTCCCGCGAGCAAGTCATATCGCCGCCAAGCACTTATTTGGCTGGTGATGACCTTGCTGCTTGGGGTCGCCACTGCGCTGATTTGGATGTTTAGCCAGACGCCAGCCGTTGGTGCTCGCATAGAAAACGCGCCCATTGCTGCGCCTGAAGCATTGACTACTGAGCTTAAACAGCCTTTAACGGTTGAAGCGCTGCATGAGCTGGACACTGATGTGCAGCCAATTAATTTTGAAGAAACCGTGCGTGATTTGCGCAACTATCCAGATGAATTTAAAGACAAGCGCTATCTGCTTGCCAATAAAGGCAAGTGGACAGTGCAAGTGATGAATGTCGGTGAAAATGATGTTATTGTCAGCTATCTAGAAGGACGTGAGGATCGGGAGAAATTTTCCTATTTCCGCTACCGCGATGAAGACAAACAGCTGCGTTATATGCTGACGTATGGCTTAATGGGCAGCCCGCAAGAAGCAGTAGGCGCTGCGAAATTAATTGATTTTGGATTGCCTGCTGATGTGCGCGTATTGCCAGAAGAGATCAATCGTTATGTTGGCATTATCGATAACTACGAGCGCCCTTTACCGATTAAAGACTTAAGTACCAAACGTACTCGCTCGGTAAAACTAAGACCAACTCAGCGTGAAGTGCCTGTACGTCCAAAGCCACAGCCGCCTAGAAGAGAGAATCGGGATACAACGACTAATAAAGAGCAAAGAAAGGCAAATAAAGCCGCAGAGACTAGTAATACTGAGAACAGTATTCGTCAATCTGCAGATACTAGTGAGACACTTAGTGTCAATGAAGAGCGCACGGTTTCAGCTGATACCGATAACTCCGCAAATACTAAAAAAGAAGAAAAGTCTAAAAAGTCTGACCAAGAAAGTAAAAAAGGCTCGGATAATAAAGACAAAGATAAGGACAATAAAAAATCCTCAAATGACTCAAATTCGGGTGATAAAAACGCAAATAAAGATCAAGGCAATAAAGACAGTATGAAAGAGTTGATTCAGGAAAAAACCAATTAGAGTCCGCTACTAATGATAAATAATATTTAAGCTAGATACTTTTAAAATTTAAAAAACCCGCTCGACGCATATTGAGCGGGTTTTTTTATGGTTAGGTTTTATAGAATGTCATGGCTGATGGCTGATGGCTGATGGCTGATGGCTGATGGCTGATGGCTGTGATTGCTGGCTACAGTTACATCATTGTACGATTCTCAAGAATAATTATATTGTATGCTGCTATTAGGCAATAGGCTGCATGTGCTAATTGTATGTACTAACTGCATTGGCTAACATTCATGATTTAACATTCACTGTTTGAGAAGAGTATTGGTGTGAAACGACCGTTTTGGCAACAATTTACTGCCCCTATTATAGAGCCGTATGCGCGCTATCAGCATGCGGATATCTTGCATGCCATACGTTTGGGCGTTGCGGTATTGACGGCATTATTGCTCAATCGACTTACGCATCTGCCCCATGGTGAATGGACAACCATTACCGTGTTTGTAATTTTAGGCTTGTTGCAGTATCAAGGGGCGATTTACACTAAAGCAAAAGAGCGGGTATTGGGCACATTACTTGGGGTGGTCGTTGGCTTAGGATTTTTATGGTTAAGCCAAGATATTGACACTTGGTTATGGTTATATTATGTACTGATTGGCATTATTAGCGGCATCATTGGTTACGTTGCAGTGAAGCAGCTAGGCTATATCGGCTTGCTCACAGGGATTACTATGCTGATGATAGTGTCCAGCCCGAATCACAACAATATTGCCCAAGATGGACTATATCGCGCCTTTAATATTTTGCTGGGTGCCGGCGTTGCTGTCGCAGCGACATTGATTTTACCGCTCAAATCAACCTTGATGTGGCGATTTTTACTGGCAAGCAACCTTGACGCCTGTGCCAGTTTATATGCCAGCGTTGGTCATCATATTGATGCTGACACAGCAATCACTCATCCTAATTCTCATTATAAAAATGAGGGCAAATCGCATATTATGTATCCTACGCATGGTTATGCTATTGCAGATACGCCCGTTGATAAGGCGCTGTTAAAATCGTTAGAAGGGATTAATAAGCGGCTGCTAGCAGTGCGTCCGCATATTGCCGCAACCGCAAGTGAGACCGGACTTGATAAAGACATCATCGAGACCATTCAGCGCTTTCATCGTAATATTATTGGTACGATTGATTTATTATTAACCGCCGCCCCGCGCTTAGCGAATATTGAAATTGATGATGATAATCATATTTTACTGCTGCATTATCAACATGAGCTAACCCAAGCGATGCAGCATATGGCAGCCGTATTACGTAGCCCAAATGATGAGCTGTTTCGCCCCATTACCCGTATTGCGGTATCAGATTATCCGAGCGTAAATCATTTGCCCTTTGAGTGGCAGGGCTATTTTTGGTTAACCAAAACTTTGCAAACCCAATTGCAGCAGCTGAGCGATTTATTGCAATTGTATAGACCACAATGGTTTGCCGCCTCCGGTGTGCGTTATCAGCGCCGAGAACAGCACCGGATTAAAAAGCAGGGCGGTGAGACTGATTTGCATTTATAGACTATAAAAAATTTAAGTTACAAAATTCTAGACAATAAAAATTTAGGTAATAAAAAAACGCTGACCATTTAAGATTAGCGTTTTTTAACATTTATTGTTTCTATTTAACGTTCTATACTTAACGCCCCGTTTTTAGCTTATCCCAATATTGCTGGTAAATTTGTAGCGCATCATCGCCAACATCTTCTTGAAATTCAGCTTTTGCCAAGATGGCTTTGCTTGGATAAATAGTTGGATTATTACGCACTTCTTCAGTCATTAGCTTACGTGCTGCTAAGTTGGGCGAGGCGTAGCCAATCTCCTCACTTACTATTTTAGAGTTTTCTGGACGCAATAAGTAATCAATAAATTTATGTGCCGCATCGACATGTTTGGCATTTTTTGGAATAACAAAATTATCCATCCATAATATCGCGCCCTCAGTTGGGTATTTATAGACCAAGCTGGTCAAGCCTTCGTTATTGGCGATAATAGCTTCCCCATTCCAGGTCATCCCAAGATTGGTTTCGCCTTCCATATAGGGCATGCGCGACGCATCGGAATTAAAGGTTTTAACATTGGGCATTAAGGTTGTAAGCTTTTGATAAGCGGCTTTGATCTCGTCAGGATTGCTACTATTTCCTGAATAACCAAGGGTCAATAACGCCATGCCGAACACTTCGCGCATATCATTCATTAGCATGACTTGCCCTTTATATTCAGGACGCCACAAATCATTCCAGCTATTAACTGTGGCAGGGTCAATCACATCACCGTTGATGGCAAGTCCAGTACTGCCCCACATATATGGAATGGAATATTTATTCTCAGGATCTACTTTGGTATTGGTAAATGAGGTATCGAGATTACTAAAATTGCTTAATTTAGATTTATCAAGCTCTTGCAGCAAGCCTTCTTTTGCCATTTTTTCGACATAATAAGTCGATGGAATCGCTAAGTCATATTGACTCGAATCGTCCAGCAGTTTTAGCTTGGCATACATCGCTTCATTAGAGTCAAAAGTAGTGTAATTGACCCGAATGCCTGTCTCTTTGGTAAAGCCGTCGAGAATCTCTTGCGGCATATATTCTGACCAGTTATACAGATTTAGCGTTTCCGTACTAGCAGCTGCGCCCTCAGCAGGAGCATTATCGGTTTTGCTACAGCTGGCAAGTGATAACCCAATCGTACCAATCGCCGCGCATAATAGTGCTTTTGGCAGCAATCGATTGGCGGTCTTCACAGACAGTTGGGATGATAAATAGGACAAAATATCTCTCCTTAATTAGGCAAAAAGGTTAAAACGCAGACATAACAGCGTTATAGCATTATTCATTATACGGTGCTGCTTCTGACAAGTCGAAATTTAAAGGCTTTGTCAATAATCGCTAGCAGATAATACGGGTGATAGAGCGTATTGACTCTGAGTAAAGTGGCATCACAATCATGCTATGATTGGCGCTGATTTGTTTACTGGGTTTTAAAAGTGCGCCGTTGAGTCGCATTATATTATTGATAATAAGGATAAAATAAGATGAATAAAACAGCATTAGCTATCCCTGCTCTACTGACAAATAAAGTGGCGATTGTGACTGGTGCCAGTCGCGGTTTGGGTGCCCAAATTGCCACACAAATGGCAGCAGCAGGCGCAAGTGTTTGCGTTAATTATCTTAATAGTAAAGATGCAGCTGAAACAGTCATTGCGGATATTATAGCAGCAGGTGGACAAGCATTTGCTTATCAAGGTGATGTAACGAGCCTTGAGCAAATGCAAGGCATGGCAGCGGAAGTGGTTGAGCGTTTTGGACGTATTGATATCTTGGTCAATAATGCCTTGCCGAGCTATCAGTTCAATCCGAGCGCCGATTACACCAGTATTGAGACCGTAACATGGGCGCATTTTTCTCAGCAAATAGACGGTATTGTGCAAGGTGCGGTCAATACCGTGCAAGCCGTATTGCCGCAAATGAAAGCGCAGAAAATGGGCAAGATTATCAATATCTCAACCAACCTAGTTTATAATCCAGTGGTCACTTATTATGACTATACTACCGCAAAATCAGCGCTCATTGGTCTGACGCGCAACTTAGCGGCTGAGCTTGGACAATATGGTATTCGTGTTAATTTACTGGCAGGCGGACTGCTAAAAACGACGGATGCGAGTAGCCTAACTACTGAAGAAGTATTCGATTATATTGCCACCACCACACCTTTACGCCAAGCCACATCGGTAGCTGACTTTGCCAATTCGGTACTGCTTATGGCGTCTGAGCTAAGTGCGGCGATTACGGGACAATCTATTGCGGTTGATGGCGGTTTGACCATGCCATAGACGCCATCACTAAATTTTAGCCCAGTATAGAAGAGAAATAAGATGGATAATCGAAAAATCGCTGGCAGCATCACTGCTGTTATTGCGATAGTTGCCTTAGTTACAATGCTTAATTTTGGTATGGATACGCCCATAATAAGCTGGCCATTAGAAGCTTATTTGGGCGTCGCGTTTAGCATTGGCTGGTTAACCAGTGTGCCGACAATATTGGCTTATGTGCTTGGTGCACTCGTTTTTATACTGATTGCGCTAGCTTTTTATAAGCTTGGCAGTTGGGTGTACGGATTGGCGACAAGACTAAACAGATAAGGTGTAACTGGCAGCATTGTTTATGTTGAACTTATTGATAGGCTTATATTTTATAAGCCTATTTTTTTACCTAAATTTTAGCTTTTTGCTTATTCATTACTAATAGTTTCTATAGTCCATTAAGAATGTTTGTTTTTATTGCGCAAGTATGTTTAAATCCAAGAACTTTTGCCTACCTATGTTTGGGATTCTTACCAAAAGTTCATGCTAATTAGAAAATAAATATACTGTAAAAATAAAAGGGAATATTGAGTTATGCAAGGAAGTCACCCACCAGAGGGCAGTCCGCCAAATAATGAGTTTGAAATAGAAGCCAAAAGCTCGCGTATGCAGAGTTTTTTAAAAGGCGTTGAGTGGCTTGGCAACTTACTACCGCATCCGGTGATTTTGTTCGTTTGGATGTCAGTGTTTTTGTTGGTGCTGTCTGCCGTGCTCTCGTTTTTTGGCGTATCCGCACTTGATCCGCGCCCAGTAGGGACAACCGGACGCAGCGAAGACGGCATTATTCATGTCGTTAATTTACTAAACGGCGAAGGCTTAGCGCGTATCGTTGAAAATCTAGTCACCAACTTTACCGGTTTTGTGCCATTAGGTACAGTATTGGTCGCGCTATTGGGTGTGGGTATTGCTGAGCGCTCGGGTATGATCTCCGCAGCTTTGCGTGGTCTCGTTATGAACGCCCCCAAAAAGCTAGTAACTTTGACCATTGTCTTTGCCGGTATTATGTCGAATACCGCAGCTGAGCTTGGTTATGTGGTATTGATACCGCTGGCTGCGGTGATTTTCCACTCGCTTGGGCGTCATCCTTTGGCAGGACTTGCCGCCGCCTTTGCTGGCGTGTCTGGTGGTTATAGTGCCAATCTATTATTAGGTACGGTCGATCCATTGTTGTCTGGTATCACCCAAGAAGCAGCGCGTATTATTGACCCAGCGTACACCGTTGGCGCAGAGGCAAACTGGTACTTTATGGCAGTCAGTACTTTCTTGATTAGTGGTTTGGGTTATTTCGTCACAGAAAAAATCGTTGAGCCCAGTTTAGGTGAATACAACCCGAAAGATGCAGATGACCCTTCGGTGCTGGACAATCAAATCGAGAGTTTGTCGTCCATTGAGAAAAAAGGTTTGATATGGTCAGGATTAAGTATGTTGGCATTTTGCTTATTGCTGGCATGGACGATTGTACCAGCTGACGGCATATTGCGGCATGCGGAAACAGGATTGGTATCGGGTTCGCCATTTTTACATGGCATTGTGGTATTTATTTTCGTGTTCTTTGCTATACCCGGTTATATTTACGGCAAAATTACTGGCAGCATGAAAAATAACCAAGACGTGGTTGACGCGATGAGTCATGCCATGAGCTCGCTCAGTATTTATATTGTATTGGTATTCTTCGCCGCGCAATTTACCGCCTTTTTTAACTGGTCAAATTTGGGCTCTATCATGGCGGTATCAGGGGCAACGTTCCTCACGGATATTGGCTTAACTGGACCGTTTTTATTGGTTGGTTTTATCCTGATTTGTGCGGTCGTTAACCTTATGCTTGGGTCGGCATCTGCGCAGTGGGCAATTACTGCGCCTATTTTTGTACCGATGCTTATGCTGACAGGCTATGCGCCAGAGATGATTCAAGCGGCATATCGTATCGGCGATTCGACCACCAATATCATCACGCCGATGATGAGCTACTTTGGCTTGATTATGGCGGTGGCGATTCGCTATAAAAAAGATACCGGCGTTGGTACGTTGATGGCAATGATGCTACCGTATTCAATGGCATTTTTATTTGGTTGGGTGTTCTTGTTTTGGATTTGGGTGTTTGTATTGGGTCTACCAGTAGGTCCTGGTTCAGAGACTTTTTACCCGGCAAGATAATTGCTAAACAGTGAGTAAATGCTAAATATTAAAAAACCCTTGCCAGTTGTTAGCAAGGGTTTTTTAATGTAAAAAGTAATTTATCGCTAACGATTAATCAATGTGAAAATGATTCAACACCGCTTGGATGCCATGTTCTTCAATCGTGCCAGTGACAAAATCTGCTCTTTCTTTTAACTCAGGTTTAGCATCACCCATTGCTACCGCATAGCCGACCAAATCAAACATCTCTAAATCATTCAGTCCATCACCAAATGCCATACAATCGTTCGCATCCACATCAAAATGCGCACATACATCCAATATGCTACGCGCTTTTGAAGCATCAATCGGCAGAATATCCCCGACAATATCATGCCAATGTACCAGTTTTAATTCATGTTTGATAAAGTCAATATCTTGCATTTTTTGGTCTTGTTCATCAAAAAATACTGAGCATTGATATACGGTATTAAAATGACAGTAGTCAGGGTCAATCATGCTACAGCTTTTTATTCTATCGTGATATGTGGTCTGCCAATCGTGCTCATCTGACCACACCACGTGGGTTGCGGAGTCAAATTTATAGACCAAGTCGCTGCTTCTGCACAGCTCAGTGATAGTGGCGGTCTGCTGGCTCGATAAGGGGTAATCGCTGATAACACGCTCATTATCAAAGCTATATTGCCCATTCATACAGATAATGGCATCTAAAACGTCCGTCTCAAGCAATGCTAGGATATCAAGTGGCAATATCGGCTTTGAGCGTCCAGTTGAAATAACCAGTTTAATATCTGTCTTTGCTAGTGCTTCAAGAGTGGCTTTATTCTGCGGGGCAATTTCACCATTTCGGCTTAACGTATCGTCAATGTCAAAGAATATGATTTTTGGGGTGGGGATGGTGATTTTTTCTGTGTTATTAGAGGAAGTTAGCATGAGTGTCCTTTTTTATAATTATACAGTTATTGAAATAGCACGTATGATAATAAAGCTTTTGATTATCTGTAAAAAGATATACATGAAAATTTAGATCTTCACTAATTCTGCAATTTTTTCTGCAACAATTTTCATCGAATCTTCATTGGTATCCAAACCACTTCTCGAAGCTAACATGGGACTGACATCCCGTAATGCTTCGTAAGATGTATTATGAATGATAGGAATAAGTTGGTTACCCGCTAGTAGTGTTGAAAGTTCTTTATCAGCAACACTTTCTTTTGGTAAGCGTTCTAGCATTGCAGGTGTTACCAATACAAGTCCTATTCTGGAGTTAGCCAAACCTTTATCAATCGCACGCATCATTGGTACGCCAAGACTAAGATCTTTTTCACTGAACCAAACTTTTACATCGGCAGCTTCAAGTAAATCATATAACTCTTTGGCGGCTTCTTTGCGGTCGCCCCAAGCATGGCATAGGAAAACATCACGAAGGTCAGGCTGCCGTGCTGCTCGATTCTCAATAACATCCCGAACTGGAGTAAGTGATTGAACTTGAGCAGGTGTATATAATAAAGATGAGCTTGATTTTGACCAACGTGGTTTTACGGTACGGTTTGACACACCGCTGCTGCTACTACTGACTCCGGATGAAGAGTAAGATGAAGTCGGATATGATGGGCTATATCTTTTGCTACTATAAGAGTTATAACGCCCGCTACATGCAGGGCAGTTAGCTTCTGCACTTGCAGTACGATGTCCTCTTTCTGGTGCTGTACATCTAGCCATACTTTTTTACCTTTCTAAATAATTTAAATAGTTAGTTCTGATAACTGCAAAATTTGAACAGTGATTAATATATATACCATTAAGAAACAATGTTAACTGAAATAGCAAGCGCCAAATAGAACGCATATATAGCACGCAAATTACGTGAAGTTCATAGTATCCAATAAGATAAATAAAAAGTAACCGTAGGCTGGGCTTTTAGCCCAGCATTCTAAAAATGTAAATCTACCCAACCACCTCAACACTCGTCACATTTTGAAAGCCTCTTGGCAACTGACTGCCACGACTACCACGTTTGGACGTATAGTTCGCTAAGTCCATCGGCTTTAAAGTCACATGACGTTTGCCTGCCGTAATGATTAAGCTGTCTTGTTGGGTTAATGGCGTGATGGCAAGCACTTCTTCATTGTCTTTTAGAGTAATCATTTTATTACCTTTACCGCGCGCTTGTTCTGGCAAGTCGTCCAAGCCAAAGATAAGTAAATAGCCTGCGTTGGTCACCACGGCGATATGGTCAGGCGTTTGGCTACTGCCATTATTCTCTGCGCTATTATTGGCGCTATTGTCTGCGGACGCATCGATACACGCGACGGGTAACAATCGACTATCGGCAGTCAGGGTTATGATGTTTTTTCCCGCTTTTTGATTGCTGTCCAAATTGCCCAAAGTGTTGATAAAGCCGTAACCTTGCGAGCTGGCTAGAATAATACGCTGGTCATTATCGCCAGCAAGTAGCTGCTCAAAGTGTGCGCCTGAGGGCGGTTTTAAGACGCTGGTAAGCGGATCGCCTTGCCCACGTGCCGATGCCAAATTGTGCGCCTCGATACTATAGCTGCGCCCCGTACTGTCGAAGACGTAGATTTTCTCGTTCGATTTGCCGCGTGCGTGCGCTTGGTAGCTGTCGCCTGAACGATAGCTCATGCCTTGCGCGTCCACGTCGTGACCTTTTGCCGCGCGTATCCAACCTGCTTTGGATAATACGGCGGTGATAGGCTCGCTTGGCACAAGGTCGGATTCTTTCAGCGCTTGAGCATCTTCACGTTCCGCCAGTGGCGACATACGATTGTCACCGTGCGCTTTCATGTCTTCAGTCAGCTCATCAATGATTAAGCCGGTCAAACTTTCTGGATTATCAAGATATTCTTGGATAATGGCGCGCTCGTTTGCCAGCTCATCTTGCTCACGTTTTAGCTCAAATTCTTCTAGCTTTGCCAGTTGGCGCAGACGAATATCTAAGATGGCGTTGGCTTGAATATCGGATAAGTCATAGCCTTGCATTAAGGCGACCTTTGGCTCGTCTTCTTCACGAATAATACGAATGACCTCGTCGATATGCAAATAGGCAATCAATAAGCCAGCAAGAATGTGCAAGCGTTTATCAATTTTATCGAGGCGATATTCTAGGCGGCGCGTGACAACGGAACGACGGCAAATGAGCCATTCTTCTAAGATGTCTTTGAGATTTTTAACTTTCGGCTTACCGTTGAGCCCAATCATATTCATATTGACACGGTAATTGCTTTCGAGGTCAGTGGTGGCAAATAAATGGCTCATGACGCGCTCGACATCAACGCGCGTGGAGCGTAATTCTAAAACAATTCGACAAGCATTTTCATGATCCGATTCATCGTGAATATCAACAATCCACGGCAGTTTCTTATCGGTCATGAGCTTGGCAATTTGCTCTTGGATTTTATTGCCGGAGACTTGATAGGGTAGTGCGTCGATAATGACGAGGTTCTTTTCTTTGTCGTCAATATGGTAAGTGGCACGCATTTTATAGCTGCCACGTCCAGTTTCATATAATGCTTGCAGGTCTTTTTTACTGGTGATAATTTCTGCTTTGGTGGGCAAATCTGGCGCAGGTATCGATTGAGTGAGCTGTTTGACCGATAGCTCAGGATTTTTGAGCAAACGAATGGCGGCACGTACCACTTCATTAAGGTTGTGCGGTGGAATGTCGGTTGCCATACCAACGGCAATACCGGTTGTGCCATTTAATAAGATATTGGGTAAGCGTGCGGGTAAGGTCGTTGGCTCTTGCATTGTACCGTCGAAGTTATCTTGCCAATCAACCGTGCCTTGTGCAAGCTCTGCTAAAAGCGTATTGGCATAAGCAGACATTTTCGCTTCGGTATATCGCATCGCGGCAAATGATTTTGGGTCGTCAGGGCTACCCCAGTTACCTTGTCCAAAGATGAGCGGATAGCGATAACTGAATGGCTGCGCCATGAGTACCATGGCTTCATAACAAGCACTGTCACCATGCGGATGGTATTTGCCCAGCACGTCACCGACGGTACGCGCCGACTTTTTAGGCTTTGCCGTAGACTTAAGCCCCAGCTCGCTCATGGCATAAATAATGCGTCGCTGTACCGGTTTTAGACCATCGGCAATATTGGGTAACGCCCGATCCATAATGACGTACATGGCATAATTGAGATACGCCTGCTCCGTAAATTCGGCAACTGAGCGGGTATCCATTGTTTCACTAGCGGGGCTCATAGCCACCGTCGTATCCATAACATCTGACATAAAATATATTTCGCTTATTTATTTAAAATGGGGTTATACAATAAAGAATTCTGATTGCGCTATCGTAAAGGAAATCGCGCCAATTAAAAAGGTGTCTGCCATAATAGACGACAGGGAATGACGCCAGCATAACGCTTATAAAGATAGATTTTGCCTATTAACTTGAGTATAGTTTGGTTAATAACACTCATAATTTGTTCGGGCTTTCACTGGATGAACGGCGCTGACCAAATGCTACTGACAAGGATGCTGCATATGTTATCGATTTCCTTATCTCGCCTCTATACTCATAAAGCAGCCGGCAGTGCATTATTGCTTGGTGCGGCTACCAGTATTGGGCTGAGCGCTTGTGGTTCACCAGAAATAAGCAAACCTATTATTGAGTCTAGCACAGCGATGGTCAGCGAAAGCTTGTCACAGCCCATTGTGGTAGCGGACGCTGTCCCTGTTGCGAATATGCTCACGCGCTCCACCAGTTATATCCCACAAGGTATGCCTTCACCAAAAGTGATTACGTCAGAGATGCGCGATAATTATCAAAAAAACGTGGCAAACCCCATTCATCGTACCGCTGATATGCCAGTTGCTACCTTATCTATTGATACCGATACTGGCAGTTATGCTAACGTGCGTCGCTATCTAAACGAAGGGCAGTTGCCACCAAAAAATGCGGTGCGCGTCGAGGAGATGATTAATTATTTTACCTATCAATTCTCAAATGCTCAGCGTTTGAATCGCGCGCCCTTTATTGTTGAAACGGAAATAGTCGAGTCACCTTGGGATAAAGTAGGGCAAAACAATCAAATATTAAAAGTCGGTATCAAAGCCATTGATACTACGCAATTCGGGCAGAAAGCTATGACATTGCCGCCCGCTAATTTGGTATTTTTGGTCGATACTTCAGGCTCAATGCAATCACAAGATAAGTTGCCATTGGCGCAAGCGACGTTAAACTTATTGACCAAGCAGTTGCGTGCTGAAGATACCATTAGTATTGTCAGCTATTCGGGCAGTACCGAAGTCGTCTTGCCTGCAACGCGCGGTGATAAAACGGCAACCATTCAAGCCGCGATTAATGGTTTGCGCGCAGCCGGTAGCACCAACGGCGAAGATGCGCTCAAGCTTGCTTATACCGAAGCCAGTAAGTCATTAAAAAAAGGCAGTATCAACCGTATTTTAATGCTGACTGATGGCGACTTTAATGTAGGTATTAGTGAAGTCGATGACATGCTGGACTTGGTGAAAGCCAATCGCAATCGTGGAATTTCCTTGTCTACCATTGGCTTTGGGCGCGGTAATCTTAACGATTATATGATGGAGCAAATGGCGGACAGCGGTAATGGCAATTATAGTTATATTGACAGCCTAGCTGAGGCGAAAAAAGTATTGAGCGATGAGCTTGCCGCAACCTTTAATACTGTCGCGCATGATGTCAAAGTGCAGATTGAGTTTAATCCCGCACAAGTTGAAGAGTGGCGCTTGATTGGTTATGAAAATCGTGTGCTCGCCGAAGAGGACTTTAATAATGATAAAGTCGATGCCGGTGAGCTGGGTGCTGGCAAAGCAGTCGTAGCATTGTTTGAGATTACCCCAACAGGGCAGGTGGGCAGTTTTAACCCGCGCCGCTATCCAGACAATGCCCCTAATAAAAGCAACTCCATGCTCGCAAAAAATATTAGCAATCAAGAGTTAGGCTTTTTAAAAATACGTTATAAAGCCACCCAAAGCTCCAGCTCACAGCTGGTCGATTTGCCTATTAATGCCGTAAACAGAGCAGTACCACTAAGCAATGCCTATCCTGATACACAGTTTGCCATAGCGGTGGCAGGGTTTGGGCAACGCTTGCAGCAGAGCCTGTATATTAATAACTGGCAATATAAAGACAGCCGCGCCCTTGCTACCCAAAGTTTGAACCAAAAAACAGCTACCGACCCGAATGGCTTACGCCGCAACTTTATTGGCTTGACTGAACTTGCCGATGCCTTGCAGCCTTAAATACAGACACTATGAGCGTTGGGACTCATTTACGCACGCTCATAGCAATCTTTTATATTGAGTAGTTTGGGTAAAGTGTGTATGTTAAAGAACAAATGTATATTTACTGCCCATTGCACCATTTTTGAGGAGAAATAAGATTATGGATAATCAAGACCAATTGACCCGCCGTGATGATAAAGTTTGGCTAAAAACCTATGAAGCGCTTGGGCTGACATATGATATCGAAATGCCTGCCGATAATACCTCGCTGATTGATATTTTTGAACAAAGCTTTGCGAAAAATGGCAATAAAACCGCTTTTGTCTGCATGGGCTCAGAGCTAACCTTTCAGGAAGTGGATTTATATAGCCAACAAGTAGCCGCCTATTTGCAGTCATTGGGCTTAGTTAAAGGTGATAAAGTCGCGGTCATGATGCCTAATATGTTGCAATTGCCTGTGACCATTATTGGTGTACTGTGTGCTGGCTTGACCTTAGTAAATGTGAACCCGTTATATACGACTAAAGAGCTTGAGCATCAGCTTACCGACTCAGATGCTAAAGCATTAATCTTGGTCGAAAACTTTGCCAAAACCTATCAAGATATCGGTCGTAATTTGGTTGATCATGTCGTGATTACTGGTATGGGTGACTTGATGGGCACGCTCAAGGGCTTTATGGTCAATGCCGTCGTGCGTCATGTGAAAAAACTGGTGCCCAAGTATAAGATAGAAGGCAGTGTCAGCTTTAACAGCATGATTAAGCAAGTGACAATGAGCCAATACAAGCGTCCAAGCAATATTACCCTTGATGATGTGGCTGTCTTGCAATATACCGGTGGCACGACAGGCGTCGCAAAAGGCGCTATGCTGACTCATAAGAATCTAGTGGCTAACCTCATCCAATGTGATACCTTTTTGGGCAGCGCCTTTGATGAGTATGATAAGAGTGGTGAGCAGGCAGTAATTATGACCGCATTACCGCTCTATCATATTTTCTCATTTACGCTTTGTGGGATGTTTGGTCTCTATCGTGGCTGTATTGGCTTATTGATACCGAATCCGCGTGACCTCGATAGCTTATTAAAGGCTTATAAAGAGCATCCACCTGCATTGTTCCCTGCTGTTAATACGCTATTTAATGCCCTTGCTAATAATGAAGAGTTCAAGGCGTTGGATCATAGTAAGTTGCGCGTGACGATGGGCGGCGGCATGGCAGTGTTAAGCGCAACGGCAGAAAAATGGCGTCAAATAACGGGCAATATCATTATCCAAGGGTACGGTCTGTCAGAGACCTCACCGGTTGCAACAGCTAACCCTATTAATTCTGCCAGTTTCGGAGGTACCATTGGCGTACCGATGCCAGCAACAGATATCGCTATTTTAGACGACAAAGGCAATGAAGTCGCCTTAGGCGAGCGCGGTGAGATTGGCGTGCGTGGTCCGCAGGTGATGAAAGGTTATTGGAAACGTGACGAGGCAACAGCGGAATCAATGACCAGTGATGGCTTTTTCCGTACTGGCGATATCGGTATCATGGATGAGAATGGCTATATCAGCATTGTTGATCGTAAAAAGAATATGATTTTAGTATCCGGTTTCAACGTTTATCCAAATGAAGTTGAAGAAGTCATGGCAGGACATCCACAAATTCTAGAATGCGGTGTTATTGGCGTTGAAGACGAGAAAAGCGGTGAAGTACCTAAAATCTACGTAGTACGTAAGGACAGTAGCCTGACTAAAGAAGCGGTGCTTGCCTATGCAAAAGAGCATCTAACCGGCTACAAGCGTCCTCGTTATGTTGAGTTTATCGAAGAGCTACCAAAATCGAACGTTGGTAAAATCTTACATAAAGATTTGCGTAAACTTGAAGAAAAAAATCAGGCACAAGGTTAACTTAAACATTATTATTGACTAGAAATGTCTGATACTCTGATATTTTAATACCCTGATATATAGTCAAAAAATAAGGTCACTTTATGCTGACCTTATTTTTATGGAAAAATTCTAACGAAGAATCCTGCTTTTATTAGCACTAATTTTTATTAATAGTGCCTTTTATTAAAAACGCTTTTTACTAACGATGATTTTTGTAGCAACGAGGTGTCGTCGTGACTTTCGGTTCACAAATAATCACTAACCAACACTGTATTTGCCCCCTCATTAGATTATTCTATGTCTTTAATTGTAACATTTAGGGAAAGCTATGACTGATACTGCGGATAACCAGATGACCAATAAAAAAAATAGCACGAATAAGGACACGCCTGACCAAAAGCAAAAGGGCAACCATGCAACTGGACATCGCGCGCAGTCATGGGCAGAGACCAATGCTTTTCCGACCATGCCTGATATTCCAAGCGATCGCCCATGGCTTGCTGCTTATGAGCGTTATGGCATCAGCGCCACTATTGATATGCCTGATGACAACAGCTCTTTGCTGGAAGTATTTGAGCGTAATTTTCGCCGTTATGGGCAAAAACCGGCTTATATTTGTATGGGTGCCTCGATTAGCTTTAAGCAACTGGACTTATACAGTCGCCAAATTGCCAGCTACTTGCAGTCATTAGGCTTAGCAAAAGGCGATAAAGTGGGCGTCATGATGCCCAATATTTTGCAGTATCCTATCGTTGCATTGGGTGTCATTCGTGCGGGCATGATTTTGGTGAATGTCAATCCGTTGTATACCAGTCGTGAGTTGTCGCATCAGCTTGATGATAGTGGCGTGAAAGCCTTATTTATTGTTGAAAACTTTGCCAAAACCTATCAAGAAGCCAGTAATAAAGGCGATGTTAAACACGTGATTGTCTGTAAACTTGGCGATATGTTGGGACTGGTCAAAGGCTTGGTGGTGAACCTCGTTGCTCGTCATGTTAAAAAGATGATTCCGGCTTATCAGCTGCCAAACAGCACCAGCTTTAAAGAGGCGCTCAATAGCGTATCGGCAAGTAAATATAAACGTCCTGATTTAAACCTAAGCGATGTGGCATTGCTACAATATACCGGCGGTACGACTGGCGTGGCAAAAGGCGCTATGCTGTCACACGGCAACTTGGTTGCCAATATGCTGCAAATCAACGCCTTGATGGACAGCGCTTTTGAAGACGATGCCAATGCTGATGATGTGATTTTGACCGCGCTGCCGCTGTATCATGTGTTCTCATTTATGGTTTGTGGCATGTATGGCATGTATCAGGGCTACGCTGGATTATTGATTCCTAATCCGCGTGATTTAGATGGTTTGATTAAAGAGATGGCAAAATATAAGCCGTCATTTATTCCTGCCGTAAATACCTTGTTTAATGGCTTAGTCAATAAAGAAAGCTTTGCCAGTTTAGATTTTTCTAATTTAAAAGCCGCGATTGGTGGCGGTACGTCGGTATTGCCTAGTGTCGCAAAACAGTGGCACAAAATCACCGGTTTACCCATTGTTGAAGGCTATGGCTTATCTGAAACCTCACCAGTGGTCGCTTTTAATCCGATGACCATTGCTGAATTTACTGGCAAAATTGGTATTCCAGCGTCTAGTACTGATATTATATTAATTGATGAAGACGACAATGAAGTGGCGATTGGCGAGCGCGGTGAGATTTGCGTTAAGGGTCCACAAGTGATGATAGGCTATCAAAATCGCCCTGACGAAACAGCTGAAACCTTCACCGCAAATGGTTATCTAAAAACGGGTGACATCGGTATTATGGATGACAAAGGCTTTATTAAAATTGTCGACCGTAAAAAAGATATGATTTTGGTATCGGGCTTTAACGTTTATCCCAATGAAATTGAAGAAATCATGAGCGAGCATCCGGCGGTAAAAGAGTGCGGTGCGATTGGTATTCCAAGTGCAGAGCGCGGCGAAGATCCAAAGATTTTTGTGGTGAAAAAAGGCGAGGTCACGGAACAAGAATTGCTCAATTTTGGCAAAAAGAATTTAACCGGCTATAAGCGTCCGCGTCACGTACAATTCGTTGACGAATTACCAAAGTCAAATGTGGGTAAAATTCTGCGTAAAGAATTGCGTAAAATGGAAGGCTTAGATTAATAATCTAGCCGGATACAGATAATTTTTAACTTAAATTAAAAAGGATAAAGGCAAAATTGTCTTTATCTTTTTTTGATTTTAACGGTCATTTTTGGCAAATATTCCGTTTGATGGCAAGCAGTTATTCTTGCTATTGCGCGGTTGTCACGTTAGGATATCTGCATATTTACGTCCACCAAAATTTTGATAATAAGTCATTATTGGATTTTTAATGGTAGACGATTTTTAAGCCATTGCTGTTATAGCACAGCTTTTATAACACCGTACTAGGAATTTTTATGCGTATTGATAACCGTGAGCTTGACCAACTTCGCGCCATCACCTTTGAGCGTCACTATACCAAGCATGCTGAAGGCTCCGTATTGGTTAGCTTTGGCGATACCAAAGTATTGTGTACCGCCAGTGTCGAGACCGGCGTTCCGCGCTGGTTAAAAGGCAAAGGTAAAGGCTGGATTACTGCTGAATACGGCATGTTGCCACGCGCGACCAATACCCGTAATCAACGTGAAGCGGCTCGTGGTAAGCAGTCTGGGCGTACACAAGAAATTCAACGCTTAATCGGTCGTAGCTTACGTGCGATGATTGATTTAAGTAAGCTTGGTGAAAACACTATTTATCTTGATTGTGATGTGTTGCAAGCCGATGGTGGTACACGTACGGCAAGTGTGACTGGTGCTGCTACTGCCTTAATTGATGCGTTAGAAAGCATTCAAAAAACTAAAAAGTTAAAAGCCGATCCATTAATTGGTTTGGTTGCTGCGGTTTCTGTGGGTATGAAAGATGGCAAAGCTTATCTGGATTTAAACTACGAAGAAGATGCCAGCTGTGATACGGATTTAAACGTAGTAATGACCCAAAAGGGCGAATTTATCGAGCTGCAAGGTACTGCTGAAGAAAAGCCATTCACCCGTGCTCAAGCCGATGATATGCTCATTCTTGCTGAAAAAGGCATTGCTGAGCTTATCCAAATGCAAAAAACAGCATTGGGCTGGTAAGTTTATTTTTACGCTTCAATACGCAAGCAAGCTAAGAACATAAGTAAGTACATAAAACAGGTATGACATTATGCTGAAGCTCACCGATGAGGGCGCTAAAATTACTTTGCAAGGTCAACCGCCAGCAGGTGATAATGGGCTATTTTGGTTTGGTTCAGCATTATTGATAGGTGCGGTGGCAGTCGCAATGGCAATGAGTATCTTGCCTGAACGCTTAGCCATTGGCGCGCTTGCGTTATTGATTGTGGGCAGCTTTATATTTAATCAAAAGCGCCAAAAACAGAAAAAAGCGTTAAGCGGTCATATCAATAGTGGCATCTTATGGGTTCGTCATGGCGAGCTGGTGCATGACAATCAAAGCAAACGTGAACATATTAAGCTGTTAAAGACGGATAGCATAACCTTAACGGACAATCAGCTATACATCAGTGATAGCAGTGATGTGCAAAAATATCAAATTACAGGTTTTGACACGGTTCAAGAAGCGCAAGCGACCCAAGCTATTTTGCAAGGGCAAACGTTTAATAAGCGCCATGTCACTATTAAAATGAATAGTGATTAAGCCTTTTTCTTCCTGCTACATTGCTTTATTATTCACCATCTTACTCACTTTTATCCTGTCTAATATAATCTTGGCTAAATTTCTTAAAAGCTATCAGGGATGAATAGTGCTTGCAGTTACCCGCTCAAATAGTTTATAACTGACGGTTATTGGTTTCATTATTAGGGCACTTTTGTTGTCATTATTGTGGTTTTAAGAGGAGCGGGTTATGCCGTATATGCCGATTAGTGTCTTGTATCCATTATCTAGTGCCAAGCATTTATCATTAAATCCCATACGCTATATTACGCCTAAAATAACATTCTCTATCGCTGTATTATGTGGACTTTTATCGTTTAGCGCTCAAGCTCAAGCTGACGGAATCAGCGCTCTCATCATGGAAAAGTCGGCACAACCTGAACTTACCGTACCTGCTGCTAGGGTCAGTACTCGCTCCACCATCCAACGTGTACGTATGAAATCTCTAGCAAATAATTCTGTTTACCCCGCACAAAATTATCAACCTCAAGTGAAGCAAGCTCAAGCCTATCGCCCTCAAAATCCTCAAATTAAACCTTCACAAATTCAATCTCCTCAGCCACGTGCTATATATGCTACCAATAATAATACTGCTTCTCGTTATCCAGAGATAAAACGTCAAGCGCCAAGTGTATTACCAGCATTTTTAACGGGTCGCTCTATAGCTGGCAGCTATGATAATGTTGATAGCGCCCATCTGCCCTTATTAAGCCGCGCTGAAAACCAAAGTAGCAGGGCGGCGAGTGAGGTGATTAGTATGGCGCGCACTATGTCACTCAATGAGCGCACCATTATTAAAGGCGGCTGCTGGGATTATCTTAATGCGGTTTTTAATCGCGCAGGCGTGAACCGGAATACCGTGCATAAAGGTGCTTATGCTGGAGGTCCTTACGTCAATAGCGGCGAGATTCAGGTTGGAGATTGGCTGTATTATATCAATCATGGCTATAACGATATCGAGCACAGCGGCTTGTTTGTCGGTTGGGTTGATGAATCAGAAAAGCAAGCGCTGATATTAAGCTACGCTGGTGAAAGCCGAAAAGAGCCAGCGCGCTACCGCGTATATGATTTAAGTCATGTGTATCACATTATCCGTCCGACTTAGTATTTCGAATTAGTATGCTCACTCAGTATCGGTACAGATTAAAAGGCATAAAAATCCTGCATAACCGTTATCAGTTATGCAGGATTTTTGCTTTTAAAATGTTTAGCTGAATTTCAAAAAGATTCTAAAAAGGTTTTACCACGACTAAAATGACGATAGCGACCAACGCAAAAACTGGCACTTCATTAAACCAGCGCCAAAACACATGCGACTTATATTGCGGATTATCCACCAGCTTTTTACGATAAAATCCACAAGCGCCATGATAAGCAGATAATAGCACGACTAAGAAAATCTTTACGTGCAGCCAGCCTTGGGTTTTATACGTATCCCAACCCAAAAACACCATCCATAAACCAAAAGTCCACGTCGCAATCATCGATGGCGTCATGATACCGCGATACAGCTTGCGCTCCATAATCACAAAGCGGTCGTGACTGATTTTATCATCACTCATGGCATGATACACATATAAGCGCGGCAAATAGAAAATCGCCGCAAACCAAGTGACCACAGAGATAATATGTGCCGCTTTAATCCAGTTAAAATAATCTACCATGTGAGTCTCTTGTGCTCGCGATAATCTGTATTGGGTGAAAGTTAAAGTAAGGAAACGCAGCAAGTTTAATAATGATTATGGTTTGAACTTAGCAATTATGGTTTGAAGTCATAATATTGCTAAGCCCAAACGCGGTTTGCCTTAATCTGCCAATACCATTTGTGATTCATGACCACTAACGGCATCAAGAACGGGTAATAACTTTGGTGCTCTTGGCGCGGCAAATTGCTTGGTCAAACCAAGTTCACGCATCAATCTGTCATCCCCTGATTGACTGGCATTACCAGTTGTGAGCAGCTTATCACCATAAAAGAACGAGTTAGCACCTGCCATAAAGGCGAGCGATTGCTCAGCATCTGATAAACTTTCTCGTCCAGCAGACAGACGCACATAGCTGCTTGGACAACAAATACGTGTTACGGCAATGGTACGAATCCATTCAAGAACGGACAAGCCGCCTTCTGCTAATACCTTATCACCGATAGGCGTACCCGCAATAGGCACAAGCAGATTCACTGGAATTGACTCAGGCGCTTTTGGCATTTTGAGTAACTCATGTACCCAGTCAATGCGGTCGTCACGACTTTCACCCATACCAACGATATTACCACTACAGACATTGATGCCAGAATTACGCACATTATCAATCGTATTTAGTCTGTCATCGTAGCTGCGCGTGCTTACCACTTGCTCATAGTAGCTGCGCGATGTATCAAGATTATGATTATAATAATCCAGTCCTGCATCTGCCAATTGCGTGGCTTGATCAGAGTCAAGCATACCAAGCGTCATGCAGGTCTCTAAGCCTAATTCTTTAACTTCCTTAATGAGCTCGACCACATACGGCATGTCTTTCGCGCTTGGATGTTTCCAAGCGGCACCCATACAGAACCGTGATGAACCAGTGGCTTTGGCACGTTTTGCGGCAGCAATGACTTTATCAACGTCGATACGCTTTTCAGCTTCTAGTTTGGTTTTGTCACGATGATGACCCGATTGTGAGCAGTAGCCACAATCTTCAGGACAGTTACCGGTTTTAATTGATAATAAGGTGCTTATTTGTACTTCATTGGCTTTAAAATGCTGGCGATGAATGGTCTGCGCTTGCAGTAATAAATCCATCAAGGGCAAATCAAATAATGCGGCAATCTGCTCACGGCTATTAATGCGAGGAGCCGTTGGCGCTGGCGTATTGTCAATAATGCTATCGTTTGTATGCGCGGTAGGTTCAATGATGCTCAGCAGTCCTGCCATAAGGAAAGTCCTTTTATAATAAGTATGGGGCAAATAGGAGAATAAAGAAATATGTAGACATCATCAATTTTAGTTAATCATCAAAATTAACTAAAATTGACGGTAAAAAACTCATAAAAAAAGGTTACGGTAACCGTAGTATACCGCAACCTTAGTAGAAAAAGCAGACCTGTATTTTACCAGTGCCACGCACATAAAAGCACACGTTTAGCGCATTATCTATTATTTACCCAGCTTATATTTAGCAACCCCAATCCAATGTTCGACACATTTCTGTGCTTTATAAGCGTAGGGTTTGGCGCGTTGGATATGCGGTTGTAGCTCTTCTGGTATAGTCGGGACGATATGCTTTGCCAATTTGTTAAACCACATAAGTAGGCTATATTCGCCGTCAATACTCAACTTTTTATCTTGAACCGCCGTCATAAAGGCAGGTAGGTCGCCTTTGGTTAACAGCTTAACCCCTGTCATTGAGTCTTTAAAGGTAATCGTCAACGTCGGCGCATCTGCATGTCCGCGATGTTGGCTAAACTGCCCATTATCAAAGCTAAAATAACGCGCCACATCAGACTCATCGCTGGCAAATTCAATGACTGCTTTTTTATCCGCAAGTAAAGCTTTAAATTCTTCATTGTCGCTACTGGCAAGCATCGATAAACGGTAGCCAATAGCAGCCAGTAAGACGTCTAATGGATCAGACTTGATATCAAGAACCGGAATGGTAAACATGGTCAAACTCCTATCAATAAGGGATAAAATCAGAGGTACTTTATAACAATTTTGCGGGCAATTATGTAGTCAAATGATTACATAATCAGAAAAAGTGCTGATATATTGATTAATAATAGTGTAAATACTATTAAGTATTTGGTGACGCACTAAATATATTCTTCGTTTTAGCTATCCATCAACACAGCGGTTTATTAGACAATGTAGATGGGCGTATTAAAAAACTAACGGTATCACTTTTAACGATATGATGCATACTCGATATTAGGTCAATCAGCGAAAACGCGGTTGAAAGTTCGCATTATAGACAGGGCTGTGTTCAATAGCGTTATGCTTAGTAGCACTATCTGTAATGCTTTTAGGTTTCATGTTTCTGGGTTGAAGGTTTTCAGACTTACAACCAGCAGCTTCTACATGACTGCGCTTAGCGTCAATTTTAACAGTAATATCAGCAAGCTTAATCTTAGCAGCCTTAACATGGCTCACGCTACCATAGCGCAGGATTCGATACAAAATCCATAGCGCAAAGGGCAGCCAGCAAAGCCCCATTGCCAGCACATAACATTCCCAATCCGTTAGCGGTAGCCAACTGCTCAGCCAGCGATACAACTTATCAACACCAAGCCAATATAGAATAGCCCCGACCAGCCACCATAACCAGCGCTGAGTTGCTAGGGTCAGTGCCAATAAAAAACCACTAACTACCGCATAACCAAACAATGCGCAGGTACTTAAGTAGGTACTTAAACAGGTACTTAAGTTAGTATTTAAACTGGTACTCAAAGCCATTGTCTCGCCACTTACGACTGTCATTATCATCATTCATCTCGCTTCTCATAAGGTGAACTTTACGCCTTATATTATGAAAGCTTAATGAATAAAGCTAAAGAGCCATAGAGCAGCCTGACGACAGTCGATGACGTCTATTATCGTGAGCCAAATAAAGTAAATGAAACCGTGGTGGCTGACAGAATCACTGATTATTGCTACGCTTACCCCACCATGACAATAGCGATACGAGCACCGCGCCCAATACCATCAAGCCTAACGTCATTCCCCACTGTGCACCAGTAGGATACTGCCATGGTGTGACATTATGAACGGCGTCGCTCGTAAGCGTACCCGAGGCATCGGTTTTCCATGGCCATACTTTGACTAAGGAGCCTGCGATAAAGCCGGTTAATAACGCTAATGTCGCTTGATAATAGCGCGCCAGCAGCCATTTGAGCATACGCGTAAAGAGCAGTAAACCTGTTACCATGCCAGCCATCAACGTCAGTATGATAGTGAAGTTAAAAGTATGTACGGCCTCTAATACCGTGTCATAAGCGCCCATTAATAACAAGATAAAAGAGCCAGAAATACCAGGTAATATCATCGCGCAAATGGCAATGGCACCAGCTACAAATAAATAAGGCAAGCTTGGCGTAGTACTAAGTATCGGCAAGCTGCTGATAATCACCGCAGCAACCGCCCCAAGCAGAAATAATCCAGCGCGCGCCACCGTCCAGCGTGTAATCTCTGTTAGTAAAATCACCACCGTCATGATAACTAAGCCAAAGAAAAACGACCAAATTAATAACGGCTCATTGTCCAGCAGATATTTTATCCCGCCAGCTAGAGTGACAAAGCTGGTGGCAATACCTGCTACCAAGCATAGTAAAAAAGTAGCATCGACCTGCCGCCAAACTGCAAGTAAACCTTTCATGCCGCCATCAGCGCGAAAGGTATGCCACAAGCTTGGACCAATGCTACTTAAAGCATTGATTAGGCGCTCGTAAATACCAGCAATCAGCGCAATCGTACCACCTGAGACACCGGGTACAATATCGGCTGCGCCCATAGTCATGCCTTTGACATAAACCGCTAATAACTGTTTGGGGTTATCTTGTTGTACAGGTGCATTATGGTTAGAGGTAAGATCCGCATTCGGCGACGGGGCATCTGAGCGCGGTGTTGGTGATGCCGTCATGGACATTCCTTTTAAAAAATTAAGATAATAGGGAAGGGTAATAAAAAATAATAAAAAAGAATAAGCTGAATCAGCGATAAAGTGCTCACTCAGCTTATTAGTATGCAGAATACTTTTAAAAAAGATAATAAAACAAGCGCTAAATAAATATCAGTAAACTGTTTTATTGTATAGTGGTTAGCGCAGGGTAGCCGAGCGCATATAATACGCCTTCAAGACCTGTGACATTCACTGCGGCATCAGCGCGCGCTTGTACGATAGGTTTGGCTTTATAAGCCACGCCCAAATCAGCCAGTGCCATCATTGGTAAATCATTGGCACCATCACCAACGCAGACCACTTCTGCCATATCAAGCCCTAAGCGTTCAGCTGCTTGCGCTACGATGGTCGCTTTTTTGCCACCATTTAAAATAGGGGTTTGCACATGACCGGTCACGATGCCATCTTCAATATCCAAGTGGTTGGCATGAACTTCATCAATACCTAATTGCTCAGCAATATAGCGGGCAAAATAAGTAAAGCCGCCAGATGCGAGCACGGTATGATAGCCTAACGTTTTAAAGGCGCTGATGGTCGTGCGTGCACCAACTGACAAGGTTAAGCGCGCGCAAATCTCATCAAGTACCGTGGTTGGCACGCCTTTTAATAGCGCTACACGCTGAGCAAATGAGTCATCAAAATCGATCTCGCCGCGCATGGCAGCTTCAGTAATACTTTCTACTTGTTCGCCAACGCCCGCCACTTTACCCAGCTCAACGATAACTTCTTGCTCTATTAAGGTAGAATCCATGTCAAAACAAACCATCTTATGGGTTCGCAGCATTTGACCGATGGATAAAATATGACAATCGACCAGACTTTGACTGTCAACCGCCACGTCTTTGGCGTCAGGATGGTTATTATTATAATCTGCTGCCAAATCACGGCGTAGGCTGGTGGTTAATTGCTCATCAATCATATGCGCCGCAGCGGTTTTTTTAGCCGGATGCATCATAGTAGCGGTGACAGGCACTAATAAATAGCGGAACACTTGTGCAGGGATAAACGGTGGCTTCGGGGCAGTAAGGGTATCTGCCTCAGTATTGGCTGCATTCGTATTAGCTAAATTGGTATCAATTTCGATATCAACAAAGGTTGCTTCTTTATCTTCAGCCACGGTCACCAGATGCCAATTAGGCTGCTTATCGACCCATGACTGCACGTAATGGTGAATATCGAGCGCTGAGACATGCGCCGGCAAGACCACGATTAAGGCAAACACTGGAAGCGGTTGTAAAGCGTCAAAATCATGGAGATTGATATCTTCAGGTAATAAGCTGGCAACAGAGTCAACGGCTTGTTGCCATGCTTTGCTGTCTTTTGGTAACGAGTACGGCGTATTTTTTGGCATGGCTCAATTGTCCCTTGTATGCGCAGATAAGATTGGGAATAATAGCAGTTTTACTCTGCCCCGACTATAGACGGGCGGTGAAGTATTTTTTAGGGTTATTTCCTCTACATACGCTTCTTTATTATAGAATTAGTGTGCATTAAATTAAAAAACGGCAGCTAAAAGCGGTATGATAAGCGCGTCTCTTGCCGTCTTTATTGATAAACCTAGTACGGACTTCATAAGCGTATTTATAGCGAGCGTGATAATGCTATAGTAGCGCAGCCTGCAATAGCTATTGCAGGTTATTAATAGCGCCGATACCGATTATAGTGCCGATACTGATTTTATGAATACGGTTAGCAATAATAATGTTAGGCTGATGACGCCTATTTGTATAACGCGTATCAATGATTTGTTTTCCAGAAAATGAGCCCTATTTCATTTTTTAACTTCCTCTATTCAAAAAAGTTTCTGATATCATGACGTATTTAGCGCCGCGGCAAGGGCTGTTTGCCATTATTGTTTTGGTCAGTTTTTGTTTGCAAACTCTGCTGTTGGTGATTAGCACCGACCAACAATTGACCAAAAATCGCGAGCAAAAAGGCGAGCAAACCATCACCCAGTTGCTTGATGAGTCGCGCCTGTCTTTAGAGAATAAAGACCGCGTCAGCCTCAGCGTGATTGCCAATCGTTATACCAGCGAGCAGGACATCGCAAGTTTGGTTATTAAAGATGGTAAAGGCGAAGTGCTGGTGCCGGTGGGCAACGCGCCAATGCAGAAAGGCATTACCCTGACTCAAATCGCCACCGATGGCGATGCGGTCATCGGTAGCGTGGCGCTGACCCTAAAGGACATCAGTAAGGGCGAGATCATTGCCATGCAATGGCCATTTGTGATTGGCTCGCTGATTTTTCATCTGCTGTTGTGGGTTGCTTATGGTTATATTGCGCGTCCTACCAAAGAGCAAATCAATGCGCTTAGCCGCGATATTGATAATTTTCGCCGTCGTAGCCCAGTCACTGGCACAAATGCCGATGATGACAGTATCATTAACGGTCGCTTGAGTCACACCACCTTTGGAGAAGGGCAAGCGGTTCATAGTGAGGTTGATAATTATCTACAAACGCAGCACGCCCATGACCAAAACGTGCCCTCGTTTATTCGCAATAGCACTGCCAGTAGCAGCGATACCCCTTACGATAAGATAGATGGTGATAACGCCGTGATGCCAAAAGTCGCCAAATTATCAGCTACTCGGGCTTTTGATAGTGTCAGCGTGCAGATTATGTTCCATGATGAATATCGTATGCTTGAACGCTTAACGCCTGAGATGCGTACTCCTTATTTAGCGCTGTGTACTCAGCTGTTAAATCAAGCATTAACAGAGTTGTTAAAGCAGCCGTTATTGTCAGGCGTGAGTGCGGTCAACAGCCCCGTTTTTGATGAGCATGGCGCATGCGCCGTACTTAAAGCAAATGGCAGTCACGCCAAAGTGGCGCTGGCTGGCGTTATGCTTGCCAAGCTGTACCTGATGCTTAATAAAATTATTCATGATAAACATATCGAGCTGTCACGCTTTGCCCTGCCTGCAAAAGCTGGGGTCAGCGACCAAGAAGTGGCGATGAAACAGCTGCTAAAAACCGTCGGTAGAAAAGAACAATTGCTGATATTAGTACCGAATGCTGGTCTTAAGCAAATTGGCAACCATGTGCAAGTGCAAAACATCAAGCGCCCAACCACTGTATATGAGCGTGAATGTGCGGTATTCGATGGCGGTAATGCTGCCATGATGGAGCGTCTTGCTGATGTCCGTGATGCCGTACTAATGGGCGGTAGCTAAATATAAAAAATTATGACGACTGTAATAATTGCGCGGTCATCAAACCATAATTAAGCAGCGTATAAACCAAGTTTAAACTAAATAATGCAGACAATAATTACCTTGTAAAAATACTCTAACGCGAATCAAACAATGAAAATGATTGACAACAGAGAACAGAGACTTTATAAGGCATGTATGTATCCCACTATTTTAATTTTTTGCACAAGTTTAGGAGTTGGTCATGAGTGATACTGATATCGATGATGATTTTGATGGTGAATTTGCTGATGATGATGATGCCAAAATGGTTGAAGAGGCAGAAACCAGCGTTCGTACACGCCTAAGCAGCTTAGAGAAGCGCCGCTTAATCGATAATCTATTAGAAGAAAAACGCTTAGCAAAAGAGCTAAAAGACGAGCTAGATGACATCGATAACTTTGATGAAGACGACGATGACGATTGGGAAGATGACGATTTATAAATAACAGCGGTATACAAGCGCAAGTCATGTATGAGCTGATGGTATAGGGCATATTTATCTTTACTTTTTATATTCTCAGCATTCTGTCTCAGACTCAATTATCAATATCATTTTCACACTATAATCATTTTATTCCTATATGATTGCTATAGAGCGGTTAGTTATATGACTACTATTTCTATGATTACTGGCTCTATGACTAGTATATGAATAAATATTCTATCGACTTAAGGACACAGCCCATGAGTAACCCATTAAGCTTAGACGCATTAGCAGATTTTTTAGACAGTGCTGATGAAGACTACATTTTGGATAGTATTGCGACCCATGGTTTTTTAACAGCCACCGTGATTGGACGTCCGCTTCCTAATTGGTTGGATGCCCTGTTTGAAGGTCATGCAAAAGACGTACCAGCGAACGTTATCGACGGTATCCAGCGCTGGCGCGAGTCAATCATCGCTGAGCTAAAGAACGAGACGCCTATTGAGCTGCCATTTGGTGAAGATGCCGGTGATGAAGAAATTGCCGTAGATTTCTCTGATGAGTCAGACATTGTGGCGTGGTCTATTGGATTTGTTGATTCGATGTATGCCGATGAAGCCAGTGACTGGTTTGAAAATGAAGAAACCGCAGAAGATGTTGCCGTATTAACCTTGCCGATGATTGTATTAAGCGGTATTGATGATGAAGATCCTGAGCTTGCCCAGATGCGTAAAGATCAAGATAAAATGGCGCAAATGGCAAACAGTATCGAAGGTAATTTAACCGAGCTGTTCTTATTGTTCCATACCAATGACTAGAAGATAAGCGCGGTCATTTACAGCTTTTTTCTGTCAATCATAAGGGGACACCATGGCTATCCAACTCTCGAACCTTGAGCACTTACCCAACTATCAAATCATCGAGCGCTTGGACGTCGTGTACGGTAGTACGGTGCGCTCAAAGCACGTCGGTAAAGATTTGTTTGCGGGTATCAAGAATATCGTTGGTGGAGAGCTGACCGCTTATACAGAACTGTTAGAAGAATCACGACAAGAAGCCGTTGACCGTATGATTGTTAAGGCGGAAGCGTTGGGCGCAGATGCGGTGGTAGGACTGCGTTTTTCTACTTCGAGTATCGCGCAAGGTGCTGCTGAATTGTTCGTATACGGCACAGCGGTCAAAGTAGTACGCTTGCAACAGCAGCCACCTTATCAGCCACCGTCACAACCTCAATTGTCTTATATGTCCACTGAGCCAACAGCATCTCAAACACCGCAACCGTCTCAGAGTACCGCTGAAGACTTACCAAGATTTAATCCTTTTGGCTAACCTTTTAGCTCAATACACCTTGCGCGTTATGTCTTGTTCCTCGTCTTTTTGAAGTAGATAAAGCAAGTGATGCAAGGTCTAGATTATTTAAGATAAGAGAGTGGTCATGAATCAATCGGTTAGCCAAATGCTGATCAACTATGCACCATTACTGGTTTTATTTATAGTTGGCTGGTTTTTTGGGGCGCGACATGAGCGTCAGCATTTGGCAAGACTAGCAATTGCCGAAGCTGAGTTAAATCATATTATTGTCTCGACGGAACGCTTTTATCAACCAGAACTTGTGGCTGATAGCCAAGGCGAGCTGGTACTTGGGAGTGTGGTCATTGCCCAAGATTATTTTAAGATGGTGATTGCCAAAGTGTTGAGTATCTTTGGTAAAAATCTAACCACCTATGAGACTTTGCTTGAGCGAGCTCGCCGCGAAGCGGTAGTGCGTCTACGTACCCAAGCGCAAGCAAAAGGCTATAACCATATTTATGGACTGCGCTTTGAAGTTAGTAATATCAACCAAATGGGCAGTATGGTCGAAGCCATTGCTTACGGAACCGCAGTTATTAGCACTGAAAAACGTAAATAACTATTTAAATTAAAATGAAGTTAACATAAATACTGGAATGTATTCAGCTATTTATCCGCGTTAGCTTATTCTTTTTCTTTCACGCGTTTCAGCTTCCTCTTTTACCTTTGCCATATCAAACAAAAACGTCCGGTTTTTAAGTACCGCAACAAACACCACTCCACCTATAGTATTGCCAACTAGAACCACCGCTAAAAACCATAAGTAGGTAGGTAAGCTCACCGTATTGCCATACATCAACGCAGAAAATACCTCAATATTACCAACAATACTATGATGTAAGCCCAAAAATCCAATGCTGCCAGTAATCAAGGTGACGAGTACAATACGGCTAAGCGTGTCGCGCGCTGAGGTTACAAGCCACGCAGCAACGCCCATCATCCAACCCGCTAATACTGAACTGCCGAATATCACCCACCATTTAAACCCTAAAACATGCTGCGCATAAGCATCAATATCAGCGGTGGTAAACAGCTGCATATTAAGCCCCAAACCTATCATCAATGCCGCAAACAGACAACCGCCGACGATATTTCCAGCAATAACAATGCCCCATAATCGTAGCAACTTATGTAAGGGTTCGATTTTATTAAGCACAGGCTAGCTTAACAGGGAAGTCTGCTCAGTGAATAATAATGATTGACCGATGACCACGATAATAAAACCGAGTGGGTATAATAGCGAAGCGAGTACCATGGCATATTCGCGCGGCATTACTTCGCTTAGTAAGGCAAAAGCAGACAAAATCACAAATAAGCTGATACCAATCTCGAGCCCTGCGGTAAAGGCACTGGTAAATAACGAGCCTAGTGAGCGGTTAAAGGTTTCTTTGGCGTCGATAACTTGCTCAACTAAAATACTGGCGTAGCTTTTGGGCGCGCTAAGATTGTCATCACTCGCAATCTCTTTAATAGAGGCTTTGTCTTCCTTGCTAATATCTTCTGAAAAATCATCATCGTCTAAGTGTTCTGTGTACTCCGTATGCTCGGTCGTATTCGCCACATCATTGGAGCGTTCGTCGTCTAGATGGTCAGCCTGAGCATGGTTTTTATGGTTACTGCTTTTACGATTGTTATTTTTAGAGTCAGTGTTTTTATAGTCATTACTTTTACGGTCATTTTCTTGAGACATGGTCATCTCGCTATTTATCAGATTATGATGTTGAGATGAAAATATAAGCTATATTTTCGATGGCATATTTCTATTTTATAGTATGACCATGGCTCACTATGTTGAGTATTTAGCCGATTAAGGGTTTTATAAGTGCTTATTTGGTTACTAAAAATTTTCAAAACGGCTAAATTGCCTTAGCATCTAACAAAATACTGCCATCTGCGTTAAAATCGTCCTACTAACTATTTTATCTGCTATTTCTAGTATTGCTTGACCACATTCATTATTAACAAAAGACCCTTTTCTTATGAGCACAACTAATCCCAATAATATTGCAAGCAGCAAAACCAATCTAACCACTTCTATTCAAGCCGCGCTAAGCCAACTTGAGAACGCCTATAATCCTGCGGAAGTTGAAGCGGGCATGTATCAAGGTTGGGAAGAAAGCGGTTATTTTCAGCCAACTTTTGATAAAGAAGAATCGTTTTCTATTGCTTTGCCACCACCAAACGTCACTGGCTCGCTGCACATGGGTCATGGCTTTAATAATGCCATTATGGATGCGCTGACTCGTTATCATCGTATGGATGGTGACAATACCCTGTGGCAACCGGGAACGGATCACGCAGGTATCGCAACGCAAATGGTGGTTGAGCGTCGCCTAGAAGCGGAAGGTATCAAGCGCCGTGATATGAGCCGTGAAGATTTCATTGATAAAGTATGGGAATGGAAAGAAGAATCGGGCGGCAATATTACTCGTCAGATTCGTCGTTTGGGCAGCTCAGTCGATTGGTCGCGTGAGCGCTTTACTATGGATGATGGCTTGTCCAATGCGGTTAAAGAAGTATTCGTGCGTCTGTTTGATGATGGTTTAATTTACCGTGGTAAGCGTTTGGTAAACTGGGATCCAAAGTTCCAAACCGCGCTATCTGACTTAGAAGTTGAAAACGTTGATGAGAAAGGCAGCTTGTGGCATTTTCGCTATCATTTCACTGATAAAGATATCACTACGCAAGATGGCAAAAATTACCTAGTCGTAGCCACCACGCGTCCTGAAACCTTGCTTGGTGATACGGCAGTGGCGGTCAATCCAAAAGACGAGCGTTACGCGCATCTTATTGGCAAAACCATTACCTTACCGATTACAGGTCGTATCGTACCTATCCTTGCTGATGACTATGTTGATATCGATTTTGGTACGGGTTGTGTAAAAATTACTCCGGCGCATGACTTTAATGACTATGAGCTTGGTCGTCGTCATGAATTACCACTGATTAATATCTTGGATGCTCATGCGCACATTCTGCCAGCGATGGAAGTGTACCCTAACCTACAAACGCGCGAACCAAATCTTGAGACCACGCCTGCCGACTATGCAGGACTTGAGCGTTTTGCTGCGCGTAAATTCCTTGTGGAGCAAGCTGGTGAGCAAGGTTGGTTAGAAGAAATCGAAGACTATGCGCTAAAAGCACCGCGCGCTGAGCGTGGCGGCGCTATCGTTGAGCCGTGGTTAACCGATCAATGGTATGTTGCCGTTAAAGAGCTGGCTAAGCCTGCGATTGCTGCGGTTGAAGACGGTCAAATTGAATTTGTTCCTGCGCAATATAAAAACATGTATATGGCATGGATGAATGGCATTCAAGACTGGTGTATCAGCCGTCAACTGTGGTGGGGTCATCGTATTCCAGCTTGGTATGACGAAGAAGGTAACATCTATGTCGCCCGTGATGAAGCAGAGGTGCGTAGCAAATATAATCTCGCTGCTGATGTAAAGTTACGCCAAGACGATGATGTCCTTGATACGTGGTTTAGCTCTGGTTTATGGACATTTAGCACCCTTGATTGGGCTGATGTGAATGCCGATCCACGTGTAATGGAAACCTTCCATCCAACTAGCGTGTTGGTTACTGGCTTTGACATTATTTTCTTTTGGGTTGCGCGCATGATTATGATGACCATGCACTTTGTGAAAAATGAAGATGGTACGCCGCAAGTGCCGTTTAAGACCGTTTATGTGCATGGCTTAGTACGTGATGGTAATGGTCAAAAAATGTCTAAGTCAAAAGGTAACGTCCTTGACCCTATCGACATCATCGACGGTATCGAGCTAGAAGCATTAGTAGAAAAACGCACCAGCAATATGATGAACCCTAAAGACGCGGCAAAAATTGAAAAGCAAACCCGTAAAGAGTTTCCCGAAGGCATCCCTGCCTTTGGTACGGATGCGCTGCGCTTTACCTTTACCTCGCTTGCCAGTACCGGTCGCGATATCAACTTTGATCTAAAACGTGTCGAAGGCTATCGTAATTTCTGTAATAAAATTTGGAACGCCAGCCGTTTTGTCCTCATGAACTGTGTCGATAAAGAGGGTAACGCACAAGCCATCGATCAAAGCGCCAATTCTGACGTTTGGGAATTACCAGAAAAATGGATTATGAGTCGTCTCAACTCGACCATTACCAATATTCATCAGCATTTTGACCAATATCGCCTCGATATGGTCAGTCATGATATCTATGAATTTATCTGGAATGAATACTGTGATTGGTATGTTGAGCTTGCCAAAGCCAGCCTCAATGATGACTCGGTATCAAGCGAGCGTAAAGCACAGATCCGCTACGTGCTGCTGCATGTGCTTGAGACCGCGCTGCGCTTTAGCCATCCGATCATGCCGTATCTGACCGAGCAGATCTGGCAGACCATCGCGCCGCTATTGAATCGTAAAGATACTGATAGCATCGTGATTGCCGCCTATCCACAAACCGATACTGCCCAAATCAGTGAGCAAACCGAATCGGATATGGCATGGCTACAAGAGCTGATCGCGAGCGTGCGTAATATCCGTGGTGAGATGAAACTCGGCAATGCGGTACGTCTACCAGTGCTGCTACAAAATATCTCGGCAGCGGAAGACACGCGTCTATCACGTATCAAAAATCAGTTTAAAGCGCTTGCCAAAGTTGAGAGCTTAGAGATCGTTAAAGAAGGTGATGAAGTGCCATTGTCATCATCAAGTATGATCGGGCAGCTACGGGTACTCGTACCGATGAAAGGTCTGATCGATCCTACGGCTGAGCTAGCACGTTTGGGTAAGTCATATGATAAGTTGAAAGGTCAAGCTGAAGGTATCGCGCGTAAGCTAGGCAATGAAGGCTTTGTCAGTAAAGCGCCTGTAGAAGTGGTCGATGCTGAGAAAGCGAAACTGGCTGAGCTAGAAGGCCAGTTGACGGCGATGACAGCGCAGATGGAGCAGTTAAAGGCGTTGTAAATAAAGCGTAAATATCTATAGTAATAAAAAACGCTGTCACATTTGTGATGGCGTTTTTTATTGTCTACTGGTTAGTTCTTTAACTAATCCTTAGGTCTGATAAAAACTGAATATTTGTGTGCTATTATCTTCAATTTTGATATTTATCAAGGTAAATATATATGGAAAGTGATTTTGAGCGCTGTGACAATCAGGTATCTGAAAATTTTAATAAATGTGCCTTGCAGCTTTCCAGTGAAGAGGTCAAAAATCAGGACGTAGATCTTCATATTATAAATTCTTCCGATCTATTTATCGATTATTTACTGGAAAAGGTGAGATGTCTCAATGGTTTAGAAAATGAAAAGGATTTTGATGTTTTAAAGCTCGTTACTTTAGATGATTTGAAGTTTAATAAATTTCACGATAAAGACGATATAATAAATATTATCAGCAATAGTGTGTTGTACATAGAGAACATAGAGTTCTCTAAAGTAGAAGATAATATTTTAGAAAATTTTAGCTATATAATAGATAAGTTTAAAAAAGTATATTTTACTAACTGCTCATTTAATAGCGAAATGATAAGTAATAGGCATTTTAAATACTACTCTAACTGTACTTTTGACGAAATTTTGAATTTGAAAGCAGATTTTATCTATATTGATAGAAGCGAAGTGGAAAAAAATGAGCTTAAATTGGATGTATTTGAAGATAAATATAGATACTTTAATTGTATATTTGAAAAAAATGTAAACATAAATAATGACGGTGATTATAATTATATATGCTATAACTTATTTCATGATTGTGTTTTTAATAAAGATATAAATATTGAAAAAATAAAAATCAATAGTATTTTTATAAATATATCTGACATGTTGGAAGGTTTGGATAAAAAATGCAGCGATGATAAATGTAAGAAGATATTATTAGATTATAAAAAAAGATATTATTTCAATAAGATTAGTATGTTAAATTGCGAGTTTGAAAGTAATTTCAAACTTAACTTTATGAATATAGATTATGAAAAAGAGATAGTAAATAAAAATATAGATAAGTATAATAAAGAATATATGAATTTATTAGATAATATAAAAGATATTTTTAGTATAAATATCTTGTTGATTGAAGGAACTAAATTCAATAAAAAATTTGAATTGAAAAATTGTATAATAAATGATTTTAACTTTGAAGATTCAAATGTAAAAGGAATCTTTGATGTATATAAAAGTTCATTTATAAAAGCTAGATTCTATAAAAGTATTTTTGAGGAATTCGCTGCCTTTGAGCAAGTGGTATTTGGTAATGGGAAAAATGAAAATAAGACGGAGTTTATATATACTACTTTTAAAGACTTTTCTAATTTTAGGGATACAAAATTTAATTCAGGTTTAAGTTTTTCAAAAGCAAATTTAAAGCAAGAACCTAATTTTTTGAACACTAAAATAAATACGGAAGATACTGATAGAGAGACTTTTAGAATAATAAAGCAGTCTTTTGATGATGTTGGTAATAAGCTTGAAGCAAATAAATTCTTTGCTGAGGAAATGAAGGCTTATAAGAAAGAAATTAATCACATAAAAGTCATGAAAATTCAATATCTTAGAAATATAAAAGAAAATAATAAAGACGTGAAAATTAAGAAATATAAAAAAGATAAGGTTTACGAAGAGTCCAGAAGGGCTAGATGGGTCTTCAACGTTAACAACTTTATTTCTGAATTTGGTGAGAATTATGTCAGACCAATTTCCATTTTAATTATCTCGGTTATTGTATATACAGTAATAACTTTATGGAATAAGTGGTATTTTGAGAGTCACGATTATTTTATGTCATGGAAATGGTTTGATGCGATATCAAGTTTTTTTAATGAATTTGCAGTAAATATACTTCCATTTAGATTGTTTATCAAAGATAGAAATGGAATTGAGTTCATAAGCTTATTTTTCTATATCTGGTTTGCTATATTAATTTGGCAGATAATCATAGCAGTCAAAAGAAATACCCAACGTTAAGGAACACCATGAATCATCTTACCATCGGACAACGCGCGCCTTTAAGCAACCTTGCTATTGACGATACTGCACCCATCACGCTTAAATTCACTCGTCAAAGCCCAATAGAGATGGACAGCAGCTGCTTTGCCTTAGACGCAGCGGGCAAACTGATCAATGATGATTACATGGTGTTTTACAATCAGCCAACCTCACCATGCGGGCAAATCAAGCTCACCCATTACGAATCGCAGCCAACGGCGAATAAAGGCATCCAAGCCGAGTTTGAGGTGAATTTATCCAAACTGGCGACTAATATAGACAGCTTGTTTTTTGTGTTATCAGCCGACACGCCGCTGAATCAAATTCAATCATTAGAGATTGGCATTTGGCAGCAGTCACAAAAGGTACAGGCAGAATATCAAGCAGCAGACTTTGCCCAGCAGCAAGCCAGTATGCTGATGCAGCTTTATCGTAAGAGTGGCGTTTGGCGAATATCTAATGTCGCGCAAGGCTTCAATGGTGGACTTGCCGCCATCGTGCAGCATTTCGGTGGCGATGTAGAAGAGAGTAGCCCACAAGTACTCGAGCCGACCGCAAAGCCAGTGCAAGCAAAACCATCGTTAGAAAAGGTCATGCTAGACAAAGCACCCAAATTGGTCAATCTGGCCAAAAAAGCCACGATATCGCTTGAGAAGCGTCAATTGCAGCAATTAACTGCAAAGGTAGCGTTGGTGTTAGATGCCTCAGGCTCAATGAACAGACAGTACAAAAAAGGCCGCGTGCAAGAAGTGGTCAACCGCCTATTGCCATTGGCAGTGAGCTTCGATGACGACCAAGCGTTAGACTGCTGGGCGTTTGCTCGAGATCCGCAGTATTTGGGTGAGATTGGACTGAGCAACTATGACGGTTTCATTGACAACGCTCATGGCGGCTGGCGCAAATGGGCACTTGGCCCGCGCATCAATAACGAAGCAGAGGTCATGAAAGCCGTCACTGAATTTTATCAAAAAAACGGCTTAGATGTGCCTATATACGTGCTATTTATCAGTGATGGCGGGGTGAATGACAATCGCGGTATCACGAGAGTCATGACGGAAGCGGCGAAACTACCGATATTTTGGCAGTTTGTAGGCTTGGGTGGTCGTGGTTATGGCATCCTAAAAAAACTGGACGACATGACAGGGCGCGTGATTGATAATTGCGACTTTTTTGAATTAGATGATTTGGACGATATCAGTGAAGAAGCTTTGTATGAGAATATGCTAGAAGAGTTTCCAAGCTGGCTAAAAGAAGCTCGTAAGATTGGATTGATAACATCATAACTGAGGAGTAACCGCCATGTTCACTGTGAAAACAACATCAACTACAAAAGCCCTCACTTTAAGTGCTTTGTTTTTAAGTCTAAGCGCTTGCGTTTCACTGCCTACCAATGAAAACATCTTAACAGATGCTGATCTCATTCGAGCTGCCCAGCAAAAAGAATCAGCACCAACCGAAGGCGCGCAGCAGAGAATCATCGGCGTGCATAACGGTATTGCAGTGGTCAAATCCTTTCAATGTTCAGACCTATGTCCGCAGAATACCTTGCGCGTGATTTATTATGACGTACCTACCGATGCCACTTGTAACAGTATTGGCGGTGTGACCAAATCTATATTAGTACCTATTGCCATTACAGTGATGCCAAAAAAATACTGTTTTCCAAAAGCAATCGCAGATTACTGGGAAAGCTATCCTGCTAAATGATAGTGAATGACGAGCCATATTTACCGAGCTGCTAAACAAGCTACGTGTTAATAGCACAACCATGCAGCTTCAACTTTGAACTGTATTTTTAACGCCTAACGCATTTATACTTAATCACATATATAGAGGGTCATAACTATCAATCGTTATGACCCTTTAATTTTTATCGCATAAATATATAAACAATAAGCACAACTCTTAGCGTTGCTACAATAAAGCCGCTTAGAAGAGCACTTTTTTACAAACAAAAGTAGTAGGGCTGCTAAGATAAATATAGGCGCATAACTTGCTATAAGTTTTGAGACTGTATAAAACTGTATCAATAAAAAAATAAACACAAAATATTATATCGAATCTTGTAATACACGAGATATTTTTAAATCAAGTTTCTCTAGGTTTAGGAATAATTACTATGATAAAGATAAATATGTATGTCATTTTTTGGATCGCCCTGTCGTTTTTTACCTTTCTTATTGCTATGAGTAATATAAAAGGTCATAAATTAATCCGTGATAACGGTTCTATGCCAGAAGCGCTCAGTAGTGATAGGCTCGCTATTGAATCCAGTTTTTATCGACCGGATGCAACGTGGCACGATATTATATTTTTCCATGCCTCTGCGTCGGGTGTCGCTATCGTACTTTTGGTTTTAATTATCAAGGGCGAGGCGTTGTTTCCTGGTACGGTTGTCTTTTTTGGCGCACTGTCTTCTATCGCCATATTTACCATTAGTATGGTGCTGCTGTTATTAGCCTTCTATTTTTATACCATCTCCATTTTGAAGCTTGGCAATACATTATCTACCATGCAGATTAATGGCAAAGATATCAAAACCATGTACGCGATTATGGCTGTCTTTGGCTATTTTTTGATATTTGCCTTACTAGCGTTAATATTGGTTTAGAATCTAACCACTAAGTATCATTAATTAAATAAGAAAAACCGCTCACAACTTGAACTGTGAGCGGTTTTTTTATCTGATTTATTTGTTTTAAAAATAAGAGTGCCATCACTTAAAATAGAGCGAATGCTATATTTTATTTGTCTCAACATGATATTAATTACCATGTTAAAGAAAATGGTACTTAAATAGTTGATTGTGGTTATTTACTCAATTACTAAGCAAACATACCCAGTAGAAGCAAAACCATGCAAAATCGGTCTTGAACTGAGCTATTAACTTCTTTATCTTTGATAGCTTATATAGGTAGTCCTTACTATCTAAACCTATTATCTACTTAAGCCTATTGATGATCTAAGCTTACCACCTATTGATACCACTTTTATGACTCAAATAAAAAACGCTTTTTATCATCGACCCAAGACCAATCAATCCAAAAGCCCAACAGTGCGTTGGATGCTGCTTGGCGCAGGCTGGCTGTTCTTTGCCTTGGGTATCATTGGTATATTACTGCCTGTCATGCCAACTGCGCCTTTTATCTTACTAGCCGCAGGTTGCTGGGCGCGTAGCTCACGACGGTTTCACTTTTGGCTGATTAATCATAAGTATTTTGGTAAATTTGTCCGAGATTGGGAAAATAATCATGCTGTACCGTTATATGCCAAGTTTATTGCTACTATTATGATGGCGATCTCCACGGCCATGTTATTTTTTCAACTGCCTGCCGATATAATATGGGTGGCTTGGCTGGTAGCCACCGTGTGTACTGGAGTTGCGATATATTTATTCAGGCTACCCAATGCAAAATAACGGGTAAATTATGGCTATAAAAGATGAGCTAAGTTGCAGTTAATACGATAAATAACCTGACTATTGGGCTTCTGTTACACGAAATATCAGATAAGACTTGCGATAGTAGCAGACCCCCCTTATAATGTACCCAAGCTTAAGAGCAGTTCTGCACCAAATCATTACCTCGTAGTATTAGTTATAATCCTTCGTTTTAATATTTATCGTTCAGTAGCTATTTGCAAGCGTTACCGGTCACTAGACCATTAATAAATTAGAAATTAGGGTTATCATTATGTCAGATACTATGAAAGGTACAGTTAAGTGGTTCAACGAAGCTAAAGGCTTTGGTTTTATCGCTCCAGAAAGCGGCGCAGACGTTTTTGCTCATTACAGCGAAATCACTGGTTCAGGCTTCAAAACTTTAGCTGAAGGCCAAGAAGTTGAGTTCACTGTAACTCAAGGTCAAAAAGGTCCACAAGCTCATAACATCGTTGCTATCTAATCTGTCTTTATAGACATTTAGAGCAAGATGAATAAAAAAACGAACCTTCGGGTTCGTTTTTTTATGCCTGTTATTTGATGTTTTATGCTTGTGGTGGTAAAAGTTAAAGAGGTTTTATTATCTAATCTTTAAAAGCTGATCAATCCAACTGTTTTTAACAGTCCAAATTTTCAATATTTTGAATAGCTTATAAAGACATATAACCAATCATCATATAAGCACTCAGCACTCAGTAATTAATACTCAATGCAAAAAGCCTACAATCAATTGTAGGCTTTTTTTAGTTTGGTTGGTGATATTAGTTACTAATAATAGTCAGTACACTGTTCTATATTAAGCTGATGCCAATATTAATCAGACCACCACCAACGATTAACCATACAAACATAATCGCGCCAAGTATTAGAGGTCTCACGCCTGCTTGTTTAATAGCACTTAGATGCGTGGTCAGACCAAGGGCGAACATTGCCATTGTTAGTAAGATATCATCTACCATTACCATGGCTTGCTCAAAGCCTGCGCTCATATTAAGCCAAGTATGTAGCACAACGATGAAAATAAAGATAAAGGCGAACCACGGTACTTTGACTTGCTGAACACGATTCATAAATGAAGGTTTTTCGCCATTGTCACTGCTGCCTTTGGTTAAAGCAAAAGACAAGACCAGTAAGAAAGGTGCCAGCATCATAACCCGAATCATTTTGGTAACGACAGCGGTATCGCCCACATCGGCATTGACCGCGTTACCAGCAACCACCACTTGCGCCACTTCATGAATGGTCGAGCCAGTATAGACGCCATAGTCTTGCGCGCTAAGCCATGGCTGTAACCAACCAAGATGGTACAAAAACGGATACAGTATCATCGCAATCGTACCGAATACCACCACTGTGGCGACTGCAATAGTGACTTTATGCGCTTCGGCTTTGACGATAGGGTCAGCGGCGATAACGGCAGCGGCACCGCAAATACTGGCACCGGAGCCAATTAATATTGTGGTTTGTTTATCGACCTTTAATAATTTAGTCCCTATCCAATAGGTGATCAAAAAAGTGGATGTAAGCACCAAGGCATCACTCATAACGGCGGGCATGCCCACGCTTGCAACTTGAGTTAAGGTTAATTTAAAACCATAAAACATAATGGCTAAACGCAGAATTTGCCCTTTAGCAAAGCAAACCCCTCCATTCAAGCGTTCAGCGGCATGACCATAAACCGTATTGCCCAGTATCATACCGATTAAGATTGCTAAGGTTAATGACGATAAGCCAACGATGCGCCCATTGGTCCATGCCTGTAGAGCAGTATTCAACCATAAGCAAAATAAGCTACCGATCAGCACAACAATAAGTCCGGCTAGGTGACGACTGCGCGGAATATAACTGGCAACTGCTTGGGTAAAGGCTTTCATGACTGAGTGTCCTATGAGCATGTTGAGAGATGGTGAGTGCTGATCCTTAATACGAGCTTTAACAACTTAATTTGTCAGTCAGCACTTCTTGATAATCCAGATAAGCATAAGCTTATAAATAGATATTATAAAGAAAAGCTATATATAATAAAAACAGATTAATAAGATACAACCTATCTATTTTTTAGGTTAATATTAATTAATGTATGATGGAGAAGTTTTAGGATATAAGAGCATTAGCAAAACATGGCAGCAAGGAGCTAGATGAATGAAAAAGGCAATGCAAACCTTACCGAAGATAACACTGCGGCAGCTGGCAGTATTTGTGAGTATTTATCAGACGGGCAGCACCAGCCGCGCTAGTGAAGAGCTGCATTTGTCGCAATCAGCGGTCAGTAGTGCCTTAACTGAATTAGAGTCGCGCTTACAAATGCCGTTGTTTGAGCGAGTAGGGCGCAGGCTTAATCAGCACCCAAACGCCCATCCTATTTATATCCAAGCGCAGGCAATATTAGGGCAAGCGCTGACACTGGAGCATTATCATAAGCATCAAGCCGGACAGATTCATATTGGCGCAAGTACCACCATTGGTAATTATGTCTTGCCGCCATTATTAGCCAAGCTATATGGCGTACAGCCTAAGGCAAATGTGGATTTATATATTGCCAGTACGCAAGAGGTGGTGGCGGAAGTTGAGAAGCTAAATATTGATATCGCCTTAGTCGAGGGCATGCCGCGCCCAGCCGATAGTAAGGCAATAGAGCAGCGCGCCTGGCGAACCGATACTTTGATGATATTTGCGAAGCGTGATAGTAAATGGCTGAATGGTGTAGCAGAGTATGATGCCATGGATGACTGCTATCGATTAAGCATTACCCAACTGGCAAAACTACCATTATTAGTCAGAGAAACTGGCTCAGGAACGCGGCAAATCATTGATGAGCAGCTGTTGCAGTATATGCCTGACGCTGACGTAGTGATGGCAATCCAGCAATCAGAAGCCATTAAGCATATGGTTAGTGCGGATATTGGGTTGGGTTGTTTGTCGCAGCATGTCATTCATGCTGAGTTGGCAAGCGGTAACTTGATTCAGGTCAAGGTTGCTGGGATAGATTTAGCGCGAACATGGTGGTTAGTCTGGCACAAAGCACGCCATCAAAGTCCTATTTGGCAGACCTTTATTGATATCATTAGCGAGGCTTGATCAATAATACTTTTGATCAATAATGCGTTAAAGATAAGTTATAGCTAATTTATGGCTAAAAAAATGCCGCATAGTTAATAATCTATGCGGCATTTTTTATTAATGTATTTTATTATTTTGCATTAATTATTCTGTTTGACTAAATAACTAACATGGTAGTTTTAATTATTAATAAAGTAATGCTCTGTCTACTTATTATAATGCCTATTTATTATGAACTGGTTTATCCAATCTTACGACCAAGCTATCACAAGGTACGTTTGGCAAAATATTATCAGCCGTTGCACCGCTAAGCCAAGCGGCAATACCATGACGCTCATGGCGACCAATAACCAGCAAATCAACATGATGCTTTTCACAATAGTTAATAATGCCTTCACTATTAGAGATAGCAGTAGTTACCTCAGAGTTGACATTATATAGCTGATTACGCTCTAAAAACTCCGCTAAACGTCCTCGGGCTTCTTGACAGCGCTCATCATCAATCTGATCATATAGGCTAGAGGCGGGCACCAGCTCATAGCCAAAACCAACCATGGTGTCTTTGACAATATGTAGTACTGACAGCCTTGATTCAGGGCGATTGGCAACGATATGCTTGGCGCGTTCTGCCACGATATCGGCATCGGATAACAAGTCTGTGACCAATAAAATATGTTTGTAAATCATGAGTATCCTCCTCCTATCAGATAATGCTTACTATAGCACTGGTCATGACAACTGTTCAGTAGTGCTATAGTTAACGCCAGCTATATCACCCACTGCATGACGTAATGTGTAAGGCTTTAAAGGCTTAACTTTTCTCTGTTGCCTTGACTTCTTAGCATGACCACCCCATGTATTACCGTTAGGAAAATTCTATTTAACCGTTTTGCTCATTGGCTTGACTGTACTACTAAATACGAAGAGTACCCAAATATTGATGCCATATCACTATGATATGACCATGTTATAGCCATATTAGAACTATGATTAAATCTGCCATTATCGATAATATCCTATAGCAATTACCTTTTTAATCTTCACTTTTTAACCATTATTTATCCTGCTATTAACGGTAAATACTAAGGACAACTATGACTGACACGCCATTTACTGCTGATTTAACTTTGCATCCTGCTTTTGCGCTCATTGAGCATCGTCATATCGAGGCGCTGTCGATGGATGTGCTGATCAGTCAGCATGTGCAAACCGGAGCGATGCATTATCATTTGGCACATGCCAGTGATGAAAATGCTTTTCTGGTAGGTTTTCGCACCCAGCCGATGGATTCAAAAGGCGAGGCACATATTTTAGAACACGTGGCACTCTGCGGCTCAAAAAAATTCCCCGTTCGTGATCCGTTTTTCTCGATGATTAAACGCTCATTGAATACCTTTATGAATGCGATGACAGCGGCGGATTGGACCGCATATCCGTATGCCACCCAAAATAAAAATGACTATTTTAATTTATTAGCCGTTTATCTGGATGCGTCATTTTTCCCGAATATTCACCCGCTTGATTTTGCCCAAGAAGGTATTCGCGTTGAGTTAGACGAAAATGATAAGCCGCAATTTAAGGGTATCGTCTTTAATGAGATGAAAGGCGCGATGAGTGGCGAGATTGACCAGTTGTATCATGCGGTAGCCCATCATTTATTCCCAACCACGACTTATCATTATAATTCTGGCGGTGATCCTGCTGATATTCCTGACTTAACGCATAATGAGTTGGTTGAGTTTCATCATAGCCATTATCATCCGTCGAACAGTGTGATTATGAGCTTTGGTAATATTCCGGTGGCGGAAACCCAAGCCAAAATTCATGACGATGCGCTGATTCAGTTTGAGACCGGCAAAAAGCATGTGTCACGCCCTGAAGTCCGTTTGAGTGCGCCAATCACTGCTACAGATACTTATACCGCTGATGAAGAGGGTCCCGATCAAACCCATCACGTGGTGGCTTGGTTATTGCCGTCGATTATTGATCCTAAGCAGCGTTTGGCGTTACGTTTGTTAGAGGGCGTATTGGTTGAGCATGCAGGCTCGCCATTGCGCGCGTATCTCGACAGTCATCCACTGGGTAAAGCGCCAAGTCCACTGTTGGGTCTTGATGACAGCCATTATGAAATGGTGTTTTATACCGGTCTGCGCGGCTCCAATCCTGAGCATGCCGAAGCCGTTGAGCAAGGTATTATCGATTTGCTGACCCAAGTGGCAAGCCAACCGATAGATGATGAAACGATTGAGACTATATTGCATCAAATCGAGATTGATCAGCGTCATATTGGTGGCGATAGTATGCCCTATGGTCTTAATTTGATGTTAGAAGGCTTTAGTACCGCGATTCATGACGGCAATCCGATTGATGTGTGGGAAGTTGATGAGCATTTATTATGGTTACGTGAGCAAGTGCAGGATAAAGAGTGGTTGCCGAATTTAATTAAACAGCATTTACTTGATAATCAGCATCGCGTCCGCGTGACACTCACGCCAGATAGTGAGAAATCAGCCCGTCTGGCGGCAGCTGAGCAGGTGCGCTTAGATACTATCGCCATGGATTTAACTGTCCATGATAAAGATGTTTTAAAACAGCAAGCGCTAGATTTAGCAGCGCGCCAAGCAGTACCGGATGATTTAAGCTTGTTGCCAAAAGTGGGCTTAGAAGATGTGCCGACCGATATTAGCTTTAAACAAGGCACCCAAAAGCAAATCCAGTTAAGCGGCAAAGAAAGTACCTTATTTGAATATGAAGCGGGCACTAACGGCTTGTATTATTACCAAATCATTGTGCCATTAACTGATGAGATTGGTGCGACAAATTCTAATGAGCTGCCAGCCAATGAGGTGATTAATCATCCATTATTGCCGATTTATTTAAGCTTGTTGTCAGAGCTGGGCACCGATTCGATGGATGCCTATGAGCTGCAAGCCAAGCAAGCGGCGCATTCATCAGGAGTAACGGCACGGGTCAGCCAGCGCACCAATATTGACAGCAACCAATCCATCAGCAGCTATTTTGTAGTAGCAACGCGTGCGCTCAATCGTAAGCCTGAAGCCATTGATTTGGTCAAAGAGGTGATGGAGCACAGTATCTTTACTGAGCATGATCGTATTAAAGAGATTTTGCAGCAGCGTCAATCAGGCTGGCAGTCTAACCTTGCCGGTTCTGGTCATGCTTATGCCATGCAAACGGCAAGTCGCGGTATGAGCCGTCAGTCGCAGTTAGAATATGTGCGCAGTGGTTTGCCAGCGCTCAATGCGTTAAAAGACTTCTTAACTCATGCTGCCACCGACGATACCCAGTGGGATCAGTTGGCAACCAGCTTGATGAATCTGCATCAACGTATTATTAGCTTGCCCAAGCATGCGCTGCTCATTTGCGAAGCTGAGCAAGCAGAGCGTTTGCGTGATTTAATCGTCAACAGTTGGAAGGACAGTCGTGCCGCAAAGCTTGCGACAAAAGATATTAATACTGCCGTTAATATTCCTCGTGAATTTGCGGATTTAACCATTAATCCAGCTTTGGATGGCGAAGACAATACACCGGAAATTGCCAACAATGGTGAGACAGTAGATGTTGCGGATTTAGCATGGTTGGTGGCAACCAATGTCTATCATAATGCCAGTGCTTATACCGTTCCTGCGCCTGAGCATCCTGATACCGCTGCCTTGATGGTATTAGCGCCTTACCTGCGTAATGGCTATTTACATAGTGCCATTCGTGAGCGCGGCGGTGCCTATGGTGGTGGTGCGGGTTATGATGGCAATGCATGTGCCTTTAAATTCTTTAGCTACCGCGATCCGCATTGCGCTGAAACCTTTGCCCATTTTGATGCCAGTATTGAATGGCTGCTTAATGAGCCACAAACCGCTGAGCAATTAGAGGAAGCTATTTTAGGCATTGTATCGGGTATGGATAAGCCAGGTTCGCCAGCAGGTGAAGCGGTCAAGGCATGTTTTGCCGATTTACATCATCGCGGTATTGAGTGGCAGCGTAAAATGCGCGCGGCAATTTTGGCAGTCACGATTGCTGACTTACAGCGTGTGGCTAAGCAGTATCTGCAAGGCCAAAAACACGTACGTGCTGTACTTGCGCCGTATGATAAAGAAGAGGCTGTTAAAGCATTGGGCTTTGATATTTGCAAAATTAAAAGCTAATGGTTTAATCAATAGTCTAATAATTTAATATTAATTAGTATAAAAAAACCGCCGCTTTCAATAGAAACGGCGGTTTTTATTTTTTATAGAAAATAGCTATTAATTTTAAGTGCTTACTTTTTAATTAAATAATTTGCCAGTGCGCTATAAGCAGGTAATGAGGTCGGATCAATTTTGCCGTTACCCGCTTCAGGATAAGAGGCAAAACGTACGATGACCATGTCAGCGGCTGGATCAACATAAACCGTCTGACCGTGAACACCGCGCGCAGCATAAATAGGCGTGGGGTTATTAAACAGCCACCACATGCTCTTATAGCTGCCATTTTTTAGTTGATCGTAACCCGATTTTGCAAATACTTTTTTATCGCCGCCAGCTTCGATACTATCGACTACCGCAGCAGGGAATAAGCGCTGTCCGTTAATTTCGCCTTTATTTAACATCAAGCTACCAATACGTGCCATATCGTGTAAACCAGCGCTGACACCGCCACCGGCAAAGGGCGTACCTTTGGCATCGACTGTCATATAAGCGCTTTGTTCGGCACCGATTTTTTGCCAAATGCGCTCTGATAATAGCTCATCTACTGCTTTGCCCGTGGTACGCGAGATAATCCAGCCGAGCGCATCACTATTGATGGTTCGGTAATTAAATGCTACGCCATGAGTGCCTTTTTTCTTCACGGTTTGTAGATATTCAAAATAACCATTAGGACCAGTATAGTCTTTAGCTTTGGGTAAGGGGCTTGCTGCTGCTGAATATTGCCAGATATCCGCATCAGGGTCGGCATAATCTTCGCTATAATCCAGCGCGGTGGTCATATCCATTACTTGGCGAACGGTGGCATCACCAAATCCACTGTTTTTTAGCTCAGGAATGATCGTACCGACTAAGGCTTTATCGTTCAATTTACCTTCGATAACCAAGGTTTCTGCCAACAATCCAGTGAGCGATTTGGTCATCGACATCGCGGCGTGATTGCCCAGCTCATTAAGACAGCCGTTTTGACGCTCATAAACGACCTTCCCATGATGCATGACCATAATACCGTCGGTATAGTTGGCATCAAGTGACTGCCGCCAAGTCATTTTTTGCTTACTGCCAGTTGGGGTAAAGGTAATTGCATCAATATTTTTATCAAGGGCATAGTCAAGCTTAGAGGGCGCACCGATACCACGGCTGACTTCACTGGTGGGCATTAGCTCGCGAATATGGCAAACCGTCCAGCGCAATTTTGGAAAGCTAAAAAAATCGGACTCTGGCTGTGATATAAGCTTCTCTTTTGGCGGCGGAAAGCCTTGCATCCAGCCCATAACTTGAGGGTCAGATTGTTGCGCTGTTAATGGGGTATTCTCAGCATGAGCGCTTACCGTGGCAAGCCCAAGGGCTAAGGTAAGCGGTAATAAGGCAAAAGACTGGTGTAATGGGCGCATAGTAACCTCGGCAATGGACTCAGCAATTACATGAGAAGCAATGGCTTTTTAAAGGCAATATAAACTTTAAATATAAACAATAAAAAGCCGTCGATGAGATTTGAGGATAAATCTTATCAACGGCTTTTACTACTTGCTTTTGTAAGCCCATTATTTCAGTTGAATTACCTGTACTGCTTAAATAGGTACGGCTTAAAAGCGCTTAATGCTTTGGTCTTTATCAATATAATCTTGATGCACCGGAAAATCGGCATGGTCAGAAAATTGCTTGCGATCGGCAAAAAAGTTCACCAAGGTGCGTCGTACTGCCTCAAAGGCAATCTTATCCCATGGAATATCTTCTTCGGCAAATAAAGCGCAGTCTAAACTCTCTGAGCCAATACCATATGCGCCGTCTTTTAAATCATTCAGATAAATGATATAAATTTGACCGATATGCGGCAAATCATAAATGCAGTATAAATGCGGATTGGTCACCACAGCATCAGCTTCTTCAAAGCTCTCACGCGCTGCACCTTCAGCGATGGTTTCGCCATTTTCCATAAAGCCTGCGGGCACCGTCCACAAGCCATATTGCGGCTCAATAGCACGACGGCATAACAGCACTCGACCTTTATGTACCACCAAGGAACCGCAAATTATTTTAGGGTTTTCATAATGAATATAGTGACAGTTTGGGCATACCAAACGCGGTATATTATCAGTGGCGGGAATTTTGCGTTCAGCTTCGTGACCGCATTCAAGACAATAACGCATATAAGCTGCCTTTTATCAATGAAAGGAGGGATAATCTAAACAAGCATTAATTCGAACAAAAGATAATTTTAATAAGAGTTAATTTCAATAATAGATAGTCTAAACAATAACAGGTAAAGGCGTAATGCCCTATCGTTCTTTACCTTAATCGTACCTAATCGTTAGTTTAAATTTGATTGAACATTGGTTTTAAGGAACATTGGTTTAAGATAGCACAAATTTATTCAGTAGCGCAGCCTCATCGTTGCCAATGGTCATTGCCGCTTGATGTATAACCTAATCATGACAGTCTTGAAAAACGACAGTTAAGAAGGCATCTAAGAGAATAGGTTCTATTTTGCGGTCATATACTTCTGACCATTATTCCGGATACCATCAATCTCTACCAACATTATTATAAATTAGTGACAATATTAAGTGATTAATAACCTTAAATTATTAGCAATTTTAAATGAGTGACTACAGTATCAGATCAATTGTAATGACTAAAACTAAAGGACGGATTCTATAATGGCATTCCTACCGCGTTCGCCACATTTTGATGAATTAGCAGTTGCTTTGCCTGCTGATATTCGTCAGCCTATTTTAAGGCAGCTGGCAGAGCGCATGCAGGGTGAGCTTTTAGGGTTAGAGTCATCCTTATCAGTGCAATTAGCCGTACCTTGTCCTGTAAATAATGACCAAGATGCGACTACTCAAAGCCTACGGGTTTTGAATATGTTGTATCAAACGCCGCTTGCTGATGCCTCAATTTTGGTTGCCATTACTAATGAACCACGTCCAAAATTACTACTAACACGCCGAGCCATACACATGAACAGTCATGCAGGGGAGGTGTCGTGTGCCGGCGGAAAATATGAGAGTGGCGATGGTAATAACGTCGTGACTGCGTTGCGTGAGGCATGTGAGGAAACCGCGCTACCACCTAATAAAGTACAACTGCTCGGTCAGTTGCCCATCCAAACGTCTAAAAGTGGTATGAGCGTGCGCCCTATTGTGGCATTGATTGCCCCAGATTTGGTGTTGGTGCCGGATCAAGGAGAGATATCGCGTATTTTTTGGGCGGATTTTGAGACGCTGATTACCCAACCAACGGTTGAATATCGTGTGCGCTATACCATGCAAGCTCAAACATCAACCTTGCTGACGCCCAGTTGGGAGATTGATGGCGAAACGGTATGGGGCTTAACAGGGCGCGTGCTGGCAAGTTTGTTAGAGACTGGTTTTGATCGTCAGCTTGACTGGTATTATCATATCCAAAATACGTAGCGGTAAAATTAAAAATTGGCATATTTTATATGGCATATTGTTTGTCGTTGATGATCGTTTCTAGATAGCCATTTATAAATAACTACTTATAATAGTCGTCGTTTTTCTTTAGCCACCAGTTCATGTTGTCTTGGCGTTTTGCACGAAATTGCTCAAGCTTATTAGCAACGATTTTATTGTGCTGGCGGGCGGTATCAAGAGCGAATAAAATCGGTACTGAAGACAAAACACCAAAGCGAATCTTTGACTTTGGCAGCTCTAAACCATCGCCAATATCATCACCAACTAGCGTGCGCGTCACACTGGCATTGACCATCTCAACAAAGCGCCCACGCCGATTGTCCTCGCCCATCAGTTGCCGCGGCAAATCATGCAGGGCTTTCGCTAGTGGTCGTCCCATCTTAAAATCAAGCTGCTGAATGGACAAATACGTATACAGCCACTCCCAACAGGCGGTTTCATCTTTTGGCAAACGCTGCAAATCAACGCCCATCCAGTAGCTGGCAAGATTCCATAAATGCAAGATACCTTCTGCTTCCTCATAACTGATACGTGCCCCGAGCAGGCGTAGACCGCGCATAATCAATAGCGAGAATTGCAAATGAGTGGCAATCATATCAGTCTGATTAATTGGCACACCCCAATAGTCGGTATTCCAGCTACCGTCGGGATGATGGTGTTGCGCGGCATCGGCTATGACGCCATTTGCCGCGGTTAATTTACCTTTGAGTAAATTTTGCCGCACTAGGGTATGAATCTGGCGCACCTGTATCGATTGTCGCCAGCCTTCAGAACCAATGGCTAAAACGTTAGTAATAGGCGTACGTTGTGTACTGATATCTGATTGCGCATGTTCAGATACAGCAAGAATATAAGCATAGGTACGCATCAAGCGCGGCAGGGCATCGTGCATCAAAGCACCGGTTTGAATCAGTGGCAAAGACAGCGCAGGAATACTATAGCCTGCCATCAATGCCACATTACGCAACAGCCAAATCAGCATTAACGGATAGCGACGATAAGCCACCGCGCCAATATGCGCAAGCTGTGGATTATACCAATCGGGGTGACTGCTAAACTGCTCAATGAGTGCCATAAATGCGCTATTGTCAGCAAGCTTGTCGTCCATATCCCCAGTAAGGATGGCATGTTGTAAAGGTTTGGCAAAGCGAATGCCATCTGCCGCCAGTGCATCTGCCAGCGGATCACCGATGTCATAACCTGAGACTATCTCTTCTAATAAAGCAGGAGAAATGACAAAGTCTTTTGGTAAAAGATAACGCTTAATCCGTTTTAATACTTGTAAGTCACTATGATTGTCGATGGCAGTAGTACGTCCATGCCGCAAATAATTGAGGGGTAAGCAGTTCGCGGTAGATTGAGTGGTCATGTTAGTGTGCGATGCCTCTTGATAGCTTATAGGTTTCAAGTGTAGGCTAAGGTTATAGCGAACGCTCGTACAATCGACTCAACCGTCTAAGTTCAAACTCATTTTGAGTAATGCGTTGCGAGATGCGTCGAAACTCACTGGGCAATTTGATGTAATAGGCGCGCGCGTCTTTCTCATTTTTAAAATGTAATAGCTCGCCCTCGCGTAACTTGTCAAACTCGTGCTGATATTTTTCTAATAGTTTATTATCACGCTCTATCTCACCGTTTAGCTTATACAGTGCCAGCCCTTGCTGATTACCGCGTTGTAGCTGACTTGATGTTTCAGCCGGGCAGACATTATTGATTGTTTGTCCACGTCTGCCGATATTGTAAGCATTATTCACCGTACAGTATTGTTTAAGACCGAGCACCCGTCCGCGCTCCCAGCCTTGATAATCTGGCGTCACACTTGCCTTAGCACAGGCTTTAGTATGCGAGGCTAAGCGCTCAGGGTAATGACCTAATATTCCATCATTATAGCCAATCATCTGCCAATTGCCGACCGTGCACTCTTCTTTGGTCAATGTTGCACAACTGGATAATAAAACCATGCTAGCCGTCATTGATAACGGTAATAACAAGCATCGCCATAAGCGCATAACTAACCCCTATAACGGCAAAAATTGCCTATTATTTATATTGTGAATGTTACAGACTATCTAGAGCTTTTTATTTAAAAGGCTGTTTATTCAGAATGCTGTCGGGTCAAATCAACTGAGGTCACACTTACATTGTCTTTTAGCGCCACTTTTAGCATGAGGTAACCGGCAATGCCTGACACAATGGAGCCCATAATAATACCCAAGCGCTCATCAAATAGCGGTGTCTCACCACCGAATGCCAAGCCACCGATAAACAAACTCATGGTAAAGCCTACCCCGCATAGTAATGCTGCACCGTAGATTTGCTTAAAATTCATCCCCTTTGGCATGGTTGAAACACCAAGCTTAAAGATAAGCCAGCACATGAACACCACGCCAATCTGTTTACCGATAAACAATCCAGCGGCAATCCCTAGCGGTACAGAATGAAACAGCTCAGTTAGACCTGCGCCCTTTAATGAGATACCAGAGTTGGCAAAAGCAAACAGCGGTAATATGCCGTAAGATACTGTGTCTTGTAAGTCGTGCTCCAGCTCTTCTAATGGTGAATGCTCAGGGTCAGTACGGTCAAACATAGGAATAAATAGCGCCAATACCACACCCGCAAGCGTCGCATGAATACCGGATTTCAGCACGAAAATCCACATAATGACACCGATGAGGATATAGGGCGTAATGCTGGTCACGTTGCGGCGGTTGAGTAGATATAAAAATGGTAAGCATAAACCAGCAAGTGCTAGTGAGCCTAACGATAAATCACTGGTATAAAATAAGGCAATGATTAAAATCGCCCCAATATCATCAAAAATGGCGATAGATACCAAAAATACCTTTAACGAATTGGGCACGCGGTTGCCAAGTAAGCTTAAAATACCCAATGCAAAAGCGATATCCGTTGCGGTGGGAATTGCCCAACCTTTTAAAAACTCAGGCTCATGATAGTTAAATGCCACATAAACAATGGCAGGTGCAATCATACCGCCAACGGCAGCCCCAGCAGGTAAAATAATTTGTTTTAGATTGGACAGCTCACCAACGAGTACCTCACGCTTAAGCTCAAGCCCGACTAAAAAGAAGAAAACTGCCATTAAGCCATCGTTAATCCAATGATGGGCATCTTTTGCAATGGCAAAGCTACCAATTTGAATGGCAACGGGCGCATGAATAAAAGATTCGTACCATGTATTTAGGGAGGTATTGGCAATAATCATGGCAGCAATTGCAGCGAGTGCGAGCACGATGCCGCCTGATGCTTCCAAATCAAAAAAAGCTTTCAGTCTTCTTATTGCCATATCATCCTCATTGGTTAAATAAATACTGTCTAACTGGCTGATGCGCTCAGTATTATGATGCTAATACTATAAACAATATCATGGTTGATGCACGTTATAGTCGTGTATTGATCAGCGGCAGCGAGTCACGCTTTTGACTGCGCCGTTATATAAACTATAGGACGTTAACGCTATAGTATCTTAGCCAAGCGCTATATCCTTGTTATCAAATACTCTCTAGCATGACTAACGGTAAACTTAAATCGTCTGACCTTTCTTACAAATCTAGCAGACTTTGCGACGTTTTTGGCTTTTTTTATATAAATAACCTTATAATATGTCGCTTTTCCCTATGAGCGTTATGTTTTAGGCGATGAGCCTGCTGTTTAGTACCCTCATACCAGTCAGCGCCGATTGCTAAATGCACAGAACAAAAGCGCATCGCAGCAATAAATAGGTAGCGGCATTCATTACTGTCATTTTTTATCATTTATTTTTACAAGGTCAAGGTTATGGATGTCTCGCTTACTTTAGAAGTTATTTTGATGCTGACGGCAGTGGCAGCGCTTGCCGGATTTATTGATGCAATTGCCGGCGGTGGCGGTCTGTTAACCATTCCGGCGATGCTGCTTGCCAATATTCCGCCCGTATTGACATTGGGGACGAATAAACTGCAAGCGGCATCGGGTGCATTAGCGTCGTCTATCACCATGATTCGTAATCGCGTGGTTTATCCGCAACAAATAAAAACGGCTATTATCGCTGCGTTTCTCGGCTCTATCATCGGGTCGATTGCGGTGCAGTTATCACCACCGGATTTTTTAGAAAAGCTGATTCCATTTTTGATAGCGGTAATTGGTATTTATACCTTATTTGCGCCAAAATTAGGAGCAGTAGAAACCAAACCACGTATCAGTGAAGGCAAGTGGCAAAAAGTAGCAGCGCCAATGATAGGTTTTTATGATGGCTATATGGGACCGGGTACGGGAATGTTTTTTGCCCTTGGCAATGTGGCACTGCGCGGTCGGCGTATTGTAGAAGCAACAGGCGCGGCAAAGGTGCTGAATTTATCCACCAATATTGGCTCGTTGATATTCTTTATATTGGGCGGCAATGTGCTATGGAAAGTGGGCTTAGCCATGATGGTCGGGCAGACGATAGGCGCTTATTTTGGCTCGCATATGGTCATGAAAGGCGGTAGCAAACTGATTCGTCCAATGATTGTATTAGTCTGTCTAGCGATGGTGACCAAGTATGTGTTTGGTTAATTGAATCTTCATATTTTTTGTAAAATACAAAGTATGCCTACTCATAATATATACAGTGAGCGCCCATAAAAAACCCCAGTTATCAAAGCTGGGGTTTTTATTTACGTCAATAATTGAAGGTGGTTAGCAGGTTAATCTAGCCGCGTTTATGGTCATCATATTCGCTACCGATTAAATCATCTTTAAATACAGCAGACAATTCACGCTCGCTATCGGCATCAATATGACCATCAAATATCTCTTTTACGCCTGCATTCGGGTCATTATAAACTGCCACATCCATCTCACCCTCTGACTTTGCAACGATGACTGTAACAGCTGCATCACCGCCCACGTTTACAGCAGTACGAAGCATATCCAGAATACGGTCAACACCCAAAATCAAGCCAATACCTTCAATCGGCAGACCCACTTGGGCAAATACCATTGACAGCATAATCAGCCCCACGCCCGGCACACCGGCAGTACCGATAGACGCAAGCACCGACATTAAGATAACGGTCAGGTAGCCGGAAATACCTAAATCTACGCCATACAAGTTGGCAATAAAAATCGTCGCCGTGCCTTGCATGATTGCCGTACCATCCATATTGATGGTCGCGCCAAATGGAATGGTAAAGGACGCCACTGAATTATTCACGCCCATACGCTCAGTCACCGTGCGCAAGGTAATCGGAATCGTTGCATTAGAGCTTGAGGTACTAAAGGCAAAAATCTGTACATCGCGCATTTTTGCTAAAAAGGTTTTTATTGATAAGCCAGAAGTCAGCTTCAATATCACCATCATCGTCACAAAGAAATGGAAGAAAAGGGCGCCAACCAATACCGCGACATAACCCAATAACGACCAAATTAGATCAAAACCAAGCTCTGCCATGGCTTTGGTGAGTAGTGCAAACACACCATACGGTGCGAGATTCATAATGATGGTCACCATTTTTAAGATGACTTCATTAATGAGTTCTAAGCTTTGCACCAAACCTTTGGCAGGCTTGCCCACCATCAAAATACTGATACCAATCAACATCGCAAAAAATATAATCGACAGCATATCGCCATTCGCCATCGCGCTAATGGGGTTGGATGGGATAATGTTAGAGAACACATCTATCAGCGGTGGCGCAGATTCCGCCTCAAACGTCGCCGTGCTATCGACATGCATGCCTTTGCCGATACCAAATAACGAACCAAGCCCAATAGCAGTAGTAATCGCTAGCGCGGTGGTCACCATATAGATAAAGAACGTTTTACCACCAATACGACCCAATAGCCGAATATCACCAATGCCACAGACCCCGCAAATCAGCGATATTAATACCAAGGGTACAACCAGCATTTTTAAAGAATTAACAAATAACTTACCCACAATGGCAAAAAAACCATTGGTCACATAAGTATTAATAAAGCTGCCTTCCGCATTTAAGCCAAAATAATTGATGCCTAATCCTAAGACGATACCCAGTATCATGGCGACAATAATTTTGCCGGTCAGTCCCATATTTTTCCACATAATCCTATCCTTTTTGTGCGTAAAACGTGCAGACGGTTGCTTGTAACCTCAATGTGAGGATGATAACTACCATTAGGCGCGTTATTACGTCTATCAATGTATGTCTGTCATCCGTTTACAGACTGTGCGGCACAATATAAGATAATAGTTAGGGCTACTGCAATATTTTTTTATGAATCAGTAGGCTTTATATTTGAATCCAGCTCTTTTTGGCAGGTAGGATAAGCGACAAAATCTAATAATTAGTAAAATTGAAGTTAAGTTAAGCCATAAAAAAGGCTACCCGATTGGGCAGCCTTTTCGTGATTTTGCTAATAGTTATTATCTTATTCGCGCCATGCAGCTATTTCGTTTTATAAAAGACACTGATATCACTATTGCCTATTCACTGTCATTTCCATTGATATTATCGCGGCGCAAACCATCTTCCCATTTTGCTTGTTGGCTACGATGGTTATCACTCATTCGGTGATTAAGCACTGATTCAGCATCGCGAGTGCGATGACTCAGCGCCTCGGTTCTTGGGTGAGATTGATTAAAGTTGGTTTGATTGGCATGTTCTCCAGCGCTATGCTGTTCAGCCACCATTTTCACATCACCGTCCGGCTCATACCCGTGATTTGGGTTGGTATCACCAATTTGCTGCTCAGGAGTTTGCCCATTAGCCGACAATTCGTTATCGTCTATTGAGGTGTCTTTAGCAACATAAGTACCGTTTCTGATTTGAGCCTCTTTTTTTAATTGCGCATAGTCTGTCAGTTTATCAACAGCATTTTCTAAACTGTGCGGATTGGTACGCTCTTGCACTTGCTCTAAATGCTCATCAAAGGTATCCGTTAATAGAGAATCAAAACGTAGCGCATTATAATGAATCAGCACTTCTGCTTCTTCTTCGCTAATGTCACCATTTTGACTGGCATCTACCACAAAATCTTCAAAGGTTAAGCCCTCAAAGCTGCCTTTATGCTCAGCTTTTTTAAAGCGTTGCCATAATGGCTCAACGGCTAATAATGTTTGGTAGGCATTTTCCATACGACCGGTGACATCGTCCGGCTCAGTATTGTAATAAACCATGGTTTTTAGATAATCGCGGAACGGATTGGCTTCAAAGTCATCCATAAAGGTGTCGCCAAGTTGACGCTTTAGCTCGTCGCTCGCCGGTTTAAAAATACGACCGCTTGGGAAAGTTACAAAGCTGACCACGCCTGCCGCCATGCGATTAGGAAAGTTATCAAAAAAGCTGATAAAGGCTTCTTGAATGGTAAATAAGCTGTGCTTTAATGCCACTTCTGCATGTAATTGCTCGGCTTTTGATTTACTGCCATATTGGTAAAATTGCAAAATAGCTGTGGCGATAAATAAATGCCCGTGAATATCGGCAAGACGACCCGATAGCATCTCTTTACGTTTTAAATCGCCAGCCAATAAGCCGAGCGCCATATCAGCGGTTAGCGCAAAACTGGTGCTGAGGCGGTTGATATGCTTGTAATAAGGTCGGGTAAAGCTGTCGGCAAAGAGAGGCGCATCATTACTACCGCCCATATATCCGGAGACAAATGCCTTGGCACCGCGATTAAAGGTATAGCCTAAATGCTTGAAAAATAAAACATCGAACGGTTTAAGAGCCGCTTTTTTATCCTCACTTTGCAGTAGTTGTAATTCATCAAATAAATAGGGATGGCAGCGCATTGCCCCTTGCCCAAATATCATCAGTGAGCGCGTTAAAATATTTGCGCCTTCAACCGTGATAGAGACCGGAATGGCATGATAAGGAGTGGCTAAAAAGTTGCGCGGTCCCATTTGAATGGCACGACCACCGACCACATCCATACCATGATTGACTACCACACGCATGGTTTCGGTGGCGTAGTATTTTGCCATTGCCGTCATCACTGATGGCGTACCACCTTGATTTAGACCGCAGGTAACCAAGTGGCGAAAAGCTTCTAACATATAAGTTTGGCTGGCAATATAGCTGGTAACGTCTTGCACACCTTCGAATTTACCAACGGAGATTTTAAATTGCTCACGTACCTTGGCAAATGCGCCAACTGATAAATAGGTCATTTCACTGGCTGATGTTGACAATGCTGGCAAGGAAATACCGCGTCCTACGCCCAGACATTCCATCAGCATCCGCCAACCGCGCCCTGCGTTTTCGACCCCACCGATAATATAATCAAGCGGAATAAAGACGTCAGTGCCATCAACCGTACCATTCATAAAGGGCGAGCCGCTCGGATAATGGCGCGGTCCAATAATAACGCCTTCATGGCTTGCCGGCACAAGGGCGCAAGTGATGCCATAATCGGTTTTATCACTATCGCCCAATAGCCCTTCAGGGTCATACATTTTAAACGCCAAGCCAACAACGGTTGCAATCGGTGCCAAGGTAATCCAGCGCTTGGAGAAATTCATGCGCAGACCTAGCGTATATTCGCCGTCATGAATACCGTAGCAAACCACACCCGTATCAGGAATAGCGCCTGCATCAGAACCAGCTTCTGGACCGGTTAGACCAAAGCAAGGAATCTCTTCACCTTTTGCTAAGCCCGGTAGCCAGCGCTGTTTTTGCGCGTCCGTGCCGTAATGCATTAATAGCTCACCGGGTCCCAGCGAGTTTGGTACCATACAAGTGACCGCAGCCGTTGGCGAGCGCGAGGCAATTTTACTCATGATGCGGCTTTGCGCATAAGAGCTAAAATCTAAGCCGCCATATTCTTTGGGAATAATCAGCCCTAAAAAGCCATTGGCTTTGATAAACTGCCATGCCTCTGGCGATAGCTCTTTGTCGTCATGTTGGATTTGCCATTCATCTAACATCGCGCACAGGTATTCAACTTCATTATCAATAAAGCTTTGTTCTTCGTCCGACAGTTCAGGATACGGATAATTGGCAAAGGTTTTCCAGTTTGGATTGCCCATAAACAGCTCTTTTTCCCACCAGCTGGTACCTGCATCGAGCGCTTCGCGTTCAGTGTCGCTCATGCTGGGCATCGCTTTGCCAAGCGCTTTATAAACGGGTTTGGTAATCAACGCGCGGCGAGTAGGCGCAATCAATAATATCAGGCACAGCAACGCAATAGGTACGCCCAAAATCAGTGACCACGGACTGATATAAGCGGTGACTATTACCGTGATAATCGCTACGATACTGCCGGTTAAGCGTGATAACGACTGCAAAAAGATGGCCAAAACGACGGCTAACTGAACCAATAATGCCAAAATAAATAAGCCAATCGCCATGACTGTCTCCTTAGCAAAGAGTGAATGAGGGAAGAGCAACAGCGCTATAAATTATAACCTGTCATGATAACGCGTAATAATGTAGAAAAAACAGGATTTGCCTAGAAAAGAGTAAGCATTAGTAAATACATTTTAACCCATCGTATAGAGTAGCGACACAAAGCTCGTTAACAATATGCGTGATATAGATGTAATTATCAATAATGAAACGGCTACCGTATGTGAACGCTGGTATCCGTTGTAATCTATAGCGTTGCCTCTATCTTTTAGTTAGGGCTAACAACTCTAAATTTATCCTAAATAAAATCGTTGCCAGTAACCTTTTAGGCGAAAGGATACAGCGCATTTTCAGCATACGATAAGGTATCGTTACGCCCAACAATAATATGGTCAATTAAAGATAAATCGATTAAATCGCAGGCTTTTTTTAGCTCGTCGGTTAAGCGATTGTCTGCTGCTGAAGGCTGGGCATCAGTATGCGGATGATTGTGCGCGATAATTAATTGGCTGGCAGAATGGGTAAGCGCGTGACGCAGCACATGCTTGATACAAACGGAGCAGGATGAAATACCGCCGGTAAACAGGATTTCATAATTGAGTAAATTCAGTGCATTGTCCAAACACAAAACCGCAAAAACTTCGCGTGGCTCCCGACGTAATTGTGTGCTGATATAGTCCTTGACGGCTTGCGAGCGTCCGAGTGCTTGCCCAGTTCGTAACTGACTGTCGAGATAGCGCGTACCCATTTCCAGTGATGCGAGTATCTGCGCGTATTTAGCCGGACCGATACCGTGGCAGGCAAGCACCACATCTTTAGGCGCGGATAGTAATTCAGCAAGACTGCCAAACTGAGTAATCAGGTGCCGCGCCAGCTCGATTGCCGATTGCGATTGCGTACCAGTACGTAAAAATATGGCTAATATTTCAGCGTCCGATAAATGCGCTGCCCCAAATTTTAATAGTTTTTCTCGCGGTCGATCGTCTTCGTGCCAGTCTTTGATTGCCATTGCTATTCCTTTATTATTTTTTTGAAATGGTATATTGATAAGTGTTGTATAAAATAAACATAAAATTATCGTAAGCAATTATCGATAAGTGCGGAAAATCTTACCCAATTTGGCTCATAATTGTTACTATAAGCGCCATTTTATCCTTTAATTTCCTACTGTTAATAATGCCACGCTTATGACTAATATTGTGCTCGCTATCACTGGCGGTATCGCCGCTTATAAATCTGCTCTATTCGCCCGTTTATTGATTAAATCGGGCTATCAGGTGCGCGTCATTATGACCGCTGGGGCGCAAGCCTTTATTACTCCGCTGACCTTACAAGCGTTGACGGGTAATGAGGTGCATACCTCGTTACTTGATGAACACGCTGAAGCGGGCATGGGTCATATTGAACTTGCCAGATGGGCGGATTTGGTCATTATTGCGCCTGCTTCTGCCAATACTTTGGCTAGGCTAGCGATGGGTATGGCGGATGACTTGCTTACTACCGTGTGCCTTGCAACTACCGCGCCCGTTATTATTGCCCCAGCTATGAATCAGCAAATGTGGGCACATCCTGCCGTGAATCTGAATGTTATGACGCTGCGTGATATGAACTATCATATCATTATGCCTGCCAGTGGCGAGCAAGCGTGTGGCGATGTGGGCGCAGGGCGTCTGCCAGAGCCTGAGCAATTATTGGCTGAGCTGCGGTTATTTATTGCTCAACACACCATTCCGCAGCGCTTATTTGGCAAAACCGTGGTCATTACCGCAGGTCCAACCGTAGAAGCTATTGACCCCGTGCGTTACTTATCCAATCATTCTTCAGGAAAAATGGGTTTTGCCTTGGCACGGGCCTGTGTTGAAGCTGGTGCACAGGTGATTTTAATCGCTGGCGGTAAAGTCGCCTTGCCCACACCGCTTGGGGTTACGCGCATTGATGTACTCTCTGCTGAAGAAATGCTCATTACCACGCAACAATGTGTGGCGGGTACTCATGCTGCATTGCAGTTTGAAGAAGAGCATGATCATGACCATCACCACGATCATCATCACGACCACGACCATCATCATGACCATGGGCACGATGACTGTGATTGTAGTGATGAACCTGCTGACGCTATAGCAGAAGATGATAATGCGCTCATCGCTGATATTTTTATCGCAACTGCTGCTGTTGCCGATTATCGTACTGAAGAAGCTGCACCGCAAAAAATCAAAAAGACCCAAGAGTCGATGAGTCTTAATTTGATTAAAAATCCTGATATCTTAGCGACGATTTCGCATGCCTATCCAGAATTATTTGTGGTTGGCTTTGCTGCTGAAACCCAAGAAGTAGAGCGTTACGCCCGTGGTAAACTCGTTAGTAAAGATTTGGATATGATTGCTTGCAATGATGTCTCACGCACGGATATTGGTTTTGCCAGCGATGATAATGCGATGCAAGTATTCTTTGCCCAGCGCTATGAGCAAGATGTGGTCACATTAGATAAAGCCCATAAAAATCAGATTGCTGAGCAACTTGCTGCATTGATTGGTGATACTTTAGCCCAACGTCAAGATGGCGAATAATTCTTCACTGCTCCAACAGTCGCATTGTTTATTGCCTTATTAACCACAGATATTTTAACCTTAAAGATTTGACTGCGTGAATATGTACCCCAAGCCCGCTTTTGTCAGCTTGTATTATTGATTATAACGGTGCTTGGGGTACGTATTGGTCGGCAAAAAATAATGGCATTACTGTCGTGATAAAGGGCACAACATTAGACAGTAATGATTAAAGGCAAAGAATTAATGACCGTCAGGATTTACTTCATCAAAAAATATCTGTTGCGCCAAGCGAAAAGTATTACAGTGCGCCTCAACCACATCATCAATATCTTCTGAATAGCCACCGCCCATGACGATAGCAACGGGTATATTTTCCGCTTTTGCTTGGCGTAATACGTACTCATCGCGCGCTTTGCAGCCTTCTTGCGACAATGCCAATTTACCCAGTGCATCCGTTGCCAAGACATCCACTGCCGACTGATAAAAAATCATATCGGGCACAAATTCCTGAATTAAGCGCGGCAACGTATCTGCCAGAATTTGTAAGTATTCAGCGTCACCTGTATCCGTTGCCAACTCAATATCAAGATCGGATATTTGCTTACGAAACGGATAGTTTTTGGCGCCATGCATACTAAATATAAAAACGCGTGACTCGTTTGCCATAATACTGGCATTGCCATTGCCTTGATGCACATCCAAATCAACGACTAAAATTCGCTGCGCTTGTCCACGTGCCAGTAATAGATTGCTGGCAACACACACATCATTAAACACACAAAACCCTTCACCATGATCGGCAAAGGCATGGTGCGTACCGCCTGCAACATTCATCGCTACGCCATATTGCTGCGCATAGAGCGCACATTCATATGTTGCGTGTGCAATATAACGCCCGCGCTCAACCAAAGTCGGCGTCATCTCAAAACCAATCTGACGTGCTTCTTTGGCAGTCAAGGTCTGGGTTTTTAGCTTATGCCAATATTCAGCAGTATGGGTAGTTAATACTTCTTCTTCGCTCAATTTTTTTGGCGCAAAAAAGTTATCGTTTGTAATAGTGCCTTCCGCTAATAATCGCTCCGGAATCATGGTGTATTTTTGCATGGGAAAGCGATGTTTTTCAGGGACTGAATAACGAAAAATCTCAGAATAAGCAATTTTTAGCATGGTTATTTACTGTCTATAGGTTAGATGCTGTCATAAAAAGTCGTTGAAAAAATTACGTATAAAGAATGACGTATAAAAAATATCACAAGTTAAAACAGGTATCAGGGAGGCGCTTATTGTACAAACTGGGTGGGCAAATAAAACTTGCGCGCATCGGCTTGCTGACGTAACTCAGTGAGTAACGTTGCCATGTCTTCTGCCGGATTGGCAGTATTAATCAAATCACTAAATATCTCATAAGTGACCGTAGTCATGGCAATCACACTTTGCAATAAGTGCTCCATAATATGATCGTCGATACCGACCGCTTCAATATCAATAGCATTTTTATAGCGTATTTCGCCATCGTTGATATCCATCTCCAGATTACCTATCAGCATGTCATAATTGATTTGGGTAATCAGCAGCATTGCCGCGCTTTGATGGCTTTCAGGAATCAAAAACGGCAAAATGCCATAGACCGCCAGTAGATTATTGGCTTCTTGTACCCGAAATAGATAGCCGCATTCGACTTGCTTGTTCCTCATCTGTAATGATAAATGGTGCGATTGCTGACTGTCCGATGCCCGAGGGCGATAATAGGTATAGTGCCAGTCTTTATCATAAAAATATTGCTTCAGATATTCGACGATTGACATATCATTTGGAGCATCGACTTCTTGCGCTTCATGATAATTATCATTGGTGTCATGATTTTCTAAGCTATTCTTTTCTAAACTGCTATTTTTTGAGGCACTATTTTCCGAATCTTTATTTTTTAAATTATCATTATTAATATCGTTATTAGCGGTATTTACGTCAGCATTTGTATTCTCGGACTGAGTACTTTCAATGCTGCCATGTTCAATACTGTCAGCTTTAATATTATTGGTTTCTATATTTTTATCTTCAATACTGTCATTATTAATGCTTTCAGCTGTAGTATTTTTAGCGCTAATATCTTCGGCTGGAATCGGATATTCCGGCACATTAACAGGGCTGCTGGTATCCTTGTCTGCGCTATCATCTTCAACCACGCGCAACAACGCGGCTGCCAAGCGCCGTTTGATTTTTTGCCACAAGCTACGTTTATTGATAGGACTCATAACTGATCTTTTATTAATAAGTGAAAATAAGTAAATCGCTACTGTTCAATAATATCAAGGCATTCAGCTAAGAGACGCCATTTGCTACGGTTTGCTTAATATCAGGCTGAGCATAAAAAGCATGCAGCATGGTGCGAATATGGTCAGTGAACGGCGCACTATCAATAGCATCATGGGCAAGCGGCAATAGGGCAGTGCTTAGCGTAGCAATGGCTTGCTCATCAATATGTAAACCTGCCGCCAATTGAGCAAAGGTATCAGACTGATGATTGGCATACCCAGTCTCAACGCTTGTACTTACCAAACTGCGCAAATAAGGCGATATCCGCAAACGATTATAACTTTGCTGTACATTGGCTTCAATTAGCTCAAGGCTGTTATTGTCCGGCTCATCACTGAGGTAGGCTTGTAACTGGCTAACCGGCTCGTCTTTCAAACGTGCCCAACCGGTAATCAGTAAGCGCGCCACTTCTTCATTAGACAGATGCTCTTGCGCATTGGCTTCAGCGCGTCGGGTCAAGTCTTTAATATTGCGATGCAAATATGCTTGCAGCTTATCATCAAGATTGCGATTGGTGGCTTTTTCAAACGAGCTGCGCCCAAGCTTCATGAGTTTACCCACACCGCCAGCTTTATCAAGGGTAGTTTCCATAAAGTCGTTAATCGCGTGATACAGCGTTTGGGTCAATAAATCCGCAAAAGTATCGTTACCAATGAGACTATGAATCAACATATTACGCTGCTGCTCATGGCTGCCGATATAATTGGCTAAGGTATCAATTTGGCTGTCGTCAATGAGTTCAGATAAAGGTACGTTATCATTAACGGGATGATAAATAATGGTATGCAAAATATCGCGGACATCAGTGCGCATCAACTCACTCATTGGCTGACTTAATATCCACTCGTTAAGTAAGTGCTGTAAATCCTCGCAGCTGATGTATTGCTGCATCGGCTGTGCACCAAGCCATTGCCACGCGTCCATGACTAATGGCTCAGCTTGACTGCGTAGCCATTGCTGCATAAACCTGACTTGCGCTTCGACTAAACCATCAATAGTCAAATCTGTCAAAGGCGTGCGGTCAGCTACGGACTTGCTTTTTGGCGCTGAATTTTCTAAGCTTTCCGAATTATCGACACTAGATTTTGCATGAGTATCAGAGTTTCGGATATCTTTTGACTGTGGCATAGGTTTTGAGGTCATAGTAATTAACAATTTGTTATACTGGTAAGTGGTAGTGAGCATAACGTATTTTGCCATGAACGCAATAGTGGTTTATGGTGAATATAGCTGGCTGATTAAACTGGTAATAATAAGAGGTGTCCGTGACCATCCCGTCCGTATCTATATCAGCGTCAATGCAAACAGCTCTACTAGCGCCGGTGTTAGCCTGTGATGAGCTTACCGTGCAACGTGGTGAGATTCCGCTGTGCGAAGCGGTCGAATTTACCTTGTTAGCAGGTGATATTTACCATTTAATTGGCGCAAATGGTACGGGTAAAACCACGTTCCTGATGCAACTTGCTGGATTAATACCGATATTAACTGGCATTGTACATTATCAAGGGTCGCAGATGCTGCCGATTCAGCCGCTCTATGTGTCGCATCAATTGGGCATTCACCCCAGTCTAACCGTCGCGCAGAATTTAACCTTTTTGCTCAATTTATATGGTATTACGCCAAGTCGAACTGATATCGATGCGGCACTGGCGTGGGTTGGTTTGCAAGGGTTTGAAACCATCAGCTCAAGCCATTTATCCGCAGGACAAACGCGCCGTATTACGCTGGCTCGGCTGTATTTATTGACGCCTGAGGTAACGCCATTGTGGTTACTTGATGAGCCATTTACCGCGCTTGACGTGGATATGGTCGCGCGGATGGAAGTAAGATTACGTGAATTTGCAGACGCAGGCGGCGCGATTATGATGACCAGTCATCAGCCGGTTGGTGTTGCCAATCACGTGCTTGATTTGTCAGATTATATGGTATAAAGGATAAATGATGACAAATAGCCAAGAGCAATCAGTTAATAATAATCAAAACAATAAGCACAATAATAGTCAAAATATTGCTGTACCCAACGTTATCAGCTTTGGGCAATTATGGCGGCGCGAGTGGCAGGTCAAGCAACAAGGGGCAGTACAATGGCTGTATCCTTTGGTATTGTTCTTGGTTATTATCACCTTATTCCCGTTAGCTGTTGGTAGTGAGCCGCAATTATTACAGCGTTTGGGCGTGGCTGCGGTTTGGATTGCCGCGCTGTTGTCCTTGGTAATGGGTGTTGAAGGTTTGTTTAAACCTGCTTTGGACAATGGCACGTTAGCACAATTGGTGGTCGCAAAAGCATCGTTGCCATTATGGGTGCTGATTCGTTTAGCAATTCATTGGATTTTTAGTAGCGGTATTGTGGCAGTTTTAAGCTTACTTGCCGTGCCTTTGTTTCAGTTGAGTTGGTTTGAAACGGGTATTTTGATGGCATCTATTATTGTCGGCAGTCCGATGCTGCTTATGTTATCGGCAGTGGCAAGCAGTCTGACGTTATCACTTAAAAACGGTGCGGTATTGGTGCCCCTGATTGCGCTACCGATGCAATTACCAGTATTGATTTTTGCCACCGGCGCGGTAGATTTATTTGCCACTGGTTTAAACGGGCTACCGATTTTAGCGTTACTATTAGCAGGGAGTATTATCTCTGTGTTGGTCATGCCGTGGGTTATTGCCCAAACCTTAAAAATGGCATGGTTAAATTAATATAAATGGTCATACGGATAAATATATTCTGATATTTGTTTTTACGTCTAAGCATTTAACCTTTATTTATCATTTATTTGCAAATCATAATACGCGCATTAACCCCATGGTGAATGTGGGCAAGTTTGCTATAATGCTATATGATGGCGTTTGCTAAGTCGTGAACGCTTACCGAATTGTGGATAGGGAAGTCGAACATCTTTTCTATCTGCCCCATTGATATGCTTTGCAGTAGGTTAATCCCCATGCCCAACCTAAATAATGTCTCCTCTCCAAGCCTATGGCAGCGCATTTGGCAGGTCTTTTTGACTACTGTGGGCACCAAGGAGTTTTTCCGTATTTTTTCGCCATGGGTCAAGTGGTTGGCTATCTTAGCCGGACTGTGCCTAACGATTGGTAGTATTTGGGGCTTGGCATTTGCGCCACCTGACTACTTACAAGGCAATAGTTATCGCATTATCTTTATTCATGTGCCAGCAGCCAGCCTTGCCATTTCTATTTACTTTGCTCTTGCGGTATTGGGAGTTATTTATTTAGTTTGGAAAATAAAAACGGCAAATCTGGTGGCACAAGCGCTTGCGCCATTAGGGTTTTTATTGTGCGTGGTTAGTTTGCTTACTGGTTCCATTTGGGCAAAGCCAACGTGGGGTACCTATTGGGTTTGGGATGCACGGCTAACGTCAATGCTGATTTTGGCATTTTTATACGCTGGCGTGATGGCGTTATTTGCTGCCTTTGAGCACACGGCAAACCGTGGTAAAGCCGCAGCTATTTTATCCATTGTTGGTGCGGTGAATTTGCCCATTATTAAATATTCAGTTCAATGGTGGAATACCTTGCACCAAGGTTCGACTTTTACCTTAACCGCAGCGCCCAAAATGTCGGCAGATATGTGGATGCCATTATTATTAATGATTATTGGCAGTTATTTATTGGTCGCAACCTTAGCCATTTATCGTACCAATACCCTTATTTTATACCGTGACCAAGGCAAAGCTTGGGTAAAAGAATACGTCCGTGGCCAAGGTAAATAACGCTTTATTGAGAAAGCCTTAGGGCAGTTGGGAGAACCGCATGCAACCCTATTTTTATAGTATCTCTGAATTTATTGCCATGGGTAAGCATGGCGTTTTTGTGTGGTCGTGTTGGGCAATTACCGTCGGAATGATGCTAATATTTATCTGGTATAGCCGAAAGCAACGTCAATCCTTAATTAAGGAGCTGATTATTCAACAAGCACGTCAAGCCCAGCGTGGTACAAAGGGTAATAAAGGTGCAGCCTTATAAAATAGACTTAATATCAATAGTTTAACTTGTTAGGTTTATTTTTATAACGCGTCAATATGTGGGCAATATCGCCAAAAAGCTTATTGATTTATGCAAAAAATGCTACTATATAACTATCTTAAAGGCAGCCTGTCTCATCCGGTATAAAAAGAGCATCCTGAGACTCTTTTTCTGGTGTGAACAGTAGTTAGTCATCTATGAGGTCGTGGTATGAATGCAGTTCGACGCAAAAAATTGATGTGGGTGTTTTTTACGCTGGCAGGTGCAGCAGTGGCAGTAGTATTGGTGCTTTATGCCATGCGCCAGCAAACCGATTATTATTTTGACCCAACGGCAATTGCCCAAGGTGAAGCGCCACAAGACAAGCGTATTCGTGCTGGCGGCATGGTGGTTGCAGGCAGTGTACAACGTGCGCCTAATGATCCGCTCAGTGTTGAGTTTGCCATTACAGATTTTAAATCGACCGTTCCTGTGACCTATCAAGGTATTTTGCCTGATTTATTTGCTGAAAATTCTGGCATCGTGGCGACAGGTAAAATGCAAGGCGACACCTTTGTAGCGGGTGAGGTATTGGCAAAGCATGATGAAAACTATATGCCGGCAGAAGTAGCTAAATCCCTAAAAGAAAACAACCGTGCCAGTGCTGAGAAGGTGGGCGTCAGTCCAGATTCTAACTTATACCAACCTGCTGAACCGATTAAAGATTCGCAAGTTATGACGCAATAAGTGTCATGATAATAGCGTAATTGTTAGTTAAGCACGAAATTATCATCATTTAATAATTCTCACTTAATAAAAAAGCCACTGAATATAGCAGTGGCTTTTTTATGGCTAATTTTTGATTAAGCATGGTAAAAATCGCTAGGATTGATATTAATCATCCCACTGAGGCGTATAGTCAGGATGCTCAATCTTGCGCCCATCATTACGAGCAAGCTTGCTGATTTGTGCCAATTCATCCGCGCTTAATTGTACGTTGATGGCATCTAAATTACCTTGTAAGTGTTTTGGGTTCGAGGTTTTGGGGATGGCGATACGGTTTTTATCTGACAGTATCCAAGCCAATGACACTTGCGCTGGCGTGATGCCATGCTTATCTGCAATCTGTTTGATAATCTCATTTTTAAACACATCACCACGTGCAAGCGGCGAGTAGGCTTCTAATAAAATATGGTGGTTGTTTAAAAAAGCCTGCAAGGTATCTTGTTTAATAAAGGGATGAAACTCAACCTGATTGACAACAATCGGCACATCAGCGTATTTTTCTGCTTCAATTAAGTGGGCGATATTAAAGTTAGAAACCCCAACATGGCGCGTTAGCCCTTGCTTTTGCAATTCACATAATGCAGGTATCGTTTCTGATAACGGCACGCGGTCATCAGGCCAATGCAGCAGTAACAAATCGACATAATCGGTATCTAAACTTTCTAATGAGCGTTTAGCCGCAGCGATTAATTTTTCTGGCTGGAACTTTAAGTCATCAGGAAATATCTTTGTGGTTAAGAAGAACTTATCACGAGCGATGCCCGATTGTTTGATACCTTGTCCAACTTCCTTTTCATTACTATAAGCTTGAGCCGTATCGACGTGCTCATAGCCCATCTGTAACCCTTGGCTAACCACGTCTATGCAGTCTTGCCCAGTAGATTGCCACGTTCCAAGCCCTAATACTGGGATGCCAGCGTCTCCAGCGGTGCGAATCTGATAAGTTTTCGTGCTCATATAATTATCCTTGTCGTTTGTCGTGATTCAAATTTATATTGCTAGCACAGTTGATGATTAATCATAATAAGTATGAATTTCTATGCAGCTTTAGCACTATTTTATTACTATAAAAAAAACCAGCAGACAAGGATAGGGCAGCTGACGCTTTCCTACAAAGGACACACAGGCTGTAACGTCAAATTTAATAGAGTTTCATCATAAATAAGCAAAAAAAAACGTCCATGACTTATCAATCATGGACATTTTTTTGAATTATTTTTTACAATAATAATTATTTAGCAGTAGTAGCTACTGTACCTTCAGCGCTGGCAGTACCGGCTGTTGCGGTAACAGTGGCAGGCTCAGCAGACCAGATTTTTGGATATTTGTAACCTGGGAAGCTGTCATGAGCATACTTTTTGAAGGCGTCAGAGTTATAAGCGTTGGTCACGTCTTTAACCCATTTTTTATCTTTATCGGCAGTTTTAATCGCTGACCAGTTCACATAAGCAAAGCTTGGCTCTTGGAACAAGGCTTCAGTTAGCTTAATGCCTGAGTCAGTGGCATAGTTACCATTGATAATAGCAAAGTCCACCTCATCACGAGCACGTGGCAACTGAGCAGCTTCTAACTCAACGATTTTGATATCGTATTTACTGTTATCAGCGATATCAGATTTTGATGCAGTGAGCGGATCAATATTGTCTTTTAGCGTAATCCAGCCAAGCTCATTCATCATAACTAAGGCGCGGGCAAAATTGCTTGGATCATTCGGTGCAGACACACTCATACCTTTAAAGGCATCTTCTATCTTGGTTTTTTTACCAGAATAAACGCCAAGTGGGGCGGTTGGTACTTGAAATACTTCGACCAAATCAAGATTGTTCTCTTTTTTAAAGGTATCAAGATATGGCTTATGCTGGAAGATATTGATGTCCAAATCGCCATCAGCCAAAGCAATATTTGGGCGGACATAGTCGGTAAAGGTTACCAATTCAACTTCATAACCTTGCGCTTCTAGTGAGCTTTTCACTTGGTTGCGTACCATATCAGCGAAGTCACCTTCAGTCGTACCGATGACGATTTTGCTATGTTCTGGATCAATATCGCTGGTCGCTGTGGTTTCAGTGACGGGCTCCGCAGTTGCTTCTGGCGCTGATGAATTATTACAGCCCACTAATACTAAGCTTGATACACCAACGGCGGCAAATGCGGTCGCCAACTGACGACTGATATCGGTTAATTTCATGAAACATCCTTACTCATAAATGGGCTAAAGCGAAAGAGCTAAAAATAAAACAGCCATTAAAAAAGCAGCATTAAGACTGATAAAGTAAGTCGTAATGCTGCTATATCAAATGTTGCTGGAATGCTAATTAAAGTAAACCGTTTCAGGTATAAAATCAAGCACTGTTTAAAAGCCATCTTAAATGGTATAGATGAAGACACGTACTATCTAGCGTTTATCCAAACGCGTGGCGAGTAAATTACCCAATGCTTGAATCGAGATAACCATAATCGAGAGCATAATAACGATAAAGACCATTACCTCTGTCTGATAACGATAATACCCATAACGAATGGCTAAATCGCCAAGACCGCCACCACCAATCATACCTGCCGCTGCTGAAAATGACAGTAAGCTGATACATAAGATAGTGACCGATAAGACCAGACCTGAACGCGCTTCATTAAGCAGTACTTTAATAATGGTCAATGGACGCGCGCCCATAGATTCCGTTGCTTCAATAATACCGCGCGGCACTTCGCGTAGATTTTGCTCGACCAAACGAGCAAAATAAAACGAGCCTGCAATCGCAAGTACCAATGAGGCGGCAATTGGACCGATACCCGTACCAACAATAGCCTTAGTAAAAGGGCTCATTGCAATCATCAAAATCACAAAGGGGAAGGCACGCATAAAATTGGTAATACCGCCTAGCACGGCATACAAGGTTTTATTTTGCAAAAACTGTCGATCGCTGGATAAAAATAAGAACACCCCAAATAGCCCGCCGATGATGATGGCGACTGTGGTGGATATGCCAAGCATAATAAAAGTATCGACGAACGCTTGCCAAATCTCTTTACGCAATACAAGCAGTTTATCTATCGAGGCAGATAATTCCGTACCAGTTAACATCTATTTTCTCCTGCCTCATTAATCTTCGTGTATCAAGCCTTGACCAATCGGGGTCGTTGCTTGAATCAGCCCATCGCGAATGTCTGCCACTTCTAACAGCTGACCTTGATGCAATAATGCGACGCGGTGACATAATCTGCGAATCACGCTCATCTCATGAGTAACGATAACAATGGTGACGCCAAGCTGCTCATTAATATCACGCAGGCAAGTTAGCAAGCTGCGTGTGGTTGCAGGGTCAAGCGCAGAGGTCGGCTCATCCGCCAATAAGACTTTAGGACTCGGGGCAATGGCGCGAGCAATACCAACACGCTGCTTTTGCCCACCCGATAACTGTGCCGGATAATGACTGGCGCGATCGGTTAAATCGACAATATCGAGACATTCCATCACCCGCTTGTGAATATCGCGACTCGGATAACCTGACACTATCAAATTAAACGCCACATTATCAAAAACGGTGCGATTGGACATCAAGTTAAATTGCTGAAAAATCATACCAATATTATGGCGCGCAATCCGTAAATCGCCCGCTGACAATTCCATCAAATTAACATCATCGATAATGACTTGACCACTATCTGGGCGCTCAAGTAAATTAATCAGCCGTAATAAGGTGGATTTCCCTGCGCCTGAATAGCCCATCAAGCCAAAAATCTCGCCTTGTTTAACTGACAGTGAAGTCGGCTCAACGGCAGTAAACCAATGCGGTTTGCCGTCCGCGCCTTTGACGGATCTGTCACTTAAAAAGCGTTTGGTCACGTCATTTAGAACGATCATGTCACTCATGGAATGCCCAAAATTTAATAAATACGATAACAGTCATATCGAGGTCTAAAGATTGCTGCGTTATTCACTGGCTGCAATCGACAACCCGATAATAAGGGGCGGTAATATAGCATATTTTGCAGCGTTTTGGATATGTCCATCTATGACTGGAATATTCTAGAACTCATAATAAAAGCTATATTGTGCAGTAGAATATTAAGAAATATGTTCGATACGGTTATAAAAAATCAGGTAAATCTAAATTATTAAGCATAAAAAAAAGGGCGACTAATAGGAATGACAGCAGTTATTAATACTATTTAATATCTTATCCATTTAATATCTTATGCCTTTAATAAATTATCCACGTCTATTATGGTCGCGATAATTATAATGTGGGTCATGTTTGACCGGCAGGACGATTAGAAAACGGGTATGACCATTGATGGTATCGGTGGTGATATGACCTTGATGCGCTGTGACGATTTGAGTGACCAATGACAAACCCAAACCTGAGCCTTTTTTCTTTTGCTGCAAGCGCACAAAGGGGCTAAATATCTCTTCACGCTTGTCTTCAGGGATGCCGCCGCCTTCATCAATCACCGCTAGCACCACATAATTTGGTTGCGGACGTACAGGTTCTGGTTTGACTTTTTTTAGATGTTTCTTGAATAGGTTTTCTTTACGTTGAGTAGCAGGTGGCTGATTTTCCTGTGCATCATTGGCATTTTTATTAGGAGCGGTATTATTTTGCTCTGCGTTTGATAGCTTGTTCTGTGCAAGCTTGTTCTGTGCAAGCTTGGTCTCTACACGCTTAGTCTGTGCAAGATTAGCATCTGCTATTGTATTTTCTGCCAGTTTAGGTTCAGCAACCATTCGCCAGTTGCCCTTTTTGATTCTATCAACAAGGTCAGTGGTAAATTTATTATAGTTACCGATAACAGCGTTGGTATTGATCAAAGGTACAATTTCGGTTATAGGTGATTCTACTAAATCGCTTTGATCATCATTAGATGCAGTGAGAGAACATAACGGTTCTTCAACAGTAAATAAGTGACCATTTTTATAAAGGGTTGGGGCAGGTAGTAGAGGTACTGTATCGCCCGATTTCGTTTTATTTGTCTTATCAGACGAGTCAGTTTCAGAAGAAACACTTGCTGATATATTACTCAGTTGCTTTTGTTTATCAACCGGAATATGCGCTTCATGGGTAAGAAGGGCTGCATTATTATCTGCTGTCGCAAAGCTATGACAGACCGCCGTTTGTAATAAATACTCAGGAACTATGACGGCATCTGTTTTGTTTTCAACGCCATACAGCAAAATCGTAATCGGCGGCTCACCGTGTAGCATGGCATTATTTAACAGGTTTCGAATCAAGTGGGTCAGCATCAACGGTTGACCTTCAATCACCAGACGCTCGCCAAGTAAGGTCGCTTCCGGATAATGTTGCCGCTCCTGATTAACCAAATCATAGATATCCATGCGCTCAATTTGTTGCAGCACATGTCCGGCATCCAAGCGGCTGACCAGCAGAATGCTTTCGACCAAATCATTCAGCCCAGACAAGTCGCGATTAATGGCTTGGGCGCGTTTATCAAACTTAGCCTTGGTATCCTCTGGCATTGCCCCTGCGAGCATATCCATCATCTCAATCTGCAAGCGAATACGGGTAATGGGGGTGCGCAGTTCGTGTGAGGCATGCGCAAGTAGCAAATTATTAGCATTAACTAGGTGTTCGATTTTTTGCGCTGCTTGATTAAAACCGCGTGCTAATAAGGCGATTTCATCATTACCACGAGCATTGACGCGCACGGTAAAGTCGCCATCGCCTAGCTGAGTCATTTGCCGACTCATCTGGTTGATACGCCACGTCATAGAACGCGCAATCCACCATAGCACCCCAGCCATAATTAGCAGCAATAATAAGGTGCCCGTAAATAGATTGAGCGCGGCAGAAAGCACTGGTTTCTTTGGTGGCAAACGCGATTCATACAGCAAGGTATAGCCCGTGCTACTGTAGACTTGGGCTTGCTGGGTGGGCGGCGTATCGGCAAGAGAAGGAAAAACGCGGGAAAACAATGAGGGCAGCGCTGGCAGATTAACCGGAAAGTCACTATTGTCAGTCTGCATCAGCAGATTACCTTCGTTATCATACAAGCCCATCTTTGCTTGTAACGATTCATCAAAGATGTCAAAGCTTTTTTTGACTACTGCCAGCATAAAGCGAGATTGCAGGCGATTATTATTGCTAACAGACGTATTTAGCTCATGTAAAAAAGGGTCAATTTGTCCCAAAATTTGGGTGGCAACAACCTCAGATCGAATACCTGAGTCTTTGTCATGGACAAGCTGAGTTAATAACACCATAGCCACAGCAAACAAAATTAATGCCAGCATGACGCTGGCAAATAATCGAGCAAAGACGGAATGAAAACCGAGAGTCTGCATGACATGGTCTCTAGTGTCGTAAACAATAAGGATTATACGGTAAAGGGGCAAGCAATATTTTTATCAGCAAGTAGCTGCCAGCTCAAAGAATAACTGCCAACTCAAGATTATAAAGACATGAGTTGACAGTCTAAAAAACGATTACACTTGATCGGTGGCAAATTGATAGCCTACACCGCGCACAGTAATAATGCGTTTTGGCTGACGTGGATTGTCTTCAATTAAAGCACGTAATCGTGAGATATGTACGTCAATGGCGCGGTCGATATTGTCCGAGCTGTCATCGTTTGGCATTGCCTGCCATAATTGCTCGCGATTAAGCACCTTGCCAGAATGAGTGGCAAAGTAATGAAGCAACTGAAACTGATGCGTGGTTAAGCGGACGGATTGATCATCAATTGTGACTTCATGACTGTCTGGAAAGACGCTTAAGCGACCAAAAGTTAAGCTGTCTGACTGACTGTCCGCTTGGTTTGGCTGCTCATGACGACGAATCACCGAGCGAATGCGAGCAAGCAATTCGCGCGGCTCAAATGGCTTTGACATATAGTCATCTGCGCCCATCTCAAGTCCTAATACACGATCTGTGGTGTCGCCCTTAGCCGTTAACATGACGATGGGTACTTTATTGGTAATATTGTTTTTATTGCCACGAATCTTTTGGCAAACTTGCATGCCATCCATATCGGGTAGCATTAAATCAAGCACTACCAAATCAATATCGCGCTCTTTGGTGTCCAAAATATCCAGCCCTTCTTGACCAAGACCAGCATGATGAACGTCATAATAGTTCATGGTTAAATAGTCACTGATCAACTCAGCCAAATCTGGATCGTCTTCAATTAATAAAATTTGCTTACTCATAAGATGTCCTTGGGTTAAAAGTGAAAATTCATGTGTATTTTAATTGTCATTATTATATGGTTACTGGTGATTCACTTTATCATGCTATGTTTCAATACAAGAGATCTTTCAATAAGAGATAAAAGATAAGAGCTCTCTCAATAAAAGATTGTGTCGTTATATAATTTGTCGTTCTATAAACCGTACTATTATAAAAGACCTGCTTTTATGAGAACGTCAACCTTTTATATAAACATCACTAAGGCTATTTTGCCTAATGCTACTAGCATCACACAAGATAGCCTTTGTTAATATTTCTACACAATGTAACGCACTCAGCAATATACAGCCATTTTTATTATGAAATGACTGCTTTTTTGCCTGCCGTTTCAAGAGGTAAATCCGCCAAACAAATCAGGCTGTCATTACTAACGCCGGCTATTAGATATTGTCCCGTACTTGGATCATACTCAATAACTTCGACCGCTTGGCGCGTTAAGCGTTGGTCTTGCTTAATAATCCAGACATTTGCGGTAAGCGGTGAGAGTGGTTTATAAGGCGGCTTTTTTAATTCAGCTAAATCCACATCATGTATCCCTTGTTCGGGAACGACTGTTCCTACTTCTATTTGACCATAGTCAACGCGACCGCTGACTGCCATATTAGGGCGCAATTTGCCGCGACTAACGTCATTTTTCACCACGTGTACATTAACGAGCAGCTTATTAGTTTGCTGATTAACGGTTAGCTTACTGACTTGACCTGTAAAGTTATCTGTCAAACCAGTAACAGTGAAATTGACATTTTGACCGATAGATAATTGCGATTCTGCCTGAATGGGCAAAGTGGCAATAAAGCGTAAATTCCGATCATCACTTAATTGTAATAGCACGTCGCCTGCTGACACTGTCGGCGCCTTGTCTCTATAAAGGCTTACTCGACCTGAGAAGCTGGCACGGACTGTGATGAGTGGCGCTGTATCTGTAATAGAGTTTGGAGCAGAGGTTGATGTATTAGACGTTTGTTGGTTGTCCGTATTACTGGCTGCATCATCACCTGCATTGTCATCTACATTATCATTATTTTGGTTATCATCCTGTGGTGCGGCAGAAGTAATCGTTTTGCTGTTTTTAGGCGTCGTGTCTGTGTGGCGCGCAACAATAAGTAGCGGTGTGCCTTTTTCTACCCATTAACCGTGAGTGACCAATACTTTCTGAATTTGTAGGTCATGAGTAGCAGTTAACTGAATGCTTTTGATGGCCTCGATTTGACCTTGTAGCCCCAAGCTTGGCTGGTAGCGAGTGGGCTTGATGCTCAAAATATACTCAGGCGCCATGGTGACACTATCTTCACGAATGACAATCGGCGACAACGCGTTATCCGTATTTTCAGAGGTGGCAATCGACTCTGTTGGAGAGGGCGGTTGACAGGCGGATAATGATCCGGCAATGAGTAACAGCAGTAGTATGCGACCTTGCAATCCAAAATAGGGCAGTCGAGCGATTAGCGTGTGGTTGGTTGCAAGTTTTTGACTGCTTTTGATATGCATGATGCGCCATCGCCCTCTGTGATTCAATAGATGCTAGATAGATGAAGTATAGATAAATGAAGTATAGATAAATGAAGTATAAATGGTAGTGTAGAACGCTGCTATAAGTAAAACACTTTTACGCATAAGTAATAAGAGCGTGGTGGAAAATAATCAGTGCTAATAAACATTAATAGTTGAACATTATTTTTGTGTGGTAAAACAAGTCCATTAGGCTATAATAGCAAACAAATGTTTTTAGAGCCTTTGCGTGACTTTGAGCTAGGTCTGTCGCTCTGAAAATACATTTAGCCATGAGTTTAAGCATTGCTTAGCGCTTTATGGCGTCTATTTAAACAAATATCGTGAAACCCGCTTTGCCCATCAAAATATTGCTGGAGAATGCTGCCTATTTTTGCAGTTATTTGTTACTATAAGTAACCAGACATCAGCGATTATTACTGGTACTACACACTAGGGAAAATCTCTAATTATTGCTGTGTAAATCCCTGATTTAACATGTTATAGATTTGTTTTTCTAGGTGTTTATGATACCCGTTATGATTAGGGTAAAATAGCAGAAGTCTGGACTGACGGTAAAATAATTGGTGACTTTCTGTCAAATAAGAGTACAGAGAGTTGCTAGCAGATATCTTTTTCAGAATAAACAGTCGTTCATAGGATAGAAATAATGGAAAATAGTTTTGATGGGTTAAAGGTCATGATTATTGATGACTCTAAAACCATTCGCCGTACGGCTGAAATGTTGTTACAAAAAGCAGGGTGTGAGGTAGTATCTGCCATTGATGGTTTCGATGCGTTGGCTAAAATTGTGGATAATGATCCTGATATCATCTTCGTTGATATTATGATGCCGCGATTAGATGGCTACCAAACCTGTGCCTTGATTAAAAATAACCCCAATTATGCCAATAAGCCGGTCATTATGTTGTCCTCTAAAGATGGTTTATTTGATAAAGCACGCGGACGTATTGTGGGCTCAGATGAATATCTGACCAAGCCATTCAGTAAAGACGAGCTATTTGATGCCATCAATCGTCATCGTATCTAATCCATAGTTAGGATGTAAAGAGTTAAAGCGGGTACTAGGTATTATCGGTAATATGTGTTGGTTGCAATACAAAGGTCATAGTTTTTTATAGCATGGCATCACCACTGCTAGCCTAAACAAGTATTGTATGCATCTGACTGACCATATTAGGGGTCTGTCCACCTACGTTTTAGCCGCTAAAGTAAGTAATAAAGGATATATCTATGACAACTATATTGGTGATTGATGACTCGCCATCCGAAATGGCTAAATTTCGTGACATACTGGCAAAAAATAATTTTCGCGTATTGGAGGCGGCAAATGGCGAAGAAGGTTGTGCCATGGCTATCTCTCATCTGCCCGATGTGATTTTAATGGATGTGGTTATGCCAGAGATGAATGGTTTTCAAGCCACGCGTAAGATTACCCGTGATAAAAATACCGCTCATATTCCAATAGTCATTATAAGCACCAAAAATCAAGAAACAGATAGGGTTTGGGGTAAGCGTCAAGGGGCGAAAGAGTATTTGACCAAGCCCATTAATGAGGCGGAGCTGATGCAGGTTATCCGTACTGTAATGGAGTAATTTGTGGCGTCTAGAGGATTTATAGAGCTTTTACGGCTCGCTGATTTGGCCAAAGCTCGTCAAAGTGATCGACATGGTGATCAGGATGTTGGCTGGCGCGGTGTGGTATTTGAGCTGGGTGATCAGCGACTGGTTGTGCCTCTTGGCGAGGTCTCTGAAGTGCTCTCAATGCCAGAGTACACTATGATGCCGCTAGTACAGCCTTGGTTGCTCGGCATCGCTAATGTACGCGGACGTTTATTGCCGCTTACCGACTTAGCAAAATTTTTACAAGTGAGTCGTCAGACATCACAGCTGACCCAGCGTAAGGTCATCGTTATTGACCATCAATCTTTGTTTCTTGGGCTCATTGTGGATCAGGTGCTAGGTATTGAGCAGTTTTCCTCTACGCAATATCATGCTGAATCTATCGATATAGATTCACCATTTGCTCCTTACAATCATGGTAAATTCGTCAAAGATGGGCAATCTTGGTTTATTTTTCTGCCAAGCCTATTAGTTGAAGACCCACGCTATATAGATGCTGCTATCTAGCGCTTATATAGATAAAGGTTTATATAAAAAGTCTCAAGGATTGAGCGTACGTAAGCCTATACAACTTAATGATACTAATAATAATGGATATACCTAAAAGGGTGTACTTGAAATAGAACCCTTTAAGCGTGGACTTAGATAAATAGGGCTTTAAAAAAAGGTGATGACTTAGGTGATGACCAATCCCGCCTTGATTAGGGTCAGCCTCGGTACGACTTAGACGACTGTTTGGAAGGAATAAGTACGATGAGTGACACGATAAAAAGTTTGATAAATGGTGCCTATAAAAGCGCCCCAGCTATTGATAATGCTAACCATAAAGAGAAGTTATTGTTAGGTGGGTTTGCGTTTGTCAGCATAGTCAGCTTAATTTGGCTGATTAACTCATTATCAAAGGTTAGTCAACATTTGGCTGACTTTAACCAGCTAATAATATTGCCATCAGCGGTATTTTTACTGGGGCTGCTTGGGTTGTTATATGCGCTCGCGCAGCTTTTTAAGCAGCGTGGTCGTAATGAGCGCGTCATGGTTGAAAAAGAAACCTTGCGCCGTCGTCAAGAAGCAGAAGCCGAGTCTGAGCGTGCGCGTCAAATTCAAGAAGAAAATGAGCGTAACCAAATTGCCATTTTACGCCTGCTAGATGAGCTTGGGGACTTGGCGGAGGGTGACTTAACCGTTAACGCGACAGTGTCAGAGGACTTTACAGGCGCTATTGCAGACTCAGTAAACTTTGCCATTGACCAATTGCGCCAACTGGTACTGGTTATTAATAGTACCGCCGATCGTGTCTCCCAATCCTCCGAGCAAACTCAGGTCAACGCGGTCAAACTTGCTGAAGCGTCCGAGCACCAAGCGCAAGAAATTGCTGGCGTATCGGCTGCTATTAATGAGATGGCCGTCTCTATCGACCAAGTATCTAATAACGCGACTGAATCTGCCACGGTTGCTCAGCGCTCGGTTGTTATTGCTCACAATGGTGCTGAGGTTGTTCAGCGCTCCATTGAAGGTATGAATGTCATTCGAGATCAGATTCAAGAAACCTCAAAGCGTATTAAGCGCTTAGGCGAGTCATCGCAAGAGATTGGTGATATTGTCAGCTTGATCAATGATATTGCCGATCAGACTAATATTTTGGCATTAAATGCCGCTATTCAAGCATCAATGGCAGGCGAGGCTGGTCGAGGGTTTGCGGTAGTTGCAGACGAAGTACAGCGCTTGGCTGAACGTTCAGCCAATGCCACTAAACAGATTGAAACCTTGGTAAAAACCATTCAGGCAGACACCAGTGAAGCCGTGATGTCGATGGAGTCGACTACCTCGGAGGTAGTACGCGGAGCGCGGTTGGCAAAAGATGCGGGCGAGGCTCTTGAGGAGGTGCAAAGTGTCTCTAGTACCCTTGCTGATTTGATTGAAAATATCTCCAACGCCGCGCAGCAGCAGGCAGCTTCTGCCGGTCATATCTCTAATACCATGAACGTCATTCAAGACATTACCTCACAGACATCCTCAGGGACAATGGCAACTGCACGTTCAGTAGGTGAGCTGAGTGAAATGGCAAACGCGCTGCAAGAGTCGGTGACAGGATTTAAATTATCAGATGGTAATGAGCTTGACTACGATGAACATAGCCATTTTCAAGTGGTGTAATCGTAATCCGCTATGTTAGACCAGATTATTAGTACCATGGTGATTAGTATCATTATTATTGATCTCATTACTACTGATTTCATTACTATTAATTTCGTTATTAGCTCTATTGTTAAGCGATAGCGTGATTAAAGGCATGCTAGCAACCGTCATAAAAGCTGGATATTCTGCTCATGCCAATTGACTGCCTGCTACCTTCTACCGTCACCGCGCTGCTTTCTAAATCACATGAATTGATGAGCCATAAGTTAGGATGAACCTATGAACAAACAGCCCAATGATATGGTGACGATTGAGTGGTTACTACCGCTATTTAATGAGCAGTTGGCACAGTTTGCAGATAGCTGGCAGGTAGAGGGTGATGATGGTATTTTTGCCACCTTGCAGGAGCATTATCGTCAGTTAAGTGGTGCCTTAATCATGGCAAATCTACCGCGACTGGGCGCTTTGGCTAATCAGCTGAGCGGCTTGGCTGCGGCAGGAATGCATCAGCCGTTAAGCAGGCAAGAGCAGCTGATGGGACAATTTTCTCATCAGTTGCTTTATTATGAGCTGCTACAGGGGGCGCATACTGGCAGCTATCGCGGCGCATTACTCACAAAAACGATCGAAGTATTAACCGCTAATATTGCAAAATTTTTGACAGAAAAACCTCTCAACACTGATGTACTTCACGAAACTCGTTATGATGCGTTTGATGCTAGAAAAGGCGTCAAGATTGCTGTTCCTGAAGCCGCCGCACTTCTCACTTTACAAAGTCGCCACTATCACCAACTGCTCATTGCTTGGCGTCAGCAAAGTGCTGAGCTGCTTGCTGTCAACAGCAATCAGCTATCAATATTAGGTCGACTTGCCACCGTCACTCGTTATTTGTGGCAGGTTATCGAACCCTCATTACAGCAGCAGCTATGGTATAGCGCTGAGCAATGGCTGCAGAATTTAGCACATAATGACACGCCGCGACCTGAGGATTACGCCACCTTATTAACAAGTTTAGAGCAGTTTATCCAGATTTATTACGAAAGATCCAAGCGGCAAGAGAGTCTGAGCGCGGAAAATGAGCAAGATTTGGGTACGGATGTTGACTTTACTGAGGCATTGAACGGCGGTTTGACCGCCGATGCCATCAACCGCGTGATAAATGCGCTTTATATTGAGTTGAGTAGTCTAGACACTATCAACCCTAATACGCAAGCCCTATTAAGCCACATTCCTGAACCAAATCGTGCAGCGGTTACTGAACCCTCGCTGCCGTTTTTAGCGCGGCTTTTAATTGATCTCGAAACCATTATTTTTGAGTTAGAAGATGGAGATAGTGCGCTTACATTACTACAGCAGCGTCAGCGTCAGCTTCAGGTGCGCGGCTGGGCACAATATGAGGCGCAAATCGGTCAAATTATACAGCGTCTGACGGCATATGAGTCGGCTAACGATAGTGATGTTCAAAATCTGCGTTCAATCGAGCAACAATTACAAGATTTATATAATAATATTTATGAGACGGTTCAGGCTTTAGATAATGGTAACAGCGCCTCCACTTCTCAAAATATAGCCACTTCTCAAGATATAACGTTATCGTTGGATAACGCATCTAAAACCAGTTTATCGCAATTACGTTGTGCGATTACTGCGATTCGCCAGCATTTTATGGCGTATATACAACAAAAAGACGCAAATTTATTGCCAAATGCGCACGATTTTTCTGAAATGAATGGTGCTTTTGAAGCATTCGGGCTACCTGATATACAGCAGTCTACGGATAAGGTAGCAGCGATTTTTACGCAAATTAAGGCGCATGATTTTAACGAGCTGGGTTGGCAGTTAACACAAGCCTTAGCGGACAGTTTATCGGCGATTGATTTGTTGCTAGAGCATCTGACGTTGCATATCATTGATCAGTCATTGCTGGGGCAAGCGCACACTTATATTGCCAATGCTGAGTTGCTATTAGCGGCGCTGATTGTTGATCCTATAACGGTATTAGAGCAGGACAAGCAGCGTGACAAAGACATCAATAAGATTAGCCAGCGCATAGCCAATGAGAGGGTACGTTACGATGACAGTGGTGAAATTGCTCCCTTGCAAGCAATGCGCCAGCTGCCTACTGACAGTTTTATTCAAGATGATGATCTTCGAGATATCTTTATTGAAGAAGCTGACGAGGTAATTGGTGATGTAGCGGGTTTTTTATCGATTTGGGAGGCGGATACGCAAGAGCTGTCGTCTTTGATGGAAGTGCGCCGCGGCTTTCATTTGCTAAAAGGCTCTGGGCGAATGGTTGGGGCAATGAGTGTCAGCGAGGTAGCATGGGCGATTGAAAACCTGCTGAACCATATATTAGATCATAGCCTATCAGTGACAGAACAAGTGGTAAATTTAGTACTGCACACCACCCAGCAGCTATTGATATTAGTAGCAGATTTTGCGGCTCAGTCTACCCCCAGCTGTGACCCTCTCTTGATCGTCTTACAGTGTGAAAATTTAGTTGCTGGTCGTCCATTACTTGAAGGCATACCCGCAGTAGCCTTAACCTTAAATACGGTCGCATCAAGCGTGCAAACTCATCACAGTGTGACTGATGATCGCACTTATAAAGGCAGTAATAATGACAGTGCGGATAAAAGTACGGATAAAAGTGCGATAGAGAACTACGGCATGGGTTCTAGTATGGCAGCTCATACGACTTCTAGTAATAACGCGGAAGCTGAAATAGACAGTCATAAGCAGCCTGCTTCATTAAACCTTATCACTACCAAGTCGTCTGATTTGACTATTCCAGAGTCATTAGTGCCCTTGTTAGAGGCAGCGCAGGACTTGCCCGCAGACAACCAAGATACCGACTCTGATATTAAAGAGATATATATTGAAGAAGCAGAAGAGGTGTTAGCAGAGATTACACCTTTGTATGGTCTGTGGCAGCAATCTCCCGATGAGCTGATATACCTGCCTGATATTCGCCGCGGTTTTCATACCCTTAAAGGGTCTGGTCGTATGGTAGGCGCGCTTTATACTGCTGAGCTTGCGTGGGCAATGGAAGAGATGCTCAATCGTCTACTAGACCGTACCATTGAGGTTTCGGCTGATATTTTTCTGCTCCTAGGTGAAGTATTAAGTACTTATCCTACATTGATTCAGATATTTGCTAAGCAAACTCAAAGCGTTAGTGCAGAGACAAGCTATCCGTCAATTCTTCCATTATGGGTTGCCTGCGCGCGTGCATATAGCCAACAACTTGGCAACACATTCAGTTACGCCGCGCTATCTTACCAGTATTTGCAGCAAACGGGCTTTGAGATCCCTTTAGAACCGCAACCATTAGCGTTGCCCGCTCCGATTCCTAGTCATAATGAGGCAGACACAACTTACACAGCGCATGTCGACTATATGCTCCAGACCTTCCATTCGGTCAATGAGATGATAGCCACTGCTCCAGTCGTCTTGAGCACACACAGCGAAGAAGAGCAGGATTTTTGTCAGATTTTTGTTGATGAAGCCCAAACGTTGTTAAAGACCATTAATCAGTTCATTAAGGATAATGAAGGGCAGTCGCAGATTGAGGTAATTGATGAGATTGTTCGTGCTTTTCATACCCTGCGCGCCGCTTCTGGCTCAAAAGCATTGGTTGCTATCAGTGAGGTGAGTGCCGCAATAGAGCAAAGTCTTGAACAGTTACAGCAGCAAGATATTATGATGAATGCTGAACACTTGCAGGCCTTGGCACAATCGACAGCGTTAATTGAAAGCTATTTGTTCTCCTATGAGCAGTGCATTATTCAACAAAGCCAATTATTAGCTGTAGATAATAATGATGATAGCCAGACAGATGACCTTATCGAAAATACTAATGCTATAAGAAATCAGCAAGACCTGACTGCGTTACAGGCAATGCTCGGTAAACTACAGAGTATGCCAAAAGGTATCAATAGTCAGCTGAAATTAGCCCCTCTGCTGGGTATTAATATCGATGAACTATTAGATGCCGATGCTGATTTGGTACAAGCCTTAAGTCATTCAGATATGGCACATATAGAAGCGTATATTGAACTCCAACGTGATCAAATTGCCCGCTTATCTGACCACACTAAAGAGTCGCCTAAGTTTTGTTTATTACTGGGTGCGCTAGATAATGCCTATCATTACTTATCCATCTACCCTCATAGTGCTCGCGAGAAGGCGGTACAGGCGCTCTTAGTTGCAGGGCATGCACAACTGCTGGGGTTATTCGATTCTTTAGCAGGCAGCATGTCTTTAAAGATAGATGCGCAAGTGATTGTAGATTTACAGTCGTTTATGGTTGCTGCTTTAAAAGACAATGATTCAAAAGAAACTGATTCGAAAAAAACTGATTCAGAAGAGAGTGATTCAGAAGAGACTGATTTAAAAGAAACTGATGATGTAACTGTCCTTCAAGTAGTAGAGAGTGTAGAGCCAGCGCCTTTAACAGATGGCACGGTCGCCGGCGCTACGTCTAATATCCAAAGTAAGCATATTGACCGCAAAAGTATTGACAGCCCGAGCGCAGATACCATACAGCACGCAAGCGTAGCTCCAACTGTACTGCCAAGATCAGTTATTAGTCAGCAGGAAGAAGTATTAAAGCTCGAAGAAGTGGCGACGGATATTGAGTTATTAGAGATTTTCTTAGAAGAAGTACAAGATATTGATAGTGCAGTCGCGCAGACATTCAGTAAGTGGCGTACTGACATCAATGATGTGACCACAATAAAGGTATTGCAGCGCTATCTACATACCATCAAAGGTGGTGCTCGAATGGCGGGTATTGCCAGTATTGGCAATTTGACCGCTCAAGCAGAAACGCTATACACAGCCTTTGTCGAATCACGCATTCAACCAACCTTGCAATGGTTGTCGATTATGCAAATGGTACAAGATGTGTTGTCATTGCAAATTGATTATGTCGTGCGCTATCGAGAGTCCTTTTTTGCCGAGCGGCTAATCAAGCAGCTACAGCAACTAGAAACTGCTACTGAGCTTCCCGTTACCCTCACGCTAATACTACCAGCGCTGCAGAATCATTTAAATGTCCATGGCAGTCATAATGAGAGCGCCGATAAGGGCACAGAGGTACAGCTAGAATCGGCTGATGAGCGTGATAATCTAGAGACTTTAATCGCTCAATCATGGCATGAAGGCATGCCTGACCTTGATATTCTAGAAGTGTATTTAGAAGAAGCAGATGAGTTGGTCAACAATAGCAACAAATATTTGCAACTGTTTTTAAATAACATCAGTGATGTCATGGCGCTACAAACCCTACAGCGTGATTTGCATACTATCAAAGGCGGGGCCCGAATGGTGGCGGCAAATGGTATTGCCGACCTAGCCCATGAGATGGAAACCGTTTACGAAGAGTTGGCGGTACGTCGTCGCCCAGCGACCAAAATGATTGCTAAGTTATTGACAGTATGTCATGACTGGCTTGCTGACGCTGTATTTGTACTAAAAAATCGGCTGAATCCACCCATCCCTAGCGTATTAGTCAACGCCTTGCAGCAATTTAGCAAAAACCCTGACAGTCTGAAATCTGTGCCTATTGAGTCATTACAAACTCAATTAAGCGCCATTTTTGCCGCAAAAACCAAGCGCGAAAGGGTGCGCGGTGTGGATAATATTGCAGTGATGCCGCCCATGACTGGCAATTTCACCGAGCAAGAGCAAATTAGTAGTAGCAATGAGATGATACGTATCTCAGGCAACTTGATTGAGCGCATGATTAACTTGTCTGGTGAATCTGCCATTAACCGTGCGCGTATTGATATGGGTATGAGCAGCTTGACCCTAAGTATTGAAGAGATGGGCACGACAGTACAGCGTTTGGCAGATCAGCTACGGCGAATGGAAAATGAGCTTGAACAGCAAATTTTATCGCAAATTGACGATGTCGAATTGATTGCCAATGAAGGTTTTGATCCGCTTGAGATGGACCAATACTCTTCTTTAAATCAGCTCTCCAAATCGCTATCTGAATCCGCCTCTGACTTGATTGATATTAATAGCACTTTACTTGAAAAGACCCGTGATAGCGAGAACCTGCTTTTGCAGCTATCCCGTACCCAAACTGAGCTACAAGATGGACTGATGAACTCGCGTATGGTGCCGTTTGCCCGTCTTACCCCGCGCTTAGAACGTATCGTACGTCAAACGGCTAATGAGCTGAACAAGTCGGTTGAGCTGAGCATCATTAATTCAGATGATGAGATGGATCGAACCATCCTTGAGCGCATTACCTCACCGCTTGAGCACATGCTACGTAATGCAGTAGATCATGGCATTGAAAGCCCGCAAAGCCGCCTAAATGCAGGTAAGGAGCGCAGCGGACATATCACTTTAGAGGTGTTGCGTGAGGGCAGTGAAGTGGTTATCAACTTAACTGACGATGGGCGCGGCATTAGCGTCGATGCCGTCAGGGAAAAGGCGATTGCGCAAGGCTTAATCGATGTCAATGATGATAGCTTGTCTGATCTCGATGTGATGCAATATATTTTTAATGCAGGCTTAACCACAACCAATCAAGTGACCCAGATTTCAGGTCGTGGCGTGGGTATGAACGTGGTGATCAGTGAAGTTCGGCAGTTAGGCGGCGTGGTCTCAGTCACCTCAAACTCAGGTCAGGGGTCTTGCTTTACCATGCGAGTGCCGCTGACTGTTGCCGTATCAGATGCCTTAGTCGTGCGTACCGCCGATCGCTATTATGCCATTCCTTTGGTGCAAATTGAGCGCGTCGTACGTATCAATCCGGAGAGATTGTACGACTATTATCAATCGCATGAGACAACCATGCGCATTGAGGATGCGGATTATCGAGTCCGTTACCTTAACGAGATATTGACCGGCAATAAGCTTAATGAGTTGATAGTCAATACCAATTCAAGCTTGCCAGTTATTATTATTAAAAACCGTAGCGGTCAAAAACTAGCACTACAAGTGGATCAAATCGCGGGCTCGCGTATTGAGGTAGTGGTCAAGCCGCTCGGTAAACAGCTGTCACATGTACCAGGTATTTCAGCGGCGACTATCATGGGCGATGGCTCAGTGATGATGATACTAGACCTCATTGCGCTATTACGTAATGCCCCGTCTATCAAAGACAGTCGTCCAACTATCAATGTTAAAGGGCAAAGTAACGCAGGAGCGCGGCAGCAGCCCACTGTATTGGTGGTTGATGATTCGGTCACGGTTCGAAAAGTCACCTCGCGCTTTTTGGAGCGTCAAGGCATTACGGCTGTTGTTGCGAAAGATGGCATCGATGCCATTGAGATCTTGCAAGAGCTAACCCCTGACCTTATCCTGCTCGATATTGAGATGCCAAGAATGGATGGTTTTGAGGTGGCTATGCAAGTGCGCTTTAGCCAGCGCTTACGTAATATTCCAATTATTATGATTACCTCAAGAACAGGTGAAAAACATCGTGCGCGTGCCTTTGAGATTGGCGTCAATGACTATATGGGCAAACCATTCCAAGAAAAAGAGCTGCTGCGTAACATTCAAAATCTGGTCGATATCAATTTTAAGGGTGCTTATGATGAGGCGCTATAATTGACTATTACAGCCAAAAAGTCGAGAAAAGCTCTACTGGCGTTAATTTAAAAAGTGCCGATGAGGTAATATCAGTCACTATTTTGTATCTCTATTTTATGATGGATAAGCTATGAACCAAATCCGAAAGCATGCGTTTGAGGCAATCAGCTTACTGACTGCCAGTAATGGTACGCTTGATGTCACCATTGTGCCTGCCGAAAATCAACCTGATTGGGTTATTCCAAGCGCGCTGATATTAAGTGTCGATGAGTATGCCGAGCGGATTTGGACATATCTGTGGCAGCAGCAGGAAGTGGCTGTCTTTCATCTGTTACCATCTGAGCAAACGCCCGATAAATTAATTGTGCTAGAAGGTAATACCACTGTGCATCGGTTAGCACTGCAAACGGCAGGTGAGCTACAGCAACTGAAAGTGCGTATCTCTGATGTTAAAGACATAGCGCTGCCAGAGCAGTATACTGAGATATCTGAGCCTCAAACCGATACTACCCAAGGTGAATCTAACGAACAGACTGGAAACAGCGCACGTTTTCAAGAAGATATTGTGCCGTCCTACCTGTTCCAAACCGTAACGATTGATAATGTGCCTTATTTAGTGCCTGATTTAGAAAAAATTGCTCATCAACTGGTAGATTTAGACAGTTAATTTGAGCTATTGTAAAAAATAAGCATTAACATCATTATAAAATGATAAATAATTTAACCAAGGCAACGGCACCAACTAACGATATTAAGATACAATAAGTGTCAAAATAGGTGTGGTTAAGAAGAGTGGTTATGCAAAAGGATTATCAGAACGTCCAAAAGTGGTCAGTCAGTAGCCGGATATTTCATTGGATCAGTGCTGCTTTGTTATTAGTGACGTGGCTATTGATGTTGGCTTATGGCTATAATGAGAGCAAAGTATTTCTAGGATTGCATAAAGCTTTTGGTATCAGTGTCTTATTCTGGATGATCGCGCGGGTCATTAATCGGCTATTTACCAAAGCGCCGCCACCGTTACCCATGCCAAAAATACAAGTACTGATATCGCAACTGACGCATTTTCTACTTTATGCATTATTGATTGCTATGCCGATTGCTGGGCTATTGATGTCAGTTTATGGCGGTCGACCAGTTGATATGTTTGGTTTGTTTGAAATACCTGTATTTGTCACGCCCAACCGTACTGCTGCGCGTTTTTATAACGATGTTCATGCTGATATTCTGTGGCCGATGATTATCGTATTTACCCTTGCGCATATTGGTGCGGCGTTTTTCCATCAGTGGATAAAAAAAGACAAATTAATCGATCGCATGAAATAGAAGTTATTAAATCGTAAGTCAATTATAGATAATTTTTAGCCAAAAAAAGCCCTAGATATAATATGTAGGGCTTTTTATTCGTATCATGTAATTGAAATACACTTATTTCTCAGCTTGTTTTACAGCTTATTTCTTGTGCTCAGGTAAGCTGATGTTCATCTCTAACACATCAAGAGTGTCTTCATGGCGGTGATTAATATTAACGTCATCAATCTGTACGCCATTGACGTATTTATTGACCACTTCTAATATTTCACGTTTCATTTTCTCGATACGATCAGCCGTTAAGCGGTTATTGAGACGATTTTCAGTGGCAACAATAACCTTAAGGCGTTCAGTTGCCATATTGGCACTTCCTGCGTTATTGTCGTCGGCACCGAATAAATTACTCCAAAATCCTTTTTTCTTACTCATTATTAACCCCCAAACCAGCGCTGTAAGAGACTTTTCTTCTTCACGTCAATATGACGTAGCGGACGCTCTTCCCCTAAGAAGCGAGCGACGATATCGTCATAACATTGACCAGCGACAGAGTCAGTGTAGTGAATCACTGGCTCACCATGGTTTGATGCTTCAAGTACCGAATGACTCTCAGGAATAACGCCCAATAATGGCACTTTTAGAATGTCATTAGAGATGGTTTCAATGCTCATCATCTCGTTTGCCGCGGCGCGCTCAGCATTGTAACGAGTAATGATTAAATGCTCACGCACTGACCCTTTGTTTTCAGCAACCTTTTTGGTTTGGCTTTGCAAGATACCAATGATACGATCAGAGTCACGAACCGAAGAAATCTCTGGGTTGGTGACGATAATTGCCTCATCAGCATGATACATAGCAAGCTGTGCACCGCGCTCAATACCAGCAGGCGAATCACAGATGATATAGTCGAACTCTTTAGACAGCTCAGCCATGACATCCGCCACACCTTCATTGGTGAGCGCATCTTTATCACGTGTTTGGCTGGCAGGTAGAATAAATAGATTTTCTAGCTGCTTGTCTTTTACTAAGGCTTGTGACAGACGGGCATTACCACTGATAACATCGACGAAATCATAAACGATGCGATTTTCACAGCCCATAATCAAATCTAGATTACGTAAGCCCACATCAAAATCGATAACCACAGTCTTGTAGCCACGCAATGCTAAACCAGCGGCAAAAGAGGCACTGGTCGTGGTTTTGCCCACACCGCCTTTACCTGAAGTGATTACAACAATCTTTGCCACAATGGCACGCTCCTATCAATCAATGGGATATCTGTTCAAAAGAACAGCCGGTTTATTATTACAGATGAGGTCTATCTTAACGACGAAATATACGACTAATTTTTTAACTTAAGAGCGGCAAACTGACCGATTCATACGTTTATATAATACGCTAATTTTACCATCAGCACTTGCTCTATGCGCATGCAAGCCTAGCATAAATAATCAAAAATTTATACCATGTCAGTAGCAAACGATAAAAAGCTTTTGAAATAAAGTCGATACCATATGGCAACGCATAAATAAGCTTTATATTACGCTAGTTTCTAGCGCTCTTTTTTTAATCAGTAATGGTTTAATTTAATTGTATTTGACAGTACCTAACTATTATCAATCACTTTAAAAACCAAACCTTGACCCTCTACAAAGCTGACTTGTACCGGCTTATCAATCACGTTTGCTGGTAAGTTATCACGCAAACAATAGGTGCCTGCAACGGATACCAAAGACGGATTAAACATCTGGCAGAAAATGCGAGCGTCTTTATCCCCAGTTGCGCCTGCTACCAAACGCCCTTGTGCGCGTCCGTAAACGTGTAGATTGTTATCAGTAATGGCTTCAGCGCCACTATTAACACTGTTGGCAACAATTAAATCGCCACCAACATGGTTGAGGCTTTGACCTGAGCGCAGCATCTGATCATAAATGAGGCTGGTAATGTGCTCGGCGCTAAGTAATGTTTCGGGGTGATTGGCAACATGATTCGTAGCTGCTTGAGCAGTCGTGCTTTTTGCATTGTCTGCTGCATCATTGTCAGTCGTATTATTTACGGCAGCATCACTTTCAGCACCACTATTTCCCGCAGCATTATTTTCACTAACAGAAGTTGCATCATCTACTGGCGTTTGGCTAAGCTGTGCCGTTGCTTTTTTGCTTGGTAATATGCGCTCAATACGTTTGCCATCAGCTGGAAATATCGCCAGTCTTTGCTCTCGTGCTTGTAGTTCAAGTACACCGGCTAACACGCCAATCGGTTGTAGACCCCAAGACCATAATAAATCTACCAATGCAGATAAATCTTGCTCAATGTCGCTATCGATAACCACAGGAATATTACTGGTTTTATTACTGAGCATACCGGCAAGCTGGCTATCAATTTCGGTCAAATTATCAGTATTGATTTGCAAGCGCGAAAAGGTCAGCATTTTGCCATAAAATGTCATGGCTTGGCTGTTACCTTGTTGAGTGCTGCTTTGATTGCTAGTGCTTGGAATTTGCCTATCTGTATCCGAAATGGTCATTATTTCAGTCCTTAAAAGTTACCTATAATAGAGCGACAATCACGGTGCGGCTGGTGACCGTTTTTGCGATGAACAGTTGTGATGAACAGTAAGATTTGCAATCAGTAGCTAGGTTTGGTTATGTGTATTAGTTAGAAACTAGAGTATCAATATAAGCTATAATCCAGCGCTAAAAACCGATGCTATTATCTTAAGTAAGAAAATGCCTGCCAATGATGAGCAGTGTACTAATAGCCCTTATTATTCACAAGCCCTCACGACTATAAAAGCCAAGTTAAATCAGGCAATATAACAAGTTACTAAAGAGTAATATCAACTATCAATATAGTTAGGCGTAACAGCATGATAAATGGCATCTTAAACCACGACTATTGATTCAAAAATCTAGCAAGTCCTGATGCTTCCATTGTTGGACTTTTATCTGCGCCTCAAACTCAGACAAGCTGTCAGCAATGATATTGGCGATGAGGGTCTCAAGCGCGCTATTGTCAGTATTAATATGCGCGACGCTATGAGCAATACCTGCCATAAGGCTGTCAATACGCTCTGAATCCAGTAGGCGTGCATTGATAGAATGAACGACATTTTCACCAACATTGTGCCCAATTTGCAACAGTTGTGCTTCAATTAGGCCACCAGCAATTGGTATCATGCGCAGCAAGCGGTGCAGCTCAGGCGTATTTTTAAGTCCGTCTTGAATCGCACTGCCCACTTCGCTGGCAAGCAGCTGTCCTGCCACCGACTGACCAGTAAGCTTTTGCAGCTGCGGTGCCAGCTCTTGACGCAACAAAGACAGGAGCGCCGCCTCAATCTCATTCCGATTGCGCCCTATGGTGGATTGAATCAAGGACTGTTGCATTTTAGCGTCTGTCAGCTGCTCGCGATAACTGTGAATCGTGGTTAATATCACCCGATCAGACAGCTCTTCTAATAATAAATTAATATAAAATTTAATCCGATTCAGCCACGGCTGTGGTAAGACTTGATAGCCCAACTGATATAAGCGGCGACCGATAATCACCACACGAAATAAACGCAGGGCACGCAGCTGCGGAAAACAGCCCAGCACCTCATACCAATGCACAAAGGGGAAGAAAAACCAGCGGTAATACACCTGCTGCTTAATCGCCACCGCCCAACGTAATAGCAACTCGATAATCAAAAAGACCGTAAAAAACCCACCAGCGTTACGTAATGGCTCATGCAGTGTAGTCTGATACCATGTTAGCCAATCGCCAATCGTTAACCAATTCGATGCATTAACACTGAAATCACTCATCAAAATCGCATCAATACTAATGAATAGTAAATCAATACTGATGGCAATAATCATCACAATATCATAAGTGAGTTTTAAGCGATTGGGCGCAGGACGCTGCGGCGTTAATAGCGGCTCTTCAGTTTGATTGGGCAAAGGATTGGATTCTATCGGTGAAGTGGCATTATTCGGAGCGGACACAGTCATGCCTTATGATGGTTAGAGATTTGGTAAATTATTGGTCATATCGTCATAAAAAACAACATTACCTATAAGCAGTGCTTCGAGCTAGCTACTATTTCAAGTTAACTACTAATCGTCATTATAAATGAAAAGTTATCAAAAAGAAGATGACAAAAAAACATATAGCAGAGAAGATGCGGGTGTTACTTTCATCTTCTCTGTATCTAGCAAAATAAACAACCGGTCTCTTTATATTAATTTTAAACTAGCATTTATAATACTGCCTCACTCATAGGCGATGCTTCAAAATCTGCTAGCATCTGCGTAATGCGTTTGTCTTTTTGCTGCCATGCCTCATCAAGCCATTCATACAGTTCTGCTTTTACCTCTTCATCAGTGTCATAACTACCGTTTTCAATAGCGGCAAATAACGCCTTTGGCATCTCAATATAGCGTACATCAACCCCTAAGCGTTTGATATTGCCCTTCCATAAATCACCATAAGTGGGCACGCCATCAGGATAAACAATGGTCATATCTAGAATTCCGTCGATTTCCGAGCCTAAGGCATTGATTGCCAATGACCAGCCACCTGCACGCGGTTTTAATAAATGCTGATATGGCGACTGTTGTTTCTCGTGTTTGGCTTTAGTAAAACGTGTGCCTTCTAAATAATTAAGCAGGGTAAAGGGTTTGCTTTTCAGTAGGGAACAAGCGCGCTTGGCTTCTTCGATATCTTGCCCCTTAAGCGCTGGATTTTTAGCAATCGCTTCTTTTGAGTGACGGCGCATCATCGGAAAATCTAAAAAGTAAAAGGCTTGTCCAATCACCGGAATATATATCAGCTCAAATTTAGTAAAAAACCGCGTTAATGGCAAACGGTTTTCACTGATATATTGCATGATACTGGTATCTACCCACGACTGATGGTTGCTCATTAGCAGATACTTACCATCCATATGTACATCGTCAGGCAAAGTAATGCGCCAGTCTTTTTTGGGCAAAATATTATTAATCAGCGCATTGTTACTATGAATCCAGTAATTGGTCACTTTAATCAAGGCATCGTCGGCAACTTGAGCCCCAGTTAAGGTTTTTGCTGCGCCCATCAACCAGATAGGTAGACCTGCGCCCAAACTATTCACTATAATCACACCAGTAGCCGTCGTTAAGGAGGCGACTTTACCCAATTTAGGTGCGCGCTGATGCAGTTTTTGAATGGCAGAGGTCAGTTTCATATTAAATCCTTCTATAGATAACGGTCTAACATGACGATATTAAGCGGTCTCTCACTATAAGTGGAACAGTCCTTATTTAAGCTGAGAGTAACTTTAATTATCTTAAGTTAGGATTTTATTAAAGTTATAGCTTTTAAAAACAAGTTAGAAATGATTTTAGATAATTTTAGCAGAAATCAAGTCTAGTGTACGACTGTAACGTGACTGGTAGTAACATGACTAGTAGTAACATGCTGGCAGTCGCTTTTCTTAAAAGAGGCAATCAGCTTTAATAGGCAAGCATGAATACGAGCATAAATATGAGCGATAGCAAGTTGCCAGATAGATAACTGGTGGATGCCGTAAGATACCCTGCACATCTTATACATAGATGTGACAAAATATTACACAGAGATAGGTTCGGCTTGCGATAATAATATAAGTGTTAAAAACAAATAATAATTTATTCAAACACGATAGTTGTTACATAAAATTGTTTATTAAGAGGAATATATTATGCGTAATAAAATGATAGCTTTAGCCGTTTTATCATCTGTAGCAATAACTGGTTGTGCGGTTGATCCAAGCACAGGGCAACAACGTCTGAACAAATCTGCTATCGGCGCATTAGCTGGTGCGGCAGGTGGTGCAGCGATTTCTAAAGCGACTGGCGGTGATAAGACAGGTCGCGATGCAGCAGTCGGTGGCGTATTAGGTGCTGGTGTTGGTTATTACATGGAGCGTCAAGCTCGTCAGCTTGAACAACAAATGGCAGGTACTGGCGTAACTGTTAAGCCAAATGCTAACGGTAATATCGACTTGGTTATGCCTGGTAGCATCACTTTCTCATTTGATGATGCGACTTTGAATAATTCGTTCAAACCAACGTTGAATAAATTGGCGTCAACGATGAATGAGTATAACCAAAACACGGTAACTATCGCAGGTCACACTGATAGTCGCGGCGAAGATTCTTACAACATGCGCTTGTCACGTGACCGTGCTTATGCAGTTGCTAACTACTTAACAGCGCAAGGCGTTGCCTCTAATCGCATCAATGTTGTGGCTTACGGCGAGTCTCGCCCTATTGGTGATAACAACAGCGAATACGGTCGTCAGCAAAACCGCCGTGTTGAGCTAACAGTTAATGCACCTAATAGCGTACGTTAATACGTAAATGCGTAATAACTGAGTCAATGCTGAATCTGGATAATAGTGAAAGCAGTGACTTAAGTTAGGACGATAGCTATAGATGACATATAGTAGTAGTTAGAGCAAATAGTACTATTTAGAATAAAAGAGAGGTCGGCTATCAGCTGACCTTTTTTTATGGTTAAGTTTTAGCGATATTTAGATAAATCATGCTGGTTAAGAGTGTTAATCGTGCTTTAAAGTATCAACTGAATAAGTAATTATCAATTTAAATTTGATAATCGTTATCAATAACCCTATAATTTACCGCGCTTTTAAAGTGCAGACATAAAGCTATATTTTCTTTTTTTTAATTTATTTTTTGAGTTATCACTGCCTATAAAGGACGCATATGACCATCATCACAGCGACAAGCCGTAAGATATTGCCAACCACTTTAGCAGCTGCGCTTGCTGCCATGTTGATGGTGTCAGGATGTACCAAGCAAGGCTCTGACGATACGCAGGTAGAAAGCACGCAAGGCAGTGCTACTAGCAAGACGCCTGCTGCCGATCAAGCCAATGTCGATCGCTTGTTACTTAGTTATTCAGATATGGCGCAGGCAGCGTATCAAGATTCGCTCGCAACCGCAAAAATACTACAAGCAGCGGTCAATACTTATGTTGATACGCCAACGCAAGCCAATCTTGATGCGGCAAAAGCGGCGTATAAAGCCGCCCGTCTGCCGTATTCACAAACCGAAGTGTTTCGTTTTGATGAAGGCTTTGTCACTGCCAATGACAAACGCACGATTGGCAGTATCGATGGTTGGGAAGGTCAGATAAATGCTTGGCCACTTGATGAGGCGCTGATTGATTACGTTAGCGACAGCTATGAAGGTGAATATAAAGAGAAAGCGAATATCGTTAATAGTGAGAGCATTGCGGTTGGCAGTATCAAGCAAGACACCAAAGATATTACCCCTGAGCTATTAGCAGAGATGAATGAGATTGGCGGTAGTGAAGCCAATGTCACTACGGGCTATCATGCGATAGAATTTTTATTATGGGGTCAAGACACCAATGGCGTGGGCGAAGGCGCGGGTAATCGTCCAGTGAGCGATTATGTGACCACAGAGGGTAAATGTACCAGTGGTGAAACGGTAGATACTGATGCCAGCACGTGCACGCGCCGTGGTCAATATCTAAAGGCAGCCGCTCAGCTATTGGTTGACGACTTAACCGCAATGGTCGCGCAGTGGCAGCCAGAGAGTGAAAATACTTTACGTAGCGACATTATGGCTCGTAAAAACAGCAATGCGCTGCGCCAAATTATGTATCAGATGGGCAGCTTGGCATTGGGCGAGCTTGCCTCTCAGCGCATGCAAGTGGCATTTGTCACCGGCTCTACCGAAGATGAGCATGAGTGCTTTAGTGACTTAACCCATCTAAGCTATGCCAATAATGCGCGCGGTATCCAAAATATCTTTAATGGTAGTTATAAAACAGTAGCCGGCGAAACAATTGGTGGTTATGGTATTAAGCAGTACTTAATTGATACCAATCATAAAGAGGCGGCAGATAAGTTGACCGCTGACTTTAAGCTTGTCGAAGATGCCTTTAATGTCATTGTCGATAAAGGCGAGAAAGAAGGTATTAAAGTCGATCAAATGATTGCCACCGTTGGGCAAGCAAGCAAATTTGGCATTTCAGCAGAAGAGCAAAATATGCGTCGCGGTTTGATTGAAAATGCTATTAATGGTTTAAAAGAGCTAACCAGTGGCATTGAAACAGCAGCAAGTGCCGTCGGTATTGATAACTTAGATGCCGATGCAGGTTCACAGTTTTAGGCATACCATCTTATTTCTGTTTTAGGATATAAATAGATACATTTTTTTTGCTTTGAGTGCTTAATAAGTCGCTATAAGATAATGAGAACGTTTTTCATATCGGAATAATGTAGGTATAATACGCACGTTGTCAATTGATATTGGCAACGTGTTTTTTATGCCGTATTAAAATAGCCTGATAGGTCAGCGATTCGTTTTTATACTCAGCTTAAAGCTAAAGCGGCTGACCTTATCGACTAAAAGTGACTCACTTTGTAACATGCGATTTTAATGGTTCTATAATTTATTAGAACAAAGGTAACTTGTTTATGCCCATCACGACAGCCAAGCGTTCGACTTCTTGTTCTATTCCAACTCGTTCTATTTCTCTCTCTTCTTTTGCCATTAGTCTGTTGTGTATCTTGTCTGTGGTAGGTTGCCAGCCAAAAGATGGTGGTAGTCAACCAGAGCTGCTATCTGCCGAGCGCACCCAAACTGTTGAAACGCTTGCTGGCGTACCGATGCAGCAGCTAGTAACCTTTGACCCGCAAGAGATTAAGCAGGGCGGCGATAGCGGGATTAGTATTATCAGTAGTGAAAGTTACTCCATGCCATCGTCAAACTTGACGGCGTCGCGCAAGGGTGATTTTTTTGTGGGCAATGCCTTTTTTAAACAGCCGTGGGTCGTTGCGCCTGCCAGTACTGATAGCCGTGATGGTTTAGGCGCATTATTTAATGTTGCCGCTTGTCAGTCGTGCCATGTGAAAGATGGGCGCGGTCATGCCCCTATGACGGCTGATGATGATGCCGATAGTTTGTTGATTCGCCTTGCTATGCCAGCGACCACCGATGAGCAACGCCAGCAGTTACAGCAATCCCTTATCGAAAAAGTCGTCCATCCTAACTATGGTGGTCAGTTGCAAGATCGCGGGATTCAAGGCGTGCCAGCCGAAGCGCGTATTAAAATACAGTGGACGGACAAGCCGGTGACCTTTGCTGATGGTCATGTTGAGACGTTACGTGCGCCTACTTTTCATTTGACCAATCCTGGCTATGGCGCGTTTGATGAGGCGATGATGGTGTCGCCGCGTATTGCCTTGCCGATGATTGGGCTTGGACTATTGGATCAAATCCCTGATGCTGATATTAAAAAACAAGCGATTAATAACCAAAAAGCGGCTAATAAAAAGGCAGATAATAAAAAAACGAATAATAGTGGCAATCTGATTCGTGGTAAATTTAATTTAGCCATGGATCCGCAAACTGGCAAAGTTGGGCTGGGGCGCTTTGGCTGGAAAGCGGGGCAAACCAAATTATTAACTCAAAATCAAAGCGCCTTTAACGAAGACATGGGGCTGACTTCCAGTATTCGCCCGCATGAATCGTGTATGCCAACACAAACCGCGTGCCTCAAGGCAACCACGGGTGCGGATGAACAAGGCAATGGCAAACCTGCGGTAGAAGTCAGCGATGATGTGGCAAAGTTTGTAGAATTTTATACGCGCAATCTTGCCGTGCCGCACCGCCGCAATGCCGATGATAAGCAAGTGCTGGCAGGTAAAAAGCGCTTTTATGATATGGGTTGCCAAAGTTGCCACACACCGCGCTATCAGCTGCCAAAGACCAACGATGACCATTTGGAACAGCATGGACAAGTCATTTATCCTTATACTGACTTATTACTTCATGATATGGGTGATGATTTGGCAGATCGTACGATTGCGGGCAAGCTGCCGCCAAAAGATGCGCAAGTGGAGTTTTTAGCCAATTCGTATGAGTGGCGAACGCCTGCATTATGGGGCATTGGGCTGGCGCAAACGGTTGACCCACAAGCCACCTTTCTACATGATGGGCGCGCCCGTACCTTAATGGAAGCGGTGCTGTGGCATGGCGGCGAAGCCATTAAACAACGCGAACAAGTATTAAAACTTGATAAGCAAAGTCGGGCTGAATTAAACGCATTTTTAAAGTCGCTATAGCCAAAATAATCAGGCTGGCAATTTAATAATAACGCTCTATTTTTACCCATTGTTAAACGCATTGTTTAGCGAAAGCACTATCGTAAACTGGCTTAAAAAGGTTATCCGCCTAAAAACCATTTACATTAACCAATAATGATACCGAGAAATTTATGAAAAAAAATCATGTCCTAACTATGGCATTATCGGCACTCAGTGCCGGACTGCTCATTAGCTGCGTAAAACCGGCTGATGACAATAAAGCTGCAAATGCGGATAGCCAAAAAGTTGCACAAAACTCAGCAACGACTGGTAATAAAGGCGCTGAGCAAAAAACTGCCATTACTCCAGTCGAGATTAGCGCTGATGCCCAAAAGACTTATCTTACTCATGTGGCTAATGATATCGTCATTCCAGCGTATACGGATGTCGCAAAACAAAGTGATATCCTCCATGATTTAGCACAAAAAAACTGCCAGCAAGCGCCCGTTAACGGTGCTGAGCTGCAAGCTTTACGCGCGCAGTGGTTGGTATTGGCGCAAGCGTGGGCAAATGCTGAGATGATTAACTTTGGTCCTGCCACCGCCAGCATGAGCAATCTATATATCAATTATTATCCCGATGAGCGCGGATTGGTGCATAGCAGCGTCGCTGAATTGATTGCCGCTAACCCCAACCTCACGCCAACCCAATTGGCAAATGAGAGCGCCATTGTCCAAGGCGTACCCGGTTTGGAAGAAGCTTTGTATGCTAATGAGAGCTTGAATGCAGCTCAATGCGCCTACGTGATAAGTGCCAGCGCCGCATTGAGTACGCGCCTAAAAGAGATTGAGAAGAGCTGGCAGGATAACGCGACAACCTTATTGGCGATTGATAAAACAGCGGATGGTAATAAAGGCTTGAACCAATGGCTCAATTCCTTATTGTCTATGTTAGAAATCATGAAGACCAATGCCATTGATCAGCCATTAGGAATTACAGGTAAAGCCAAAGGTCATTTGCCTGCTGCAACCGCTGGACAAAGCCGCGCTATTATCAATGCGAAATTAGCAGCGCTTAATAGCACCCTGACTGATCCCGTATTGACCGCGATGCTTGGTAGCAATAATGACAGTAAAGTCGGTAATGAATTAGCAACGGCGTTGGCAGATACCACAACATTGCTTGCGCAGATGCCAGAAGATTTAGCAACTGCGGATAAAGCCACCCAGCAGCAGCTTTTTGAGCAGATGACGGCGATTACGCGCATCATCAAGCGCCAGTTGATACCAACACTGGGTATCCGCGTGGGTTTCAATAGTAATGATGGTGATTAAGCTATTAAGCTGTTAATCAGTGAAGTAGCAAATCAGTGAATTATTAACTCAGCTAAGTAGTAAAGTAGTACCCGAAAAAATAATGATATCCGTCCCTAGTGCGTGACGAGAATAAAGGTGGTTATACCATGGCAAAGTCTCCTATTTACGAAGTACTGACCACCGCCGCATTGACAGCGCTGGGCACGGCATCTTTGGTTGGTGTTCACCATTACTATCGCAGACAGACGCAGCCTGATGCACGCTTACAAGATTATGCAGCAGGGCTGACAGGATTAGGCGTTCAGCGTTTCACTGATGCTTATCAGACATATTGTACGCAAAAGACTGCGACAGCGCATATCACTACCATACATCCGCGTCCTGTTTGCTGGGTGAGTGGGGTTGCCGCTATGCCAAAGGCAAGCAAATCAGCGAATCTTCAAGACGATGACAGTGACTTTCATGAAAGCGATTTTGGCGTTGTGGGTATCGATGCCGATCGGCAAATTGTATGGCAAACCACCATGCCAGAACGGGTTCATGACATTGTCGTTCAACCCATTAATAAAGATAGCAGCAATAAAAGTAAAATAAATAAGCGTGACGTTGTCGTGATGGGTCGCCGTCCAAGCGAATGGTTTTGGGTGTTAGATACTGCTAATGGACAAGTAAAGTATGCCATTCAAGCGGCAGTCGATCGTCATTTTTATGGTCATGCGTGTTATAGCTTAGATGGCACCTTGCTCTATGTCACTGAAAATGACACCGTTAATCTGGTGGGCACAATCGGTGTTTATAAGGTTAGTAAAGGCTACCAAAAAATAGCAGAATTTGACGCTTATGGTATTGGTCCACATGAGCTTATCATGCATCCCGATGGCGAAATCTTGATTATTGCTAATGGTGGTATTAAGACGGAAAAAGCATCACGGGAAGAATTAAATTTAGACAGCATGCAACCATCATTGGTTTATCTCAATCGTCATAATGGCGCATTATTAGAGCAAGTAAGCCCTGAGCACAAGCAGATGAGTGTCCGTCATTTAGCCGTCAATCATGATGGTATGGTCGTGATTGGGATTCAATTTCAAGGTGATAAGCATATCAATGTGCCATTGGTGCTGACTCATCATCGTGGCGAAAGTGAACTTAAACCCTTACTGATGCCAGACAATCAATGGCAGCGTTTTCATCATTATATTGCTAGTGTCGCCGTCGATAGTAAGCATAATTTGCTCTGTGCCACTTCACCATTTGGTGGCTGTGCCGCTGTTTTTGACTTAACGACGCGTGCGCTTATCAGTATCAACAATATCCCTGACTGCGCTGGAGTGTCAGCATTGGCGCATAACAATCAAAATGATATTGAACATGCAGGCTTTATAGTGAGCGATGGGCTAGGGCAGTTAACGACACTCAATGTGGTTGATGATTTGATTAATGATATGCCTAGCAATATGTCTCATAATGATAAAAAGTATCCATTATCCAAGCGCACTATTAATAACAGCCAATCCCATGCCATGTCATTTGACAATCATTTACAAGCGCTATAATCGTCAAGACAAACCGCTATAAAGTTATGATAAAGGTCTGAGCGATATATGGACAACATCAGTTTGCCTCAAGGATACAATCATCCCTTATTAGACAATACCGTGCAGCGTTTGGCTCACGCCGATATTAGTTTACACATCACCAAAAAACGCGTTAAAAACATTAATTTCCGATTGAAGCCTTATCAGCTAGTAGTTTCAGTGCCGACATCTATTAGCAACGCTGAATTGGCGCACGCGGTTGAGCGGCGTATAGCGTGGGCATTAACTCATCATCCGCAAGTGATAAAACGTCACCAGCGCATGAGTGAAGAGATCGATGCTCAAGATAGTTTTTTATTATGGGGCGAATTGCAAGCGCATACGCTCAATCAACATGAAAAAATCGCTTATTATCGCCAGCAGTTATCTATTGTGATGCCGGAATTATTTGCAAAATGGCAGCCAATCGTGGGCGCGTATGCCAACGAGACGCGCATTAAAAAAATGCAGACGCGATGGGGCAGCTGCAATACTCGTGCCCAGCGCATTTGGTTATCTGTTTACCTGCCTGCTTACCCTATTGAATGTACTGAGTACGTGATTGTCCATGAATTGTGTCATCTGCATCATGCCAATCACAGTCCTGCATTTTGGCAAACCGTAGCTGCGGCAATGCCAGACTATCGCCAGTGGCATGATATGCTGGCAGGTAAGTCTGGCAAGCTAGATTAAATTGTCATTAGCAATAGTAAAAATTAAAAAATTAAAACATTAAACACATTATTCCGCTGTATTAGCCGCTTCTGTCAGCGCTTGTTTAAAAACTTTACCCAGCAGATTAACATCATCAACCCGTGCATAATTAAGACGGGTGACAAAAGCAATATGACGATGTGGTCCTGCTTCCGCTAAGGGAATAGCAACGGCATTTTGGTTTTGCAAATGCAACTGATTAAGCGCCATTTCTGGCACCAATGTCGTGCCCATATTTGCCAATGCCATCTGAATAAGGGTGTTTAAACTGGCATCCGAAAAGCTTGATTTCATCTGTTCACGGTCAAAATGACACACTGATAACGTCTGGTCGGTCAAGCAATGACCTTCACCAAGCAACATCAGATTAGCCGTTGTCAGCTCATCAGCATTGATGGTTTTAAGGGTTGCATGCACATCGTCTTGTGGGAAAACGGCAAAAAAATCTTCACTCCAAAACTCAAAACTATGCAGACCATCTACCGCATAAGGCAAGGCAATAATTGCTGTATCAATATGACCATAGCGCACCTGCTCTAGCAAGCGCTCCGTTTGCTGCTCAACAATGGACATGCGAAATTCTGGATAATGCTGTCTGAGCGCAGGCAACACTTTCGGTAGCAAATAAGGCGCAATCGTTGGGATAATGCCGACGGTCATTGGATAAGCAAGCGGTATCTGATGACTGTGAGCGCGTGTGGTCAAGTCGTTAATCTCAGAAAATACTCGCTGGGCGCGTGTTAAGATATCTTGCCCAATCGGGGTAATCAATACCTGCTTATTATTACGCTCAAAAATCTGCGTATCCAGCTGTTTTTCTAACTCTGCAATCCCTAGACTTAGCGCAGATTGGGAAATATTACAGTCTTCTGCGGCTCGTTTAAAGTGACGATGTTTCGCCACCGCTAAAGCAAATTCAAGTTGACGTAAAGTTATCATAAGGGCTCTTTTTTATTAAGGTTTTAACAGAATTATCGGGAGTGAATGAGCGTTTAAAAGTGATTTATATTTGGCTGATTCTAATTGGCTAATATCAATAATCAGTCTCGTTGTATGATGAGAAATACTCGTTAGAATAGTTTAACAAGTTTAATAAAACAAAACATCATATTAAAAACTTTTAACTGGATTAACCATAGAATTCACGTATAGTTTGTCAAGTAAGTTATTTAGTCAGCGAACTTTTATATAAACGGTTCGAATGATTGAATAAATTAATACCATTAACCAACAATAAAGGAGCCACTCATGGCGTCTATTATCAATCAAGAAATTCCAGAATTTTCAGCACAAGCATTTGTTAACGGTGAGTTCAAAACCATCACTTCTGACGATGTAAAAGGCAACTGGGCGATTTTCCTATTTTACCCAGCTGATTTTACCTTTGTTTGTCCAACTGAACTTGAAGATATGGCAGCTCATTATGACGAGCTAAAAGGTTTGGGCGTAGAAGTATACTCAGTATCAACAGATACTCATTTCACGCATAAAGCATGGCATGACTCTTCAGACGCCATTGGTAAAGTACAATACCCAATGATTGGCGACCCTACTGGTAAAATCACTCGCGGCTTTAACGTAATGATTGAAGAAGCAGGCTTGGCTGAGCGCGGCACGTTCTTAGTTGATCCAGATGGCTTCATCCAAGTGGCTGAAATTCATGCAGGCGGCATTGGTCGTAGTGCAAAAGACATGCTGCGTAAAGTAAAGGCGGCACAATATGTGCGCGAAAATGACGGCGAAGTATGTCCAGCAGCATGGGAAGCCGGTCAAGCAACGCTAAAACCAAGCCTTGACTTGGTTGGTAAAATCTAAGCAATTGTTCTTAGAGTAAGTGTTAACTGATTTTAGAAATAAGTATTAGAAAAAGACCCCACTAGCCTGTGCTAATGGGGTCTTTTTATGGGCGTATGATTAATAGCTATCAGCAGATATCCATGTAGGTATACCTATAAATACTAGTAGCCATAACGCATTTATAATTATTATTAAAAGTGCTCTTTGCACGTATCGCTAAATAATGCTTTTTTAGGCACTGGTCTTTAAATTGTTATTTTCAAGCGCTTTATAAATGACATCTTTTAGATACAGTTTGCGCCGCTTCATTTGCTCGATTTCTTCTTCTCGGCTGGCATGCAATACCACATCTTTTTCCAGCTGATTGATTTGTTGATCCAGCTGGGTATGCTCATCAAAAATAGTTGCAAAGTGGCTGTCTTTTAGTTTCAATTCAGCGATTGCTTCGCGGTTGTCTTGCCAGGTTTCAGTCTTTCTCATGTGATCATCCTTGTAGTTAAAAAAGGTAATTAGACACAAAGGGTGGATGACGCAGTCTGCCGTCATATGTACCCTCATACTTGAAAAAAGTGTTTTGGCTATTTAATGGTAATGGCTATTTAATCTTAATGATTACAACAGATGTTGCTGGTTAATGAGGCAAATGAGTGTTTTTATTTAACTTAAAAATGCTCACTAGCCTCTATTGAGTGTAGCGAAATAAAATGACTTGCGCTATATCTATCCTAAACAATGCTTATGACTAATTGGCTATATATTAATATAATAATATTTTAAATGAATATTGATTTGTTTTGTAAAACATAGGCTTTAACTATCTGTGCTTGCCGAAATGGTGTTAAGCCTTGATAATAGACCTATTGCAGCAAGGCAGGTCATAATAATTGCCGGTAAAATTACCAATCTTATCAATACCCTTGGTAAAGCTGCGTTACATATTAATAATAATGAGGAACATTTATGATAGACCAAAGCTTATTAGATGCCGTAAAAAGTTATAGTGAGAAAATGTCTCGTCCGATTAGTTTTATTTTGGGTAGTGGCGAGCATGCTAAACGTAGCGAGCTGATTGACTTCTTAACTAAAATTGCCGGTACAACGGATAAAATACAATTTAATGCCCAAGACGATGCATTTATTGATAGCAGTTTGCCAAGCCCGATTAGCTTTGCGGTTCGTAGTCATATTGATGGTGCGCTAACCGATACGGGTATTGTCTTTAGTGGTATCCCGGGCGGACATGAATTTACCTCACTTATTCTAGCGATTTTGCAAGCTGGTGGTCACACGCTAAAACTGGATGAAGGTATTCAAAAGCTTATCAAACGTATTAATAAGCCGCTACAGTTTCAAACCTTTGTATCACTGTCTTGCCATAGCTGCCCCGATGTGGTGCAAGCGCTCAATCAGTTTGCGCTATTAAATGATGGCATTAGCAACGAGATGATTGATGGGGCATTATTCCAAGAGCTGGTCGATGCCAATAATATCCAAGGCGTACCTGCTGTATTTTTAAATGGTAAACCTTTTGCCAATGGCCTAATCGATACGGGTAAATTGATTGATAAGTTGCAAGAGCAATTCCCAGACTTATTAAGCGAAGCCAGTGCTGATGAAGCAGAGCAGTTAGAGCAGCAAGACGTGACGATTATTGGTGCCGGTCCTGCTGGGGTTGCCGCTGCGATTTACACCGCGCGTAAAGGTTTAAAAGTGACCATGGTGGCGGATCGTATCGGCGGTCAGGTGAAAGACACGCAAGATATCGAGAATCTTATCTCGATTCCGTTAACCACGGGCACGACGTTATCGAATAATTTTGTCACTCATTTGCAGGAATACGACATCACGCTAAAACAGAGTGTCAGCGTAAAAGAGATTAGCGAAACTGAAGATGAAAATTATCGTATTCAGCTCAATACTGGCGAGACTTTTACCACGCGCAGCATTATCCTAGCGACTGGCGCACAGTGGCGTAAGCTGAACGTCCCGGGCGAAGAAGAAAATATCGGTAAAGGCGTGGCGTATTGCCCACATTGCGATGGTCCATTCTTTAAAGGCAAAGACGTATCGGTCGTTGGTGGTGGTAACTCAGGTATTGAGGCGGCGCTTGATTTGGCAGGCATCGTGAAGCACGTGACGGTATTTGAATTTGCAGACAGTCTAAAAGCTGACCAAGTCTTAATTAATAAGGCAAAAGAAAAAGCAAATATCGAAATTATCACGGGCGCGGCAACTAAGGAGATTAAAGCCACTGATGGTAAAGTGACCTCTATTGTCTACGAAGAGCGCAGCTCAGGCGAGATAAAAGAGCTTGATTTAGCCGCTATCTTTGTCCAAATTGGCTTAGTGCCTAATAGCGAATTTGTGAAAGGATTTGTTGATTTAAACCGCTTTGGTGAGATTGAGATTGATGAGCGCTGCCGTACCGACCGCAAAGGTATCTTTGCTTGTGGTGACGTGACTACCGTGCCGTTTAAGCAAATTAATATTGCCATGGGTGAGGGTAGCAAAGCGGCACTGTCAGCGTTTGAATATTTAGTGATGCAGTAAAGTTTAAGTAAAGTACTCTTAAGCCCAAACAAAAACCCCGATATTTATGTATCGGGGTTTTTTAGTATGTCGCTTTAATTATTAATCATCCAACAAATCCATACGTTTTGCTGCTTCATAAATACCAGTTGAGCGATTGCCCGTACGGCAGAAAATCAATACTGGCTGTTCCGCTTGATTAAAGAAATCTGCAAACTCTTCGACGTGGTTTTGGTTCAGCTCGTTACCAGCAAAGGATACTTCTTTATATGCCAGTCCTGCTTTTTCAGCAGCAGCAGCAAGCTCAGCACTGGTTGGCTGATTGGGTTCTTCACCATCAGGACGGTTATTAATAATGGTTTTAAAACCTTGTTCAGCAAACTGTGGAATTTGTTCAGGGGTAATTTGTCCGGTAATGCTAATGTCGTGGCTCATAAGGTTTCCTTTATTAGAATGATTTAAATTATTTTAAAATCGATTTATGGTTAATCTGATTTATAGCAAGCCTTGCATCAACGCGCTTTGATACAGCAATTTTGCCCGCGCACCCGTACCGCAAAACATGAGTATTGGTTTGGGGATAGCATGATAAAACGCAGCAAATTGCTCAACGGTTACCATGCTTAAGCGCTCATCATCGAACGGCAAGTGATGATAAGTTAGGTTTGCCTCTTTGGTAGCCACTGCTAAATCGGTACTGCGCGGCTGTGAGACATGCTCATCGTCAGGGCGCACATTAATCACCGAACGGTAGCCAAGTTCCGCAATTTTAGCGCACTGGGTAGGATGAATTTGTTTATAAATCGTGAGAGTGTCAGTCATAAATAACGTCTATTTTTTCGTGAAAAAGCAGCAAGGGATAAGTTGTACAAATCGAGGCAGGAATCATACAGCTAGGTTCAAAATGCTGTATATACATACCAATCATTAGCGCAACAACAGCCTATCATAACGGTATTTTGTGGCAGACGGCAATAGCTATATCCGTATCATGATAGCTGTATTGGACTATGGTTATCACCATATCAGTCAGGCACTATTAGCAATATAAAGCAATGATTGAAAAATGACTAAAAATTTAGGCGTCTTTCAAAGCATTAACCGCATCCATATTACTTAAATAAACCGCTCCGCTTAGCTCAGTAATTAGAGGCGTATCACCGATTACATCCATGATAGGTCCTTTAATAAAGCTAAAATGTAGCCGCTTTTGTTGTGCCAACAGCTCTTTATTCAAGCTAATGAGCATCTCTTGCGCGGTCAAATCAATATGATTCACCGCTGCCATAATAAAGATGATTTCGCGTGCATCGGGATATTGTCTCGTGGCATCAATCACACGGCGATGTACCGATTCACTATTACCAAAAAACAAGCTCTCATCGATACGCAGCATCAATAAGTTATGATAAGTGACCACATCGTGACGGTTGATATTGCGAAAATGGCTGGTACCGGCAAGCTGCCCAACAATGGCGACATGCGGCTGGCTCGATTGCCAAATTAAGCTGGCAAAGGACACCATTAAGCCAATAACTAAGCCAGTATTTAAGCCAAATACCAATACTCCAATAAACGCGGCTAAGAAGCTTGCGGCATCCAAGCGATCACGCTGCCAAGCTGATTTTAAGGTTGCTACATCAATCAGCCCAATAATGGCTGCCATAATGGTTGCCCCCAAAATAGCAAAGGGTAGCGGAGAAAGAACATTACCAAAAGCAATTAAGGCGACAACCATGATCAGCACGGTGACGATGCTGGCAAGTGGCGTTTTTGCGCCGGAATCGACGTTAATCGCGGTACGTGAAAAGCCACCAGCAATGGGGAAGCTTTGAAAAAAACCACCGGCAAGATTGGCAAGACCCAACCCTTTTAATTCACGATTGGCATCAAAACTTTCACCACGCAGGCGCGCATAAGTACTCGCAACCGAGCTGCTCGATACAAAGGCAATTAATGCCATCAAACCAGCGGTAGGCAATAAATTCAGCGCTTCACGAAAGTCTGGCACATAGGGTACGGTGAACGTCGGCAATCCTTGTGGAATGCTGCCAATTGTTGCTACGCCATGTGCTGACCAGTGCAACAACGCACTCAAAATAATGGCAATAGCCAGTAGCAGTAAAGGAAATAACCGCTCCGCCCATTTAGCATGTGATGGTGATAACCAAGACTGCCAAAACCAGCGCTTGCCGTAGCGGTTTATCACCATCAACGTAAAGGCGACCACGCCTATGACCAAGGTTAAGGGATGCAATTGACCAATAAACTTTACCATACTGGATAAATAACCCAGCAAGCCATTACCTGCTATCGGAATACCGGTCAGGTATTTCAACTGACTGATAAAAATAAGCACTGCGGCACCACTGACAAAGCCTGCCGAAACCCCACGACTGATAAATTGCATAATCCAGCCAAGCTTTAACTGTCCAGCAATCCATAGTAATGCGCCAACCATTATTGCTAGCAGCCCCGCCATCAGTACATATTGCTCAACCCCTTGATTAGCATAAGGGTGCAACGCGCTTGCCGTCATAATTGCCGTCACTGCCGCAGGTCCTACCGCTTGCACATTGCTAGAACCAATCCACGCATAAATCAGCACTGGCACAATTGCCGCATATAAGCCATAAACTGGCGGTAGCCCTGCCAACACCGCATAGCCCAAGCTTTGTGGAATCACCAATACGCCCACGACCAGCCCTGCCACCATATCAGTAGGTAGCATTTTTAGCTGATAGTGACGCAGCCAATTGGGAGTCAGTCGAGCAGTAAAAGAAACCATATTACCTATCATCATAACAAGTGAGTGTGACGTTTTGAGCATCTACAGGCTGATAAAAAACATTACCTAGCGTTTTTTATTATCTTAATAAAAGCAATCTAATACTGACCTTATGCGCCAGTTTTAGCACAAAAACGCTCATAAAGCAGTTGTAATACTGCCAAAGCATCGTCACTGGCAATACGATAATAAATTTGCTTGCCTTCACGGCGCGTAGTTACCAGCTTATCTTTACGCAAAATGCCCAGCTGCTGCGATAGGCTTGGCTGACCTAATCCAACGAGGCGCTCAAGCTCACCCACGCAGTATTCACCTTGTGTCAGCTGACACAGTAACAACAAGCGATCCGGATGCGAGAGCGACTTTAGCAATTGGCTGGCTTGCAAGGAAGCATGCTGCATTTGAGTAGCAAGGTCAGGCGGCGCAAATTCGCTTAGGACACTATCTTTATTTGACGCATGTTTACTGCTTATATCATGATTAATATCATTATTATTAAGCGTTGACTGGATTAACTCGTTCACAATAGGCTCACTAAATAGACGTACTACAAAATAGAGTATCAAAAGTACAAATTTTAAAAATACTGATTTTTTAAATTATAACTCATTATAGCAAATTACTATTATTATTTACATTATGTAAATTGATATAATGTATAAAGGTTGCTATCTTAGCCATATATTTAAAAACATCTCTAAAAAAGAACATTAAATAAAAAGTATTTAATAGAGTTTAACTTTAATAAAGCTTAACCACTTTTAACCTAATAATTTTTAACCAATAAAATAATGAGGTCGCTATGCAAGTCCATTCTTTTCTTCATGAAAGTACAGAAACGTATACCCATGTTTTAGTCGATATGGCGCAGCAACTATGTGCGGTTGTCGATCCGGTATTGGATTTTGACCCCAAAGCCGGACGTACCAATACTGCTCATATTGATGAGGTCATTGCCTTTATACGCGAGCACAGCTGGCAGCTTGATTATATTATTGAGACCCACGCTCATGCTGACCATTTATCCAGCGCCATTCATTTAAAAGAAGCGCTAGGCGGTCAATTGGTTATGGGACATCACATCACGGAAGTGCAAAAAATATTTAAGCAAATCTATAATTTGGATACCAGCTTTCGTACCGATGCCAGTCAGTTTGATATTTTAACTGATGAAGGGGACACTTTAACCTTGGGCGGCATTACCATTACTGCCATGCATGTGCCCGGACATACGCCCGCTGACATGGCTTATCTGGCAACGGATAATGAAAAAACCGTGGTCTTCGTTGGTGATACTTTATTTGCCCCTGATGTCGGTACGGCGCGTTGTGATTTTCCAGGTGGCGATGCCAAAACCTTGTATCAATCCATTAAAAAGCTCTTAGCCCTTGATGATGATACCATTATGTATCTGTGCCATGATTATCCAAGTAAAGGTCGCCAGCATTGTCCGACCACCACTGTTGCTGCTCAAAAACAAAGTAATATTCATGTCAAAGAAGGTATTAATGAAGCCGAGTTTATTGAAATGCGCGAACGCCGTGATGCAACTTTACAGATGCCGCAGTTAATCATTCCTGCGGTGCAAGTGAATATTGATGCCGGACATTTCCCAAAGCCTGAATCGAATGGTACGCGTTATTTAAAAGTACCGATTAATGTATTTGGCGAGTAATTTAGCATGCTAATCTATATTATCTGAGCTATGTTATCTAAGCTAAGTTATAGCGCTATCACTGAATGCTGAAAAATCGCGCTGATTTACTGCTAATAAGGAGTTAAGTTATGAATGCCCAAGCTACGAATAACCAAGCTGAAAATGATAAAAGTCACCATGTGATATGTCCGCATTGCCAAGCTACCAACCGTGTGCCAGCAGCGAAGCTCAGTGCCTCACCAAAATGTGGCAAGTGTAGCAAACTATTATTAACCGCTAGTCCGCTTGAGCTGACAGCGCAAACTGTTAATAAAGTGATTCAAAAAAACGATGTATTAACGGTAGTCGATTTTTGGGCAAGTTGGTGTCAGCCGTGTTTGATGATGGCGCCAGAGTTTAAAACCGCCGCCAGTCAGTTGCCGCAAGTGGTCTTTGCTAAGCTGCAAACCGATAAATACGAGCAAGCCTCTGCGCCTTATAATATCCGCAGCTTACCGACGATGGTAGCATTTAGACATGGTAAAGAAGTAGCTCGGCAATCAGGCGCGTTACCTGCCCATCAAATTGTGCAGTGGGTACAAAGTTTAAAGAATTAATAAGATAGTAGGCTAATAAATAGCCGATACTTTTGATAGGAATAGACTAAAAAAGCCAATACGTTATTCGCGTATTGGCTTTTGATTATTCACACGTTTATCAAGGATTATTCACCATAAATTTTAATACCATTGGCAAAGCTACAACGCTGAATGCGTGCTGACTGGATAACCGCATCGCGCTCGCCATATAGCCGTGACAATTTGGCATCACGCCCTTTGGTATCATTGCTTTTGCCAACGCCAAAGCTGATATTTGGAGAAATGCCCCAACGTCCAGCCGATACCCCAACGCCGACACCTGAAGTCGATAGTGACGATTGCTCCTTACGGGCGGCATCAACATAGCGATTGATGCGCACATATTCCTGATTTAATGCGTTGCAGTCGTAGCTTTGGTAAGTATTAGGCGGTACATATTGCGGGGTAATATTACCGGTAGACGCACAACCTGCTAGCGCAAAAATGCTGACAGTGATTAACAATGCTGGTGCAGTAAATGTGTTAATAATCGCTCCTTGAATCTAAAATGTTTTATATTATTACATTATATTTTAAGGAGTTAGTACAACTTAAGATAGTAAAAATAAGTAGATAACTCATTTAAATAAAATCTGGAAGCCATGTTAAATGAGCTTGCCACCCAGTTAAAATCAGCGCCTAGGTAAAACTAGAACTTTATTAAAACTAAACTCTATTTAAAACTAAACTCTATTTAAAACTGAAAATTGGTTAAAACTAAAACCTGATTAAAATAAATTTTCAGGTTTTGCATACGCTAAGATAACGATACCAATATAAGCAATCGTCGCGATAAAAACACCGGCTTTAGTTTGAATAGGGGTTGAGCGCGGATTGAAGGCTTTCATGCTGGCGCTAATCGCAGCAATGAACAATACCATTTTTGCAATGACCCATTGTACCGGCGCATTAGCATTCAATAGTGCAAACAACATCCATGCGCCTGATAACAGTACTAAGGCATAGAGTAAATGGTTGCCGATTTTAACCGCTCGCGGCGCACGTTCTTTATTACCTAAGACTAAATAACTTTGATATAAGAACAGGGCAATAATTAATACCGCCAACAACATATGCATATGTTTCATTAAATCTGATTTCCTTAATATTGACAGCGTTTTCGCTTAAATAGGGGATGATTTATTATAATAATGGTTATAAAAATAATGATAAGAGCAGTTATAGAGCTCACTAATAAGAATGGCTAACCTGCATTTTGTCCCGCGCAATTGGGGCTATCCGGGCTTTGACCTCGCCACTCGTCTGGCGTATAGGCATGAATGGCAAGGGCATGCACCTGTCCACCTTTTGAGGTGAGTAAATCAGCGACCAAATCATAAACTCGTTGATGACGCGCGACCAAGCGTTTACCGATAAAATCATCACTCACAATCGTTAACTTAAAATGACTCTCTTTACCATCAAAATAACCAGCATGACTCATAGACTCATTAAGCAGTGATAAATGCGTAGGCTGCAAGGGTTGTAATGAATCGTGTAGGGCAGTGGCAATAGGGGCAGATGAGGTGCTCATAGCAATCCTTTATTCAGTAATGGCGTTGTTTTCTAATAACATCATTCATTAGTAGCTTTGTTTATTAGTAGCTGTATTGATTAATGGCTAACAATGGTTGAATCAATTTTGCTCATTATAGCAGAGCCTGATATTAGTGCATCAGGCTTCTGGCTGCATAATAAAGCACAACGCATAAAAAAGCAGAGCGCTATATGAATAGTACGCTCTGCTTTTTTTGAATGGTGTTACTGACGATCATTTATAAAAAATGATTAACGACGCGCCTTTTGATACAGTGGCACTACTTTTGGCATCAAAGACTGCAGTTGCGCAATACGGTTGCTGCTTGCTGGGTGAGTGCTTAAGAATTGTGGTGGCTCACCTTGGCTGGCACGTTGCATTTTTTGCCATAAGGTCACAGCTGCTTGTGGATTGTAGCCAGCGCGTGCCATTAACTCAAGACCGATTTGATCGGCTTCAGCCTCTTGCGTACGACTGTGCGGACGGCTCAGACCTAAGTCACCTGCTAGACCCGCCAGTTGCGCTTGACCTTGCGATAAACCAAAGACACTAGCGGCAACGCCAATACCTGTTTGGGTCGCGTAGTCACGAGACAAACGTTCGCGAGAGTGTTCACGCAGCGCATGCGCCATCTCATGCCCCATAATCGCGGCAATCTCATCATCAGATAAGTTTAAACGATCAATAATGCCAGTGTAGAACATTACCTTACCACCCGGCATCACGAACGCATTCAGGTCATTAGACTTAATGGTATGCACTTCCCAATTCCATTTTGCTGCATCAGGACGATATACATTTACTTGACTCACCAAGCGATTTGCAATACCTTTTAAGCGATTCAGTTGCGCTGCATTGGTGTCCAGTACGCCTTTAGCACGTGCTGCTTTAATACTTTTATTATAGCTCTCTGCAGAAAGCTGAAGTACCTGCTCGCTTGACACAAGTAGCAACTGCTGGCGGTCAACGCCAACCGCGCCAGTACTGGTCGTACTGGTACAACCGGTTAACGTCAATGCCGATAATGATGCTGCCATCACCGTCGTGGTTAATAGTTTTTTCATAAGAAACATCCTCACTGTAAAATATAAAATCGAACAAAGGTACTAAAAGGTATTATAGGTAAGAAAGGAAATGCAAGTAGTAATTTTTTTGAAGATAACAGAATGAACTACTGATAAACAGCGTTAGAAAGTCAATGAAAAGCACTGAATAAGGAAATATGATAATGAGGCTGCTTAGTCCCATCCTACCTAATATGCATATCTATAATGGCTATCATTATAATAACCCTCATCTTAGAAAACCAGTGCAACGATAGTAACAATATAACGCAGCAATGTAAGTGAGTTTATCACTTAACAGCAATACGTAACTGTAAGTAACTCAATACTTTCTTATCTAAACGCCTTTTCACATAAATGCGTTTTTACCTCAAAGTAACGTTATGTTTAACCATGAAAAGCGCAGTAGCTAAATTTCCATGCAGTCTTAAACATACCGAGTATGTAATCATGCTTTTTTATTCAAAATTATCTGTTTTAATAAATATAAAATTATTTATTAAAACAATAAGATAGTTAAATACGATAAGTTATACAGATAGGATGTTCTTATAATCATCAAATAAATTTGAAAAAGATGTTGACACGTAACGAATATCTGATAGAATAGCCAGCCTATCGAGACGTAGCTGTTAGCAATAACACTATAGCTAGATACTAAGCGGGAATAGCTCAGTGGTAGAGCATAACCTTGCCAAGGTTGGGGTCGAGAGTTCGAATCTCTTTTCCCGCTCCAAATATGGCTGTAAAAAGCACTAAAGCCTCACTTCTTAAATAAGAAGTGAGGCTTTTTTTATGCCTAAAATTTGAGTACATTACCAGTTAGTAGCATAGGCATCAGTTAGCAGCATATGTCGCTGATAACAATACCTATAACGCTTTAATAGTCGGTCAAATATAAATCATTACAAAAAGTGTGTGAACTTAGAACATTTGGTTTGGTTATTCCGCGCATAATTATTTTTAGAAACTATTTGAGTGTGAGCTTTGGTTTTGAAGAGATTATAGATAAGACAGGTGCAGTATTTTTAGCTTTAAAACAAGATATAAGCTTTAAAGCTAACAGTGAACTTTACAAGTCTTTTCATCTTGCTCCAATAGCAATATTCATAATAAAACATATTCTAAGGAATTATTATGCAAGAATTTAAACATCAGTCTTTTAACGAATTATTCGATTTGTCAGGTAAAGTTGCCATTGTGACAGGCGGTGCCAATGGTATCGGTAAAGCCACGGCGCTCCGTTTTGCAGAAGCAGGTGCTAATATTGCTATTGCCGATTTAAAACTTGAAGATGCGCAAGCTGCGGTGAAAGATATTGAAGCACTTGGTGTAAAAGCGCTTGCCGTAGAATGTAATATTTTGAAAGATGATGATTTGGTTGCTATGGTCGAGAAAGTGGTCGCTGAGTTTGGCACTATTAATATTCTGATTAACAATGCAGGCGGCGGCGGTGGTGGTCGTGAAAACCCAGCTACAGCATCGGTTGATGATATTCGCCGTGACTTTGAGCTGAACGTCTTTAGCGGCTGGCGTTTATGTCAGCTGTGTGTGCCTTATATGAAAGAATCAGGTTATGGCTCAATCGTATTTACCACGTCGATGTCTAGTATCAATAAAGATCCGAATATGAGCGGTTATGCCGGTTCAAAAGCCGCGGTTAATCACATGGTCGCGAACTTAGCGCATGATTTTGGTCCTGAAGTACGCGTTAATGCTGTAGGTCCTGGTGCCACGCGTACCGATGCGCTAAAAACCGTACTGACGCCAGAGATTGAAAAGAAAATGCTGGCAAATACACCGATTCAACGTTTGGGTGAAGCGGACGATATTGCCGGTGCGATGTTGTATTTTGCCTCGCCAATTTCAACGTGGGTGAGTGGTCAGACTATTTTTGTAAATGGTGGCGGTGTACAGACTTTAAGCTAAGTTGTTCAATGTTTATTCAGCTTATTAAGTAAAAAAGGGTCGTTCCAGTTGGGACGACCCTTTTTTTTATTATGCTATTGTTCGTTCAATCTCATTAAGCATTCAACGCATTTTGCTCACTGCGATACCATTCATAAAGCCCAATAAAGGAGTTCACTTGATACACCATGGTTTGAATGGCAAAAATATAATTGCCGGACATCAGGTTTACAATCAGCCAAACGAAGTTTGAGGTAATCCATAGCCACCAATTAAAGGAGTAGCGCAAAATCATGGCGGCTTGCGCGGTAATTGATAATACAAAGGCAATCACGTTAATCCAGAAAAAAGAGATAAACCCTAGAAATAAACTGTCATCTTCTGCAACAACGGCAAACCCATAGCTTGCTAATAGTCTATTAACCGTTGGAAACAATGCTAAACCAATGACGATAAAGACAGCGGTTAACAGCCATACCCATTTGTTTGCTGATTTGGGTACCATATCGCCGTCAGGATCGGTATGCTTTGACCAATAAAATAGCCCATAAACGTGAGTAAAAAAGTTAAATAGCGGGGCAAGCATTAAGCCGACTGAACCGGCAGTACCTTGCACCACCACTTCACCTGCGGTCGCTGCCATACCAAAACCATTACCCAATACATTCTTGCGAAAAGACAGCGATACCACGCATACTAAGCCGATAAATGACACGCCTAAATAAAACATATCTAGGGTCGTGTGCTCAGTGGTTAACCAAAATCCTGCTGATAACGCGGCAACCCCGCAAAGAAACCAAATCACGATCCATTGCAGCGCCCACTTCCCCGTAATATTGTCCAATAACTGAATGCGCATAAATTCGTTGTCCTGTTATTTATTATAATTTTTTATCGTGTTTTTAGTTCTTACCATAAATATGCTGATCGATAAAGGTTAGCGCTTGCTGATAACGCGCATCATAATCGGGTTTATCTATCAAAGACGGCGCAATATCATGACGGGCAAAAATATCTAATAACCGCTGTTCAAAACGTCCACGCGCATCGGTATCACCCAATGAACGCATTCCGTCAGCCACCCAAGGCGTATTGTTATCGAGCATAATGGTATAGTCGGCACGAAATTCATCAATACACGCGCTCACGAACGGATGGGTGCGCCCTTCATACTCTTCACAAAAAGCTTGAGTCGTCACAAAATCGGTATCAATAATCGTCACCGGTGCCGTAGCTGCGGCTTTCGCGGCTCGTATCGCCTCGGCATGGTCGAGTGCGATAGGCGCATAATCACTATATTGCAAACCCGTTTCCGTACCGCCCAAATCGGTTGCCACATACAAGCGCCCCATCTCCAGCGCAAAACTGGCACCATAGTAATTAGCCAGTTTATGTACCAACGTCGTTTTACCGGAGCTTTCACCGCCGACGATAGCGACTGTTTTTGTATAATCGCCACGCGCTTGCGGATGAATTGCAGACCAATGGGCAATAGGATTAAGGGCAATGGCATAAGAGTCAAACTCTGGCTGCAATGGCGTGGTAATAACTTCCATTAGCAACTGCGAGCGTACAGACTGTTGCGCTAAAGGATGACCATCCGCTACAAATAATACCGTTTCTGTGGGCAAATTCAGTGTATCAATCAGCCGCTGCAATTTGGCATTACTAGCCTCAATATCAATCGACACGTTAATAAAACTTTCGTGCAGCGGCAAGGCAATGTCATCATTGATATGAATCTGGATAAAAGGTAGGTCAGCACATGCCATTTGCAACCAGCGCGCCTTATCTTGCAGCGTAATATTAAAATTAGGAGGTGGCATAGGATGCGACGTAATGACAATATGCAAGGTCTGCACTTGTCCTGCTGCCACCAGTATACTGCGCATTTGCCCTAAATGGAGCGGTTCAAAATGACCAATCATCAAACCAGTTGCAAACATAATTATCCTTGTTATAAGTCGTTATTTTATACGTGTCATTATTTAAAAATATTTGTGTATTGGCAGTCAGTTATTGCCGAGTTAATCAATAAGACGCCATGGTATAAAGGTTTGATAAAGGATACAGGTGAGTTATTGTAAAAACAGCGGCTATTATGATGACAGCATGTAAAAAATCAATGTTCAACCTATTGGTGCTTAATCTAATCACAAGGTAATAATTTCAATTGTATAGACTAGAGCACTATTTTTGAAACATATTGAAATACTTATTTAAAATCAGTAGCTTAACTAAGCCATGCGACAGATAAAAGCAAGTTTACGTAGCATAAAGTCACAAAGGTCACCTACATAATCAACAGTGAATAGCCTAAGGGTTGCTATACTCAATCGTAAGCCAAACAGATTGATGGCAAATAATGAATATATTTATAAAAAATAAATAACAAGAGGTGCGAGCGTTGGCTAAATTAGCGAAATTACATCGTTCAAAGAATAACCGCATGATAGCTGGCGTGATGGGCGGCATCGCAGAATATGTAGGCTGGTCACCAATGTGGGTACGCTTATTATTTGTGATTATCTCATCATTAAGTGCTGCAGTACCGGGTATTCTAATTTATATTGTGCTATGGATAGTTATGCCAAAAGCTGGCAACGAGTCTTACCAATAAACTGCTGAGCTAATGTAATAGATGTCTAAAGCCTAATAAATGGTAATAATGAATTGGTTATCAAACATTATAAATATATAAGATAAAAAGTTATAAGCTATAAAAAGCCTGTTAAAACAGGATACTAGTAATAAACCTTTCCTCCTACCCAGATGTTTACTCATCTGGGTATTTTTTTTGTACCTAATGATTTGTATTACAGTGTTTAAAGTTGTTGGTTCATATTTATTTTTAAATAAGCTATGTTGGCGGTAAATGACGATAAAGTCAGGCGTTGGCTGGAAATTTAATTGGCGTAGATATGGATAAAATAGCCATTTTTTAGTAAGGTAAGCAGACCAGTTGTGTTGCAGGCAAATGAGCTGCGCGTGATTGATTGATTACTATGATTTTCCTTTCGTCAAATACTCCTCATTCCACAGTGATTTTCCTATGAATTCCCAAGCGATGACCTTTCAAGATTTGATTTTAACGTTACAAAATTATTGGGCGGATAAGGGCTGCGTAATCATGCAACCTTATGATATGGAAGTGGGTGCGGGTACGTTTCATACCGCTACCTTTTTACGGTCTTTAGGACCTGAGCGCTGGAACGCGGCTTACGTGCAGCCGTCACGCCGTCCAACCGATGGTCGCTATGGTAATAATCCGAATCGCTTGCAGCATTATTATCAGTTTCAAGTGGTGCTTAAGCCCAATCCGCCTAATATTCAAGAGCTGTATTTGGGTTCGTTAAAAGCCATTGGGATTGACCCTTTGGTGCATGATATTCGTTTTGTTGAGGACAACTGGGAATCGCCAACGCTTGGTGCGTGGGGATTGGGTTGGGAGATTTGGCTCAACGGCATGGAAGTGACGCAGTTTACTTATTTTCAGCAAGTAGGCGGCATTGAGTGTTTTCCTGTGACCGGCGAGATTACTTATGGTCTTGAGCGTTTAGCAATGTATGTGCAAGGCGTCGATAGCGTTTATGACTTGGTATGGGCAGATGGCGAGTTTGGTCGTGTGACTTATGGCGATGTGTTCCATCAAAATGAGGTAGAGCAGTCGACTTATAATTTTGAACATGCCGATGTGCCAAAAATGGCTGAGTTGTTTGATTTTTATGAGCAGCAAGCGGATAAATTGGTTGATGCTGGATTGCCATTACCTGCGTATGAGATGGTGCTAAAAGCCTCGCACGCTTTCAACTTACTCGATGCGCGCGGTGCGATTTCTGTCACTGAGCGTCAACGTTTTATTCTGCGTGTGCGTACCTTATCGCGTAAAGTTGCCTTCGGTTATGTTGAATCCCGTGCAAAATTAGGCTTCCCATTAGCAGATGACGAGCATCGTCAAGCGGCGCTGGATAAGTATTTGCCAAAAGAAGCTGCCAACGATGTGAATGACAATACTAGTACCGATGAAAAAGCTGATAAAAACAAATCTACTAAAAATAATAATAAATAGGAGCATCCCATGACCACTATTTTGTTTGAACTGGGGTGTGAAGAATTACCGCCAAAAAGTTTAAAAACATTACGTGACGCCCTGCAAAACAGCGTGACTGAACAATTGGTAGACGCTGATATTAGATTTGACACTATTAAAGCCTTTGCAGCACCGCGTCGTTTGGCATTACAGATTCACGCTATTGCTGATAAGCAGCCGGATCGCAGCGAGCAAAAGCGCGGACCTGCGATTAAAGCCGCGTTCGATGCCGATGGCAATCCGACTCGTGCAGCGATTGGTTTTGCTAAAGGTTTGGGTATTGAAGCCAGTGAGCTGATGATTATCAATACTGATAAAGGCGATTATGTTGGCTATGAGCAAACGGTTCATGGTAAAGCAGTCGCTGAACTATTACCGCAAATTTTCCAAACTGCGCTCGATAACTTACCCATTGCTAAGCGTATGCGTTCAGGTACGAGCCGTGATGAGTTTGTGCGTCCGGTACAGTGGGTCGTATTAATGGCTGACGATGAAGTAATTGATGCGTCTATTCAGGGTCATCAAAGTGGACAGCAGACACGCGGACACCGTTTTCACAGTCCTGACTATCATATGATTAACCATGCTAATGACTATGAAGCATTATTAGATAGCCTAAAAGTTGTGGCTGATTTTGATAAGCGCCAAGCCTTTATCAATAATCAAGTGCAAGCACTGGCAGATGAAATCAACGCAACCGCCATTGTGCCACAGGATTTATTGGATGAAGTGACGGCATTGGTTGATTTTCCGATTGCGCTACGTGCCGACTTTGAGCCACGCTTTTTACAAGTACCACAAGAAGCGCTTATCTCAACCATGCAAGCCGATCAAAAGTACTTTTGCTTGACCGATAAAGACGGCAAATTGCAGCCTTATTTTATCTTTATCACTCATATTGCCTCTAAAGACCCGAAGCAAATTATCGAAGGTAATGAAAAAGTCGTGCGTCCGCGCTTGGCTGATGCCGAGTTTTTCTTCTTGCAAGACCAAAAACAGCCATTAGCAGCATTGACAGAAAGTTTAAAAACGCGTGTGTTCCAAGACCAATTGGGTACGATTTGGGAAAAGTCTGAGCGTATTGCTAAGCTTGCGACCTTTATCGCTACCCTACTACAAGAGCAAGGTCAGCAGATTGACATTGAAGAAACGGCACGCGCAGCGATGTTATCGAAAGCGGATTTGGCAAGCTCATTGGTTGGTGAATATCCAGATTTGCAAGGGATTGCAGGTACTTATTATGCCCGTCTAAATGGCGAGCCTGAAGCGGTTGCTGCCAGTTTAGAAGAGCAGTATTTACCGAAATTTAGCGGTGACGTGTTACCAAAAACGCCCATTGGTATTTGCTTGGCATTGGCGGATCGCTTGGATACTTTAGTCGGTATTTTTGCGATTGGTCAACCGCCAACCGGTTCAAAAGACCCGTTTAGTTTGCGCCGCTCAGCAATTGGTATCTTACGTATTCTCATCGAAAAACAGTTGCCAATTAATTTAATTGCGCTCGTTGAGCAAGCAATCAAAAATTATAATGATAAGAGCGGCAGTAAAATTGCCAATATGGGCGACACTTTTACCCAAGTGATAACCTTTTTAAATTCTCGTTATCGTGCCATGTATACCGAGCAAGGCGTCAGCGTTGATACTATTCAGGCGGTACAGGCGATTAATCCGCATATGCCACTTGATTTTGACCAGCGTATTCGTGCCGTACAAGCGTTTAGAGCATTATCGCAAGCTGAGAAACTCGCTGAATCTAATAAACGCGTGGCAAATATTTTGGCAAAATCCGAAAGTGCTATTGCTGAAAATGTAGATGAGACGATATTAATCGAGCCTGCTGAACAAGCGTTATATAGCAATGTTCGCCAAGCGCAAACTGCGGTGCAGCCACTTTTAGCGCAAGCCAATTACACCCAAGCGCTACAAACTTTAGCCAGCTTAGATGAGCCGTTAACTCAGTTCTTTGATGGGGTGATGGTCAATAGTGATGATGCCGCGCTGAAAAATAACCGCTTGGCATTGCTAAAACAAGTGCGTGCATTGTTCCTAACCGTTGCTGATATTAGTGAGTTGCAGCTATAAAGCTGATGACCGAAATTATCATGATTTTTAAAATAAAAAAACTGGCTACCTAGAGCCAGTTTTTTTATACCAATATTTTTCATTCATCATTATTGAGTCCTGAACCAGTCATATGGTTTGCGTAATTAAAGCAGGCAATAGCTAGGTAGATAGATTAAATTCCAGTAAACTCTAGCAATAAACCTACTTTTATTGTTTCGCATTTACTCATATAACTTACAGGAGCACTGCCGTGTTTGCCGTGATTACTATCTTAATTATCGTCTGGATTGTGATGTGGGGCTTTTATAAGGTTATGTATCCGCGTCCGCCCAAAAGCATGATGCCGCAGAAAGGCGATATCACCACACCGCGCCAATGCAACTTTTGTGGTCACAGTTTGGCGGAGTATCGTGGTGTTTTAGAGCCACAATCAGTGCCATTAAAATCAGAGTCAATAAGTAATGATAGCAATGATACTACTTACACAGAAGGCGACCTATTCTTCTGCAATTATGAACACCAAGCGGACTTCCACGCGGGTAAAAAGCACGCCACTAAACAAGATAATGTTTAGCGCTTAATATACCGTCGAGCTAGACTTAACGGTCATAAAGACGATTTATAATAAAACAGACTCAGCATCTTCAATGACTTTATTTAACAGCATCTGCGACTGTTCTATATTTTGATAATGTTGCTCAATATCTTTTTGCTGGCTATGAACTTTCTCTTGAAGATTTAAGCAGCATAATACCAGCAGGTTTTCTTGGGTTAAATTTGGTGCTTGCTCTTTGATATCAAGAACGGCGTTATTAATCACGTATACCGCTGAGCGCAATGCTTCTTCTTCATTGATAGGGCAATAGATTGGATAGGTATTACCGGCGATGACGATATCGACTTTCTTCATTTGTGGTTCTGGCGTTTCTTCAGCTTGGTCGAGTTCAGTGGTGTTAGCTTCTAATTCTTGACTGTCTGAATCGTGGCTGCCTAAAACTTGGCTGTCATTGCTATTTAAAGTGAGCTCAGAATCAGAGATTTCAGTTATTTCTACTGAGTCTGCTGAAATATTTTCACTAATTTGTGGGTCAATATAGTCATTACTATCAGGATTGGCATTAGTATTAGTGTCGGTCATAAGAAATCCTACAAGGTATTAAATTAGGTTAAAGGCATAAATAATAAATGCTGGGTGCGATGGTAGATTGTTGAAACTTATCAATTTTTAACCATCTACTTGATCAATACGTGTCAGTCGATCTAAGACCACTTGGGTACGCTCAGATGCCAGTCTGTTTTTTTCTTGCAAGTTGCTGTTTCTCTTTTCGACTTCTGCTATTTGCTGTTGCAACGCCACGTTTTGCTGCTGTATTTCATCATGCTGTTGTTTCAATGCCTCATTCTGCTGCTGCAAGTTAGCAAGCTGTTGTTGCACTTTGTCTTGCTCTTCGCCAAGCATATGATGGGCTTCAGCAAGATTTTGATAACGTTCATCGAAGGCGCTAAGTTGTTTTTTGAGGGTATCGCGTTCTGTCTGAGTGCTGTCAAGATTGCTCTGTAGCGCGTTAAACTCTTTTGAGCCGCTGCTTTGTTGCTTGAGCATATTCAGCTCAGCACTGACCAGTCGATGCTGCTTTTTAATCGTCAGTATCGTTTTTTCTAAATGTAACAGGTGCTCATACATAGTCAGTTTTTACCCTTAACGTGTGAATGTGAATGAATTTTGTGTGATATGTTTAATAATGCCACAGGTGACCGCATTATAGCTATATCAACAAAGTAATTGCACTCCAGACTTTATTTTTTACGGTAACATCGCATTAGTAACGCGGTATCTAAGCGTAGCTAGTGCGTTACGCAATGCTCGTTATTATACGCTCATGACTTATTAGGATAGTTTTTATGAATGACAATATCTCTGGCTGGAACACCTGGTGTGAGGCGTTTGCCGATTGGACAGATGTGTCTGTTAGTGAAATACATGGTTTTATGACCGGATTAATGACCGCATGTGATGCCCCTGATGAGCAAGGTTGGGCGACTATTTTAGAAGAATTAAGCTTTGCGCCGCTACCTGATGCCGCGTTAACGCTATTGACCGAAGAGGCAGAAGATACGGTTTTTCAGCTTAAAGATAAAGATGATGCTTATGCCTATACGCCGCTTGTGCCTGATGATGATCATGACTTATATGAGCGAGTAATTGCACTAAAACAGTGGGCAAATGGCTTTATGACGGGTTTTGGTATCTCTGACTGTCGAATCAGTGCCGAAGAAAATGAGATGCTGATGGACTTGGCAAAAATTGGCGGCATTCGTTTAGAAGACGATGAAGAATATGAAGGCGGCGAGGAATCTTATATTTATATTTATGAGTTTGCGCGCATGATTCCAGTCAGCTTTGCTACGCGCCAACGTAAATCGGTCAAAGATTTGGCATTGATTGCTGGGCTAAAAATGGATGCTAAAACCACCAAAGAGTTACAAGCAGAAGGCAAATTGCCAAAGCCAATGCCGCCTGTGATTGATGTGATGAATCAAAATAATCCATCGTAAGTGAACTAACTTGCGAACAGCATTTCTTATAAAACAGTGGTCACCAGCCGCTGTTTTTTTAGTAGTAAGACTTTGCAAAATAGCTTTTTTACTTGGTGAAACTGATTGTTGGTAAGTAGAGTTACCGTACTCATGAATAAGATAACCTTCTATGTGATGAGCCTTTGTTATCATACTTGTGGTATAAAATAAGTTATGAGAGCGATAACTAGGAGAAATAAATTTATGATAACGGATAAAGATAACGCTCATTTGCGCCGTTGTATTGAGCTTGCGACTGAAGCATTAGAAGCCGGAGACGAGCCGTTTGGCAGTGTGTTAGTGGATAGTGATGGTAACGTGATGAACGAAGACCGCAATCGCGCCAATAGTGTGGATGCCACGTACCATCCTGAGATTGCCGTAGCGAAATGGGCGGCGCAAAACATGAGCGCAGCAGCCAGAAAAACAGCGGTGGTTTATACGTCAGGTGAGCATTGCGCTATGTGCTCAGCTGCGCATGCGTGGGCAGGGCTTGGTCGTATTGTCTATATCAGCTCTTCAAAACAATTGGGCGAGTGGATGGATGAGGTGGGTGTGAAATCCACATCACCGATTAACGCATTATCCATTCAAGAAGTTGTGCCACATATACCTGTTGACGGTCCGATTGCAGGCTTAGATGAAGAGATGAAAGCATTGCAATTGCGCGCATTCCAAAAAGCCTAATCATAGACAGTTCATTTAAAATAACTTCTAATTTAAAGTGACTTTTCTTAGCTTTTAACCAGCTAGTTTTTAACGCTGATTTTACTCGATAAGGATATTCAATGACCTCCACAACCAATAATAATAGCGATGTTCAGATTAAAGCTATCACGTCTTATCCAAATAATAGCATTGACTGGCTCACGCGCTTGATTGCCTTTGATACGGTGAGCCGCTATTCAAATTTGGCGTTAATCGAAGATGTACAAGCATATTGTGCGCAATTAGGCTTAAGCGTTGATTTGACCTTTAATGAATCAAAAGACAAAGCCAATCTATTTGTCACTATTCCTGCTGGCGAAAATGCTGATATCGTTACGGGTGGCTTGGTGCTATCAGGTCATACTGATGTGGTACCTGTCGATGGGCAAGCATGGACGTCCGATCCTTTTACCGCCACTATCCGTGGGTCGCGACTTTATGGACGCGGTGCCTGTGACATGAAGGGCTTTATTGCTTGCGCGTTGACGATGTTACCGGATGCGGTGGCGTTGTCTAAAAGTGGTCAGTTACGTCGCCCGTTGCATTTGGCTTTGTCATTTGATGAAGAAGTGGGTTGCCTTGGTGCGCCGTTGATATTGGCAGATTTGGCAGCGCGCAATATCACGCCTGATTATTGCATTGTGGGCGAGCCGACCAATATGACGATGGTGGTCGCGCATAAGGGCATTGCGGTTTATCGCTGCCGTGTGCATGGTAAGTCTGCGCATTCCTCTTTGACGCCGCAAGGGGTCAATGCAATCAGTTATGCCAGTCGTTTGGTGGGCTTTGTCGATACGTTAGCTGAGCAGTTAACCCACCGCGATGATAATGATCCGTTGTTTGATGTGCCTTATTCGACCTTATCAGTGGGCACCATTCAAGGGGGCACGGCGACCAACATCGTGCCAAATTTATGTGAATTTACCTTTGACTATCGTAATTTGCCACACATGACCCAAGACGATATTTTAGTACCCATTCAAGCTAAGGTTGCAGAACTAACGGCGCAAATGCAAGCGCGTGCACCCGAGACCGGTATTGAGCTGCAACAGCAAGAAAGCGTACCGGCAATGACCGATGATGACAGTGCCGAGCTGCAACATTTAATTGCGGCGCTCGTCACTGATGACAAGCGTCATAAAGTCGCCTATGCCACTGAGGGCGGGCAATTTACCGATGCCGGTATTCCTACTATTATTTGTGGTCCGGGCAGCATTGAACAGGCTCATAAAGCTGATGAATATGTCGAGCTGAGTGAGCTTGAGCGTTGTGATAATTTCTTAGCGCAATTATTAGAACGTTGCCGTTAGGAGAGTTATCCCAGTTTTTAGAATCAGGCTTTTATGTCACTTTTAGTCTGATATTTTAGCAGGAGCTGAATAAGCAGTTTATTTTAGCGCCTATTATGGTTTAAACTGTCTCAATAAACACCGCCCTCATGGCGGTGTTTGCTTTTTATATTTAGGACAGTGAGTACATCAGTTAAATGTGCACTATTCAAAAAGTAGGGGTTAGTTGATGTCTTGGCATCTGTTTGTGATATTTTTTATGAGTACGTTTTTTATATCAGCGACCCCAGGTCCTAATATGTTGCTGGCGTTCCAGTATGGGCTGAATTATGGGGTCAAACGGACGTTATGGACACTGGCAGGGCTTAGCCTTGGGCTGTTTATTTTACTCTTATCAACCTTATTGGGGCTAGATGTCATCAGTCGCCAATCACCTTGGATTTTGACGCTGATTAAAGCGGTAGGCGGATTGTATTTACTGTATTTGGGCATTAGTGCTTGGCGTAATGCGGCAAATAATAGCAGCTTGATGGATGATGCACAGATACTGAGTGACGAAGTGGCGGCTAGCTATCCTGATAAGCCGTTGAATAGTCCTGCTCCGCGTTCGCTATCAAGCGTTGCCGTGACGATAGCGCCCAGCAACTTTGTATTGTTTCGTACCGGCGTTTGGGTTGCCTTGTCCAACCCTAAAGCAATTTTATTTTTTGCGGCATTTTTCCCCAAATTTATTAATTTCTCTCGTCCACTATGGGCGCAATATGTGGTGCTGACGCTAGCGCTTTATTTGAGTGAGACTATTTGGCAGCTGATTTACACCATTGGGGGCAAAAAATTATCCGGTTGGCTGGATGTAGGGCAGCGTTTGGCATGGCTCAATCGTAGTTGTGGCGTTATTTTTATATTAATTGCCATAGCGTTACTGATAGAAGTAATTAATAGTTTTATAGTTTAATTATAAAATGATATTTTTTAAGATCGATAACTTTGTATTTATTAAACAATGCCTTTCGATAATAATATTATTGACATTTATAATGAAAGGTTTATTATAATACCGTATTATCAAAAACTGCGAATTTTTAACTAATACCGTGTTTTTACAATGGTATATTATTTATTTAGCACATCCTATTCAATTTGCTATCGTCATTCTTTGATGATTTGCCACAACTAAGGGAGGAATCACCATGTTATACACAAATGCTCAAACGTTTTTAAAGGTTGAATGTGTTAATAAGACAACTGTAGTGATGACTTCGTATTGGTTTGGCTAAGCGCAATTAATTACACTCTGCTCTGCCATATCTACTTTGCTCTGTTTACTCCAGCCTTGTTTACAATAAATGACTGTTAACTGTATCACGCATGTTTATGTTGATATTTTTGCTGACTTGATTATGTGCCAGATAGTATTTTTCTTTTATACTTCACACGGCCATCTTTGTCACTGTTAGATATGTCATTATTTTTAATCTCCTAAGACGTTTCCCTATATTTTATAAAACAGCTAATTTTTATTAACTTTATTTTTTAGTGTTAATAAAAATAATGGTATTTTATTGCCTTTTATTCATTCATTTTAATCTTATTTAATTAGGACGGATTACTATTGCCTAAATTTAAGATATTGAATTAAATATTAATAGCATAGCGTTTAATAAGAAAGCCATACATAACACAATCAAAATAATTAAGAAATTTTAAAATAGAAAGATGGAAATATATCTTTATGAGTATTAAATTAATATTAAATGAGACGGGTAAGCATGGTGTGCCGGTCAAAATTTACACCACAGATGTGGCACAAGGGGCAATCGATCAGCTACGCAATGTGGCAAAGTTAGAATTTATTCACTCGCATATCGCTGCGATGCCCGATGTGCATGTGGGCATTGGTGCAACGGTGGGCAGCGTAATTCCAACCAAATCGGCGATTATTCCGGCGGCGGTGGGGGTGGATATCGGTTGCGGGATGAATGCGGTGCGCTTGTCGCTAACGGCAAGTGATTTGCCTGATAGCTTAAAAGGCTTGCGTCTTGCGATTGAGCAGCAAGTGCCGGTTGGTTTTAATATGCATAAGCAAATCAGCGCTAAGATGTCGACCTTAGATCCGCTTAATAAACGCCTGCAGCGGATTACGGATAAGCATCCGGGTTTACTGAAAATGCTCAGAGGTTTTGAGCGTACGTGGGCAAAGCAGCTGGGTACCTTGGGCGGTGGTAATCATTTTATCGAGCTGTGTTTGGATGAAAATCAAGACGTTTGGGTGATGTTGCATTCTGGCAGTCGTGGTATTGGCAATTGTATCGGTCGCTACTTTATCAGTCTCGCCAAAAAGGAGCGCCAATCACGCTTTGGACATGTGCCGGATCAAGACTTGTCTTATTTTGCGGAAGGCTCGGACAGTTTTGCCGATTACATCGAGGCGGTTGAATGGGCGCAAGATTATGCCTTGGAGAACCGACGCGAGATGATGCGCTTGGTCATCAACGCGTTGCAATCAAAGCAATCAGGATTGCCACGATTTCAGCTGACCAAAGAGGCGATTAACTGCCATCATAATTACGTTAATGAAGAAGTGCATTTTGGCGAGCAAGTTTATGTCACCCGTAAAGGCGCAATTAGTGCTTATGCAGGCGAGCTAGGGATTATCCCCGGTTCAATGGGCGCGAAGTCTTTTATCGTACGCGGTTTAGGTAATCATGAGTCATTCTGCTCGTGCTCGCATGGCGCTGGTCGACGCATGAGCCGCAGTAAGGCAGTGCGCTCGTTCACTGTTGATGAGCTAAAAGCACAAACGGCAGGCGTTGAGTGCCGCAAAGACAAAAGCGTACTAGACGAGATTCCAAGCGCCTATAAAGACATTGATGAAGTCATGGCGAATCAGTCGGACTTAGTGGAAGTGGTGCATACGCTCAAGCAAGTGATGTGCATTAAAGGCTAAGTTTTTAGCTTAAATAAAATTAAGATAGGTAAAATAATGAGTTTAAAAGACACCTTAAAACAAGCCAAACAAATTGAGCGGCAGCAACAACAGCAATTATTAAACAACGTCAAACCGCGCAATTATTTGGCATTAAATCCGCTATTAAAAAAAGGCGGTATTCATGAAAAAGAAGATATTGACTGTGTGCGTAAAAAACGTCGCCGTGAAACCAAGCAAAACTTGCGGCAGACAGATTGGTTATCAGAATAAAGGTTAATCAAACGCCAAGCCGTTTTCATCCACAAAAAAGCCGTGCACTATCTAACTTAGTGTACGGCTTTTTATTACGATAATTTTTTAATGATTAAAGTTTTAATCGTTAAAACTTTAACATTTAAGCGACTATTTAAGCAACCACTTCTACCAATTCACCTTTTACCATATGCGGACTAACAAAATCAGTGATTTTTACATTGACGATTTTGCCCAGTAGCTCATCCATTTTATCTTCGTCATAAGGGAACATTACGGTGCGCGTATTATCCGCTGTACCGATTAGGCAATCAGGATGGCGATTGGCAACTTGCTCAACCAAGACGCGAGCGGTAGTACCGACCATGTCATGTGATTTTTGTAGCGTTGAGTCGATAATGACTTTTTGGAATTCAGCTAAGCGCGCTTTTTTAGTGGCAAAGCTGACTTCATCGGGCAGTTCGGATGCGGGTGTGCCTGGACGTTTAGAGTAAATAAAGCTGTAAGAATGGTCGAAGTTCAGTTCTTTTGCTAGATTTAAAGTATCTTGAAAATCAGCATCGGTCTCACCGGGGAAACCAATAATAAAGTCACTCGATAAATGCATATCGGGGCGAATGACTTTTAATTTTTCAATTTGATTGATATAAACATCAATCGTATGGTTACGCTTCATCGCGGCTAAAATTGCATTTGAGCCACTTTGCACGGGTAAATGTAGATGCGATACCAATTGTGGTAATTGCGCATACGCATCAATAATATCGTCAGTAAATTCTAGCGGATGGCTGGTGGTATAACGAATACGCTCTACGCCATCGACATGCGAGACGTAATGCAATAGCTCAGCGAAACGGCAAATGCTGCCATCGTCTTTTTCGCCGCGATAGCCATTGACGTTCTGACCCAAAAGATTAATTTCACGCACACCTTGTGCCGCTAAGCTATCAATTTCAGCCAATACATCATCTAGCGGGCGTGATAATTCTTCACCACGGGTATAAGGAACCACACAGAATGAGCAATATTTTGAGCAGCCTTCCATAATAGAGACAAAGGCTTTAAACCCTTCAACGCGTGGCTCTGGCAAGAAGTCGAACTTTTCAATACTAGGAAAAGAGACATCAATCGTCCCAATCCGATTCTTGGGTGCGATGTCTTTTTGTTCGTTAGATTGGTCATACAGCTCAGGCAAACGGTGCAATGTTTGTGGACCAAACACCATATCGACATGAGGGGCGCGTTTTTGGATATTGTCACCTTCTTGCGAGGCTACGCAACCGCCAACGCCAATGACCAAATCTGGGCGTTTTTCTTTTAATTTGCGCCAGCGTCCAAGCTCTGAAAATACTTTTTCTTGCGCTTTTTCACGAATAGAGCAGGTATTCATGAGCAGCACGTCAGCTTCATTAATGTCATGCGTCAGTTGCATGCCGTGCGAGTCGCCCAGCACGTCGAGCATTTTGTCAGAATCATAGACATTCATCTGACAGCCTTGGGTGGTAATAAAGACTTTTTTAACCGCGCTCATATCTTGCGCAGCACTTGGCTCTACGAGTGCCGTGACAGCAGGGGTTGCGACTGCAGCGTCAACGGTGCGGGGGTCGAATACAGAAACACTCATAAGGATAAGTCCATGATTATCAAACAAAATATAGTAGCAGCACGCCATTATAGGTGGCGTATTTTATCATAATCGACTACCAATGTGAAAAGTAACCGTTTATGATTAACGATAAGGATAAAAAATTATTAATAATACTATCAACTGCTTAACGTATAATCGCTTATAGTACGGTGCTCATTATAAGCAACAGTGAGCTATTTTTAATAAATAAGTAAGGTACGTTTTTGCAAAAAATAAGTTAAATCGTATGTATTATTCAACTTGTGTTACCTCGTACTGTCTTATTCAGGGATAAATGGTAAGGATGGTGGCTGCAAGTGCAAGGAATATAGTAGAATAAACGCGATATGATAGGGGCGTTAAGTGCCATAGTGACAACCGTTACTATCAAAAACTATCAAAAACTATCAAACACTATCAAAAAATTCTTAAAAAAACGCTAAATTTAGAAATGTTCTAAATCAAAAATGTCTTAAATTTAAAAAATAGATGCTAAATAGATATCAAACATTCAGTTAATAAAGAGAACACGTATGACAAAGCAGCCTGCTGCCAATCAAACTCCTCAGTCTAATCGTAATAATAAGCAGCGTTCGCTTAGACAAGGCAAACAAGGAACAGCACGGACACAAGCGCGCTCGTTACGTTTGAGTGCCTTTAGTGTGGCAGCTGCAATGAGTGCGCTTGGCTTATCGCAGGTGGCTTGTGCTAACCCTTACAGCAGCTACTCTCAAGGCAGTTATTCGCAAGATACCAGCGTCAATTCTTTTACCGCTGCCGCGCAAGCTGCCAGTCGCGGTGATGTCAATGCGCTATATGGTTATGAGCAGCAGATGAGTGGCGGCTTATTTGCTATGTATCCGACTTACTGGCGGATGAATTTAGACTTAAATATGCAAAGCTCAGCAGCAGTGGCACAGTTTGTCCGTCAGTATCCAAAGACGGTCATGGCAGAAAAGCTGGTGGCAGATTTTGCTGAGACCAAAGCCGCTTCTGGAGATTATGCGTCTGTGCGTCAAGTGGCAAACTTGGTGACCAATCCAGATCGCAGTGAAAGTTGCGCCATTGCCCTTGGCTTTAATCACGGCGGCGATACCATGCGCGCGCTGGCAGAAAAGCCATTTGTCTGGCTAAATACCTCCAAGCAACCTGCACTGTGCGATCAGCTAGCAGCCGAGATGAATAATAATCCACTGATTAGCAATCAGGACAGAACGGCGCGCCTAAAACGTATGTTACGTAAAGGCAGTACCGGCGATATCATGGCGTTGTCATCCCGCTTAGGGTTGTCCATTCCTTATTCGGCACTCAGTGAGATTCAACTTAATCCTAATGCCTTTATCAGTCGTTTTGGTGCTCAGCCTGCCAGCCAAGTCAATCAATACCTGTATCTTTACGCCATTGGACGCATTGCTGATAAGTCCTATCGCGAGGCGGCACAGCAAGTAGAGTATGATATTAAACAAGACAATCAGCGCGCGCAAAAGTTATTAAATGAAGAAACGCGCCGTTATGCTTATCGCACGGTTGCGGTTAAGCGCATGGGTTTTAATACCGACGATGGCTTTGATATCGAAGCACTAAATTGGTTTCGCAATAGCTTAGATAATGATTTTAATCAAGAAGAAGCTGAAGAGTACGCAAAAGCTGCGATTCGTTTTAGCCGTTGGGATGATGTGGTTGAAGCCATTTCCCGAATGGATGCTGATGTTCAAAAAACCAACCAGTGGCAATACTGGCTGGCGCGTGCCTATGAGCAATCAAATGATGGTAGCAAGCGTAATATCGCCAAAAAAATGTACCAGCATTTGGCAAAAAGTAATGAATATTACGGCTTGATGGCAAAAGATAAAGTGGGTCAGCGTTTAGATACCTCTCGTTTAGGCAGCAGCTTACCGAATATCAGCGGCTCAGATCGCACCCGCGTCATGCAAAACCCACACTTTGCGCGCGCCTTTGCCCTATATAATGCCGATGCCAACCGTGCCGATGCCAACCGTGAATGGAACTGGGCAGTGAAACAGGCACGTGACAATCGTGATGATGCCCTTATTCTAGCTGCCGCCCGTCAAGCGCATGACATGGGCTGGCTTGATCGCGCCGTTTATGCGGCTGATAATACCGATACCACTACCAGCCTTGCGCTGTCGCATCCGATGCCGCACCAAAGCTCTGTCGTGCGTTACAGTCAATCTGTCGGTATTGACCCTGCGTGGGCATATGGCATTATGCGTCAAGAAAGCCGCTTTGTCAGCTCAGCGCGCTCGCATGTTGGTGCAAGTGGCTTGATGCAAATCATGCCTGATACCGCAAAATATATCGCCCGTAATTTAGGTGAGTCTTATAGCGCGAGTCGTGCCAACAGTGGTGATACTAATATTCGCTACGGCACATGGTACATGAGTGACATTCTTGCAAAACTAAATTATCAGCCCGTATTAGCAACTGCTGGCTACAATGCCGGACCTAATAAAGCCAAACGCTGGCAGCCGAATTACGGCACGCTAGCGGCTGACCAATATGTTGAATCGATTGCGTACGGTGAAACTCGAAATTACGTCAAGCATGTGATGGAAAATGCCACGATCTACAGCAGCTTACTGGGTCGCCCGCAAGGTATTAGTCAGCGTATGGGCACTATTCCTGCAGGGTTTTAATTTGTTTGCTTAAGCATATCGTTGCATGATTGAGCATTCAATGAGCTTAGTAATCTTTAATTTATAACAGAGCGTTTTAAACAGTTTTTACTCACATCGCTCATATGTAAGCACTTGATTAATAGCAATCAGGTGCTTATTTTTTATATTATTAAATTAATGATTAGAATACAGTGATAAACGCTTGAAATTTACGATTTCGCTATAGATTAAAAGTTTAGAGTTGCTAATATTGTGTAGCTTATAAGTGATGTATGATTTGAATTATTAACGATGACATATTAGTGAATATGCCGACGTTTCTATTTTGCTAGAAATGCATTATAGGTTGGTTAGGGATTAGCGGGCAGCATTGCCATAATTATCATATAACACCATGTAAGAGCATTGCTCATAACTATATTGTCCAACATATTCAAGCTGTGTAGCAGGGTAATCGTTACTACTCTCTATTCATTTTTCTGTCATTACTCTTGTTTGATAACCGCCAGATGCTGTTTTTAATTATGATAAATTTTTTTTCAAAATCCTTACTTTCGCTGTGTTCCCAATCCTTTACTAACAGCGCCAGCACGCGTCTGTTAGTAGCTGCTGGTATGGTGCTATTGCTACAGGGAATGGTATTGTTACCTGCTCAAGCAGCAAATCCGGCTAGATCAGGTCAGCAAGTGCTAATGATTGAGATGACGCCTGCGTTATGTAGTTTGCAGCCATCGCGCGCGCGTATGCGTCAATGCCTTGAAGGCTATTCGTTAACAGTATCTGGGTTGGATTTAGGATATGGTGAACGTTGCGGACGCGGTAGTGAACCGCGCTTGACGCCACTTCAGCTAAAGGTGGTTAACCGTATCATGCCAGACACCACAGTGCGCACCCAAGCATGGCAACGTTACGGTGCTTGTAGCCCATTAAGTTCGAGCAGCTATTTTCGGTTGATTGTCAATCATGCTGGACAGGTTAAGCTGCCCAATGAGCTGAATACGGGCAACAGTTATACCGTATCAAAATCACGCTTCGTTGGACAAATGGCGCGCCTCAATAATGGCATGACACCGGCTGGTATTGATTTAATTTGTCAAAAAGACAGCCGTCGTCGACAGTCTATTTTGACTGATGTGCATGTTTGTTATGAAGGCGGGCAATATGCAAACTGTAGTAATGTGGTGGATAACTGCGGGAAAAACTTTATTATCTCCGGCGGTAAGTGATTATCTTGAGATAAACCGTATCATTATAAAATGTAACAATATGGCTAGATACTAGCCATATATCCGCTGTATTGTCTCTAGACGATTTACCAAACGAAGTGCTACACTAACCCTCGGTTTATGACTGCTATTATGCATATAGCCGGTCGCTATCTACATAATCATGAATCATCCAATAATCAATTAGGGAATATTCTATGAAACAGCCTGTTCGTGTTGCCGTAACTGGCGCTGCTGGTAATATCAGTTATGCCATGCTTTTTCGCATTGCATCTGGTGAGATGTTAGGTAAAGATCAGCCGGTTATTTTGCAATTGCTCGAAATCACGCCTGCGCTTGATGCGTTAAAGGGTGTGGTCATGGAATTAGAAGACTGTGCATTCCCATTATTGGCAGGTATTGTACAAACTGATGATGCAACGGTTGCCTTTAAAGATGTTGATTATGCGTTATTGGTTGGTTCACGTCCGCGTGGTCCAGGTATGGAACGTAAAGACTTGCTAGAAGCCAACGCCGCTATTTTCTCAGCGCAAGGCAAAGCATTAAACGACCACGCTAGCCGCGATGTAAAAGTATTGGTCGTCGGTAATCCTGCAAATACCAATGCGGTTATCGCTCAGCGTAACGCACCAGATTTAGACCCACGTAATTTCACTGCAATGACTCGTTTGGATCACAACCGTGCTATGGCACAGTTGGCTGAAAAAACCGACAGCACCGTTAATGACGTGAAAAAAATGACCATCTGGGGCAACCACTCATCGACTCAGTATCCTGATTTGACGTCTTGCACCGTGAATGGCAAGCCTGCGTTAGATTTGGTAGAGCGCGACTGGTATGAAGCCACTTATATCCCAGAAGTACAACAACGCGGCGCTGCTATTATTAAAGCACGTGGCGCATCTTCTGCTGCGTCTGCTGCCAATGCCGCGATTGCTCATGTGCGTACATGGGTTATGGGTACTGATGAGAATGATTGGGTATCAATGGGCGTCTATTCAAACGGTGAATACGGCATCTCTAAAGGCTTAATTTACTCGTTCCCAGTGATTTGCGCTAACGGCGACTGGTCTATCGTAGACGGCGTTGATGTGTCATCAGAATTTTCAAAAGAGAAAATGGCAGCCACTGAGCAAGAGCTTAACGAAGAGCGTGATGCGGTATCTCATTTACTGCCATAATAATTAGATGGTAGCTAATCTGCTTTGAATGTTTGGTATAAAAAAGCCTTCTTTAATTCGAGGGCTTTTTTACGTCTTTAATTTAAGCTATTAGATTCTAGATGTTAACATAAGTGGTAACGTTGAATAACAGTTCTTGGAATAAGGCTTGCTACAATAAATGCGTTAACAAAGTTTTTAATTTAAAAATTAAATAATGGTTAGTACCATAAGTGGAAAACTCAAGGAGAACAACAATGTTAGGCGAACCTGAATATAGTATCAATGAATTATTTGCCCAATTGGGCTTAGACAGCTCAGATGACGCTATTGATGCCTTTATTGAAAAAAATCAGTTGGCAAAAGATGAAAAACTGATTGAATCGGATATTTGGACGGAAAGTCAGCGTATGTTTTTACAAGAAGAATGGGAAAAAGATGCGGCTTGGGTTGAAGTGATTGATGATTTAAACGTGAGTTTACATCCACAAGCTTAACTTTCGTTTCTTAAAGGCGATAGTTTTCTGATTAAGTTAATGATTTAGAATCACTTAAGAGCTAAAAACCCACAATTTTTACTATTGTGGGTTTTTTAATTTTACATTAGCTATAAAATTTATAGGTGTTTAAGTTAACTGCTGTTTTCGCCACGCTAGTAACTCTACCACGTCTTGCTTAATGCCGGTTTTTAACGCTTCTAACCCATCATAACGGCGCTCACCATGCAAAAAATGCAAGAATCGAACTTGTAAGGTTTGCCCGTATAAATTGGCATGTAATTGCGGGAAATGCACTTCTAGGCGCCAATTGTGCGGTTTATCCACTGAAGGTCGGGTGCCAATATTCGCAGCGCCAAATAAGCTGTGCGCACGCAGACCTGATAGCCCCGTTTGCCCATTTTCTATCAGCGTATTAAAGCCGTTTTCTAACATCTGTCCGTTATCATCCAGTATCACCACATCGACCGCAAAAATACCATGCAAAGCAGGTTTTATCCGCGCAAGGTCAATATTAGCTGTGGGGAAATCCATGGTACGACCGATTTTATCACCGCCAATTACTGTGCCTGTAATGGTATAGTCGCGACCTAACAAGCGGTTCGCCTCACTGATATCACCGGCGAAAAGCAAATTGCGGACTCGGGTTGAGCTGATGCGCTCATCGGCAGCGTTAGGAGCTGTGATGGTGTTAAGGTTGGTAACAGGTAAGCCATACTGCCGTAAAAAGTCACTATCGCCCGTTCGATCATGCCCAAAACGAAAATCGTCGCCGAGCACCAACGCTTTTACGTTTAAGCGTTGCACCAATAAGTCAGCAAAGGCGTGCGCCGATAACGCTCGAAACTCGGCATCGAAGCTGGCAACGATTAAAGTCTCAACGCCATAAGTCGCTAACAAGGCTTGTTTTTCTGCCAAATTGGTCAAGCGTGATGGCGCAGACTCGGGCGCAAAAAACTCACGCGGCTGCGGCTCGAATATCATTACCGCTGAGCCCAGATTTTGCGCATGTGCTAACCTTTGCATTTGGGCAAGCATGGCTTGATGCCCTAAATGCACCCCATCAAAGTTGCCAATAGTCAGCACACAAGGCGCTAATGCTATCGGTTGGCGTTCATTGGCCGGGTCAGATGGTGGCGCAAGCAATTGCTCAAGAAAGTAAGTTTTCATATATTTGCAGCTAAGCTCAGACCAAATAAAAATAAAAACACAGTCAGCTAAGGGGTTGCTGTGTTCAAAACTTGCCATTATAAAGTAAAATAGCCGGACTAACATCATTAACCATACATCACTGCCGTGTACAGATTAAGAGAGCCGCTATGACTGCTTTAATTGACCCTAAGACAACAGCTGTAATGCTTAATTCGCAGTTTATAGTGCAATGCGCCAAGGAAACTGATTTGGCGGATATTTTGGCGATTTATAATCAAAGCGTCGCGGGCAAACAAGCAACGGCAAATTTAACCCCAGTGACAATGGCAGAACGAGTCGATTGGTTTAATGAGCATATTAATAATGCCAAGCGTCCCATCTATATAGTTAAAGCAATAGTTAAAGCTGCGATCGAAACTACTGATACCGCAACACAAGAGATTGAGCAAGCTACTATTCAAATGGGCGCTCAGGTTCAGATGGGTGAGCAGGAAAGTTCTGCTGCGCCAATCGTGGCATGGGGCAGCTTTAGTGATTTATATGCGCGTCCGGCTTACCATATTAGCAGTGAAATCAGTATTTATCTGCATCAGGATTACCACGGGAAAGGGCTGGGCGGCATGCTAGCACGGTGGATGTTGAGCCAAGCGCCCAGTTTGGGCATTCGCAATGTGGTGGCATTGATTCTTGCGCACAATCAGCCAAGTCTGGGTTTATTTACCAAGCTTGGCTTTACGCAGTGGGGTTATATGCCGCAAGTCTGTGACATGCAAGGGTTTATTGCCGATGTGGTGATGCTTGGTAAAGCGGTATCTGTTGATGATTAAATCGTACTTTAGCGGCTTTATCTGTGCTTACTGTTCTAGCCCAAAATTTTCCACTTACCGTCTATTTTTTGGAGTATATAACTTAATGGCGCAGGTTCACTTTGATTTTTTAGTTTTAATTCACCGATAACCGTGGCGCGAGTTTTGTCTTTATTATATTTAGTTTCAATGATGGTAACGGAATCAACGGTTTGCTGAAAGGCAAATTGAGTATTTTTTAACTCTTCTTCAAAGTTTTCCATATCGACTTGGTAATAGCTTGCTGCTTTCTCAACATCACCATAATATAACGTGTCTAGCGCCAGTTTCACCGTATCTTCTGCTGTGCCAGCTTTGGTAGGATTGGTGAGCAAACTTGGCTGCTTAGTAGCAGCAGCGATGGGACTGATGGCTTTACTGACCAGTTCTGTGCCACTAGTGTTCTTTGTAGAATTGTTGGCAGTAGAGGCATCAGCTGTGCTGTCAGTAGTAGCAATTGCTTCAGCGCCATGAACGTTAGGCGCACCAGTATCATTAGCAACTTCTGTGTCAGTCGCTGGCGTAGTGTTGGCATCTTTTTCTGTTACTACAGCCTCTGTTTTGTCGTCAGTGTCCTTACTACAGCCACTTAATAACAATCCTGCTCCTAATATACTGGTCGCAAACAGCATAGGTAATCGCTGCAACGTTAACGAAGATACTTTCATAATAAACCTCAAAATTTATGGATATATTCAGCGTAAATGATGGTGACTATTGACACAATTAACAGTCGTTTAACCTTGCAAGCGTGTACCTATTTGGTAATAAGCGGTCTTAACCATGCTTAAGCTGATGCGGACGAAAGCCAGTTGCCAATAATACACCGCCATAAATAACCGCCCCAACGACACACATAATCATCAATGCTACGACGCGCTGCCACTGTGCTGAATCGGTTGGGAAGTAAGGTAGCATTGCATAAAGGGTCGCCACCATCGCGCCTGCAGCAAGGAAGAACTGGGTAAATAACTTTTTCCAGTGGCTGCCAAAACGGAAAATTCCGCGTTGATGTAAGCAGTAATAGAGCAAGCCTGCGTTAACAAATGAAGCTGCCGTGGTAGCAAGTGCCAAGCCACCATGCAATGGAATATCGAAAAAGTAAAAAATACCAATAAAAATGACACTAAAAATCATGTTGGCGAAGACAGAAATAATCCCGATACGTACAGGCGTGCGAATATCTTGACGAGCAAAGAATGCAGGCGCGAAGATTTTAATCAACATAAAACCTAAAATACCACCTGCCATACTGCGCAGTGCTAGGGAGCTCATTTGCGCATCACGCAAGGTGAATTCGCCGCGCATAAATAATGCCTGCATCAGCACATCTGACAAGATAAATAATGCCGCTGCCGCTGGTAATCCTACCAAAATAATCAACCGTGCTGCCCAATCGATGGTTTTTCTAAAGCTGATATCGTCTTTTTTAGCTTCACTTTTCGATAAGCTTGGCAGAATCACCGTACCAATAGCGACACCAATTAAACCAAGAGGCAGCTCACTCATACGCTCAGCCGCATACAACCATGATACCGAACCGCCAATCATGAGCGATGCAAAAATGGTATTCAGTAGTAAATTAATCTGTGTCACTGATACGCCAAAAATAGCGGGCAGCATCAGCTTTAGGATGCGTCTGACCCCTTCATGCTGGAAGTCAATTCTCGGTAATACTAATAGCTTTTGCTGCGATAATTGCGGCAATTGAATAAGCAGCTGTAATAATCCTGCAATCGCCACCGAGTAGCCAAGTGCCATAATGGGCGTATCGAACATCGGTGCAAAAACCAGCGCCCCACCAATCATACATAAATTGAGCAATACCGGTGCAAAAGCTGGCGCAGCAAAGCGTCCGTAGCTCTGTAAAATACCACTGGCAAAAGCGGTCATGGAAATAAATAATAAATAAGGGAAGGTTAAGCGCAGCAGCTCGGTTGCAATGCCAAATTTATCCGGCTGGTCGGCAAAACCGGGCGCAAATAAGGTCATAACCCACGGCGCCATTAAAATAACGACCAAGGTCAGCATTGATAAAATCAACATTAACGCGCCTGAAGTACGACTGACTAGAATCTGTACTTCTTGTAAGCTGTACTTTTCTTTATATTCTGATAGCACCGGCACAAAGGCTTGACTAAACGCCCCTTCGGCAAACAGTCTGCGCAAAAAGTTGGGTATCTTAAAGGCGACCAAAAAGGCATCCATTAATCCGCCTGCGCCAAACACCCCTAATAAGACGATATCACGTACCAAACCTAGAATACGCGACAGCATGGTCATACTACTGACCACCATCGTTGAACGAAATAACCGACTTTTTGCCATGAGAACCTATTATACGAATGTATCTATTAATGTTGTATATCAATATGCTGAGGTTAAAAAAACTGTCGGATTATAGCACTTTCATGGCACAGATAAACGGCTTGAATACAAATGCTTTTTGTATTATAGGTTGAGTGAGGTACACGGACAGACGCTATTAAAAGCAGGCTACTATTCCCGCAATATCTGCGCGCAATCTTGCCCATTCAAAATAATCACCCGGATCCGTCTTACGATGCGGTGCAATATCGCTGTGACCCGTTAAATGCCGCCGCGTTTTAGGATAAGCATAATAAATGGCTACAATTACTTGTGCCAGCACGGCATATTGCGCGGACGTAAACGGCACAAAATCCGAGCCTTCAAGCTCAATGCCAATGCTATAATCATTACACACTGGTCGCCCCAAATAACTTGACTTGCCAGCATGCCACGCGCGCGCATTAAAGTTTACAAATTGAGTGATGGTGCCATCGCGTTCAATGAATAGATGCGCGGACACCTCAGCACCTTGAATCGTTTGAAAGTAGGGGTGTGCTTGCCAGTCTAACTGATTGGTAAATAAGGCTTTGACATAATGCCTACCATCCACGCTGCACGCGCCAAACTCATTCGGTGGTAAGCTGATATTATGAATGACAATCGTATCAATGCTCATGCCAGCCGGTCGCTCATTATAATTCGGTGAACACAACCATGTGGCAGCAGACAAGTAACCGTTATCAATCGTCATTGGAGACACGAGACAGGTTGATGTTGATAACGGTGTTTTTTTTGGTGTGGCTGTTAACAGTGGTAAGGGCGCAGACATGATAGCCTCTGTTCTAAAGAATAGCTAAGTGTGCACCCAATGAATATGATGCGCAAATGTTATAGCCTATTCTGCCGATTAATCTTATTAACCGTATTAATTCAGTATTATTAAAATTGCTTATCACAAATCGCTCAACACATATAACTCATAAAATAAGAGGTGCTACGCTATGTCGAATATCCCCAGTGCTTTTGCCCATTGTCATGCGTTGCAACCCATCAGTCAGCGCTCCCGCTTACCACTGGTCATAGCAGGTCTGTTGTTCAGTGCGCAGTCGCAAGCTGTATTACCAACGCCTTTATCACTGGTTACTACTGGCGAACTAGCACCTACTAATGATGCTACTACCATTGTGACGCGTAGCATTGCCCGTAGCATAGATAATATTGGTGTAATAAATAATAATGACGCTGCTAATAAAGCCAGTAATAGCGCTGGCAAGCAAATGGCTAATACGACTTCGAATGCTAATGCTAATGCTAATGCTAATGCTGAGCAATTATTAAGCACGTGGCGGCAGCAAGTGCAAACGGACAATCTAGCCGAGCATACAACGTGGCGACGACTGCTGTATGTTGTTGACGATAAAAAAGGGTTGTTCGCTAAAAAAAATACGAAAAGTGAAGTTGATGATGCCGAGTTTTTCTTAACGCCAAATGGACAACAAGACGCCGCCGCTGAGCTGGATGCGCTACTGATAGCCATGGCGGAACAAGTAGCATTGCCTGCCAACAAAATACGTACCGTTGCAAATGATTCCGCACTTTGCCGCTTTCCTGCGCGCGTGCACTGGCTTGCTGAGACCTTAAATATTGACAAGGCTGCGCTGCAAGTCACGTGCCCAGAGTTCGATGATTGGATGGCAACGATAGCGCCAAAGCAGCTGTCCGTGATGTTTGCGCAAGAGTATTTGGACAATCCGATATCCGCTTTTGGTCATACGTTACTGCGCATTGACTCGGCAGCCAGTGCCAAAGACTTTACCCAAATTCACCATGCTTATGCGCTAAACGATACGGTTGATGGCGATAATAAGGACAATTTTGCCCTTTTTGCTATCAAAGCCATGAGTGGACGTTATGATAATTTGATTGAAATTGATCCATATCCCAAAAAACTAGCCGATTATCTCAAAGACGATGAGCGCGATACATGGACTTATCAGCTTAATTTGACGCCCGCAGAAGTTCAGCAAATCATGCGTCATGTTTGGGAAACCAAAAACTTATCGATACCATATTATTTTGCCACCGACAATTGCGCCTCTGAAATTCTGCGGCTGATTGACGTAATTCGCCCTAATAAACAGTTATTAAGTCAGTTGCCTTACGTGGTGATTCCCTCTGATGTGGTCAATTTGTTAAGTCGTGAAAGTCTATTAACCGATACCCGTTATACACCTGCGGATGGTACGTTAAGGCAAGCGCAACTTAATACCGCGAAGCAAAAGGCGCATCTGAGCAATCAGACTTTAACTAAAAATGAGGTAGATAATATCACCTCTGAAAAAAGCAATCTGGTGTCAAGTATGTTAAAGGATGGTCAAACTTTACTACCTTTGACCATCTCTGCCCCTGATAACAATCCGCTTGATCGTCATCCTATGCAGCGCGCTCATGTTGGCATTGGGCAGCGCGGTGATAATAGCTACATCGATATTGGTCTACGCGCAGGCTTGCACGATACGCTGGATCGCAGCTCAGGATTTGGTCAGTTTTTTAATTTAGAAGGCTTGGCGGCAACTTTACGTTTTTATGATAATGATGAAGATAGCAACGGCAATGCCCCAAAAAGCGCGGTGTTGCAAAATTTCACCTTAATCCGTGGGCGTTCCTTTAATCCAGTGAATTCTGCTAAAAAAGGCAAAACGTGGGGTGCAAGTATTGAAGCGACTCGGGTTAATGACGGCTCGCAACAAGATGGCAGCGACCATTTAGTGGGCAGTACTGCCTTTGAATATGGTAAATCGTGGGCATTTGGTGTACCGCGTACTGATACTTCAGGTTTGATAAGTGGTGAGATGCCGCCGCAGCTTTGTTATGCGTTTGGCACCGGAGCTGTGCAAGGTGGGCGCGGGCTGAATAAAGGTTATCGCGTTGGCGCTGGCGTGAATGCTGGCTGTCTGTATCAAATTAACAATCAGTTACGTGCGCAAACTGAATTGCAACTGCCGTATTGGTATCATGGCAGCAGTGATGATTCGAACGTCCGTGGTCATTATTGGCAGCCGATAACTACCCTTGGGCTGCATTATGATATTGATAAAAAGCAAGCACTGCGCCTTGACGCCAGTTATGAATGGCAGGATCGCATCAACGCCAATGACGATATTAAACTGGCGTATATGCGCTATTTTTAAGCAGGCTGGTTAATAAGCAGTACCTATTAAAATAATGATACATAAGGATAGCTCATGACGACGCAACAATGGCTGATTATTGGACAAGGTGATATTGGTTTGCCAGTGACCAATCAACTTGCGCAACATAGTTTTTTAGTTACTGGGCTGGCGCGAGGTGAACGCAGCCATTATGCTTTGGATGATAAAGCAAATTTTATTCAAGCGGACGCACTGACGTTGACGGCTGAGCAATTGCAAGGTTTTAGCCGTATTGCCGTTATTGTAACCCCTGACGAGCATTCGACCAGTGGCTATCACGCCAGCTATTTAGCAATTTGTCAGCATCTAGCTAGCCTTGCCGATACCTTACCTAATCTTGAGCGCATTATTTTCATCTCATCGTCAGGGGTATATGGGCAGAATAATGGTGAATGGATTGATGAACATACGGTTCCTATCATGCCTGAGCGCGGCGCATCGAAAATTATATTGCAAGCAGAACAAGCACTACAACAAGGCTTTGGAGAGAAGGCAATTATTATTCGTCCAAGCGGTATCTATGGACGCGCGCGTCTAATGCGCCTGCGAAAAGCTCAGGATAATCAGAAAGAACCGATTGCCGCCATGAGCTGGAGCAACCGCATTATGGACAGCGATTTGGTCACGATTATCGTAAAAATTTTGACAGTAGATATGCCAAAACCTATTTATATCGCCACCGATTATGCTCCGGTGACGATTTTCGAATTAACTAAGTGGCTCAGTCAACAAGTCGGTGCCACACTGCCGGAAGTGGATAATGATAAAACATCTGTTACGGGGAAACGGTTACATAGCAACATTCCGTTAGCTTGGCTCACTTATCCTGATTGGCAAGTTGGTTATCAAGATATTTTGCAGCATCAGTCGACAATATTGGAATGATATGTAAGTAATTATAAATACGCTCACTTATAGTATTTATCGTCCTGACTTTTACTTTTTATTAATCAATTACTACCATGCTGCTCTTGGAGACATTATGACTCAGCCTTTTACTTCTGATGACCGCTCATCTCAACAGCTACTAGAGCAGGGTATACATACAGAAGATAGCGTTGAGCAGTTGTCTTTACTGGCTAATAATACCCAACCTGCGATTGTGCATCCAAATTTTGATTCGCGCCAAACTGCACTTGACCCCGCGCGCCCGCTTAGCGATATTCCAGAACCTGCGCGGCGCGTCAATAGTCAGCTCAATCGTCTGTATGGTCGCTCGGCGCGTTTCCATAAGCCCCATACCGACAATCTATCAAAGTGGAAGCTGGTGGCGTCAGAATCGTTTGCCGACTATCTGGGCTTTCTTACGGCGGCACAACTGATTTCTATTCCGGACAGCTTTTATCACAATCATAGCGAGCAGCCTTTATTGAAGCCACTTGATACTATGACGCTACTTGATATGGCGGATATTGGGCAGGTTATTAACAAGTATCCGCAGTTAACGCGCTATGGTTTTATGGTCGATAACTTGGTTAGCAATAATGATAAAAATGACGACAATAAACTCAATGCAAATAAGAAACAGTATTCATTGCGCGCAATCATTAAACGCTATAATCCTGACGAACTATTAAATAGTGTGTATGCCGATGATTGGCAAGTGATATTGCAACCTGAGCAATTTGAATCGGGCGTTGGTAGTCTTGCCACCGATATTATGGCGTGTAGTGTGGCAGTACATGTGTTGAGCCAATGTGTCACCCGTAAAAGTATCAATCAGAGTTATAGCGCTGAGCAAATTTGTCAGTATGTGCGTAGCTATATACTGAGCCAAGTTTGTCGCACGCCAGCGTTACGCTATCAATATCGTCAAATCCGACTGTTTGCTGGACATATTATCGTGGCAGCGCAGCATTTAGGTTGGGAGTTACAGATAGCGGAAGATGGTCAGTGTTATTTTAATCTCTCCTCACGCTGTGGTCTGCTCACGCGCTATGCCAATATGCAAGATTATGCTATCAATGGTTGGTCAAGCTGACCAATAATGCGTACAATAATGCAAAAATTTTCCCTATAGGAATGCCTTATGCACACCCCATCATTTACCGCTCATGATTTTATTCAACTCGCCTTAGACAACCAAGTTTTAAAATTTGGTGAATTTGTGCTGAAATCCGGTCGAGTCAGTCCGTATTTTTTTAATGCAGGCTTATTAGCAACGGGCGAGATGCTGTCGTTATTGGCGCGTGGTTATGCCGATGCTTTAGCGGAGCAAATGCAGAACTCAGGAAGTAACAGTAAAGAGTTGGTTATCTTTGGTGCTGCGTATAAAGGTATTCCCTTTGTCGCGGCAACCGCACAAGCATTATGGCTGCATCATAGTATCAATGCTGAGTGGGGTTATAACCGTAAAGAAGTGAAAACTCATGGCGAAGGCGGTAATTTGGTTGGCGCTGATGTGAGCGGTAAAGCCGTTTGGATACTGGACGATGTCATTACCGCAGGTACGGCAATGCGAGAAGTCATTGAAATTTTAGAAACCGCAGGCGCAAGTGTTGCCGGTATTCTCGTGGCATTAGACCGTAAAGAAAAAGGACAAGGCGAGCTTTCTGCCATTCAAGAACTGGTTGCCAATTTACAAGTGCCGGTAAGTGCGCTGGTTAATATGGATGACTTAATCGGTTATTTAGCCGATGAACAAAGCGCCCATCAAGACGCCACCGAAATTGCAGACCAACTAGCAAAAATGCAACATTACCGCACTCAATATGGCGTATAAATCACCGATTGTTTTTGCTTTATTATTTATAACTACATTATTCGTAACCACGGTACGCAAAACCACCACCCTTAAGTGAGCCGATCATGAGTCAAGCTGCCCCGTTAGCGTCAGATAGCCATTCTGTAAATAGCCGTTCTTTAAACATACTGGTCATCATGGATCCTATTGAACGGATTAATTATAAAAAAGACACCAGTCTGGCGATGATGTGGTCAGCGCAAGACCGCGGGCATACGTTAGGCTATTGTCAAATTCATGATTTGTGGCTTGACCGTGGTCAATTAATGATTGATTCGCAAACGGTAACGGTCAAACGTGACCCTGATGATTTTTATACCTTAAGCGAAAAAGCCACTTGTCCAGTTACAGACTATGATGTGATTTTAATGCGTAAAGATCCGCCGTTTGATATGCGTTTTACTTATGCCACTCATTTATTAGACCATGCCAAAGCAGCAGGCGTGCTCGTCGTCAATGACCCAAAAGCGATACGCGACTGTAACGAAAAGCTGTTTGCCACTTGGTTTAGTGACTATATGAGCCCAACGATTGTCACTAGTAAACAGGTACATATCCGTAAGTTTATCGCTGAGCAGCAAGATGTGATTGTCAAACCGCTTGATGGTATGGGCGGTACGGGTATTTTCCGCCTGACAGCTGACAGTCACAATATTGGCGTCACGCTTGAGATGTTGACTGAGCTTGAAACCTTACCGATTATGGCGCAGCGCTATTTGCCTGAAATTAAAGAAGGCGATAAGCGCGTACTGATTGTTGATGGTGTGGTCATTGATTACTCGTTAGCGCGTATTCCAACCAAAGGCGAAACGCGTGGCAATTTAGCGGCAGGCGGAAGCGGGGTAGCCATGCCATTGACCGATATCGAACGCCAAGTGGCGCATGTTGTCGCACCCATTGTCAAAGAAAAGGGATTAATGTTTGTCGGACTTGATTTGATTGGCGGACGTATTACTGAAATCAATGTCACCAGTCCGACTTGCGTGCGCGAGATTGACGACCAATGCGGCACCGATATCGCCACTGACTTTATCAAAGCCGTAGAAGCAAAATTTTAATTTATTACTAAACTTGAGCGCTAAAAGCTTACTCAATATGCATCGATATCTCTTAAGCGCTCATGTTATAAAGCGCGGCTGAATTCGAAACACTAGGAATATAGCAAATCAAGAATTAGACGCTTAATTCGCTATAAAACGCTACATGTCGCGCCTTGATTTCCTCTATACTATGCGGGCTTTACGGCAGGGCTTTTTATTGGACAAATGGTTCAAGAATAAGCATGGTAAAGCCACTGATTACTCATTAAAAAAAGATAAGAAAGGCTAAGAGCAATGAAGACACCGCATATACTAATGATGGCTGCCGGCACAGGCGGGCATGTGTTTCCAGCGCTGGCAGTCAGCGAATTGCTGGCTGAGCGCGGCGCGGTGATTCATTGGCTTGGCACAGCAAATGGCATGGAAAATCGCTTGGTTGCGCCAACTGATTATGATTTCCATGCGATTGCCATGCAAGGCTTGCGTGGTAAAGGGGTAGGGCGTTTACTAAAAATGCCTGTGACTTTATTATCTGCAACGATGGCGGTTATCAAGATTATTCGCAGTAATAAAATTGATATGGTAGTGGGTTTTGGCGGTTATGTGTCGGCTCCTGGTGGTATCGCCGCGCGCATGACCGGCACCCCGCTAATTATTCATGAGCAAAATGCTATTGCTGGCATGAGCAATCGCTATTTAGCTAAAATCGCCACTAAAGTTTTGCAAGCTTTTGAAAATACTTTTGCCAATAGCGAATTTAATTCAAAGTTAGAAACGGTGGGCAATCCGGTTCGCAATGCCATCACCGGCGTGGCGGCTCCGGCTGAGCGTTATGATATTAATGATGACTCGCCACTACGATTATTGGTCGTTGGTGGCTCATTAGGCGCACAGGTGCTAAATAGTACACTGCCTAAGGCGCTTGCGCTGCTAGAGCGTCCGTTTGAGGTGCGTCATCAATGTGGGCGTGATAATGAGGCAGTGACACAAGCCGCTTATGATGCTGAGGATTTGAGCGCTCATCAAACCACCGTACAGCCTTTTATTACTGACATGGCAGCGGCGTATCAATGGGCAGATATTATTGTGTGCCGAGCTGGTGCATTAACCGTGACTGAGATTCAAAACGTCGGTATTGCTGCGATTTTCGTACCTTTGCCAAGTGCTGTCGATGACCATCAAACCGCGAATGCGCGTACTTTGACAGAGCATAACGCTGCTTTATTATTACCGCAATCTGAACTGACACCGAAGCGATTAAGCGATGAATTATCGGTGTTGAATCGCCAGATCTGCTTAGATATGGCACAAAAAGGTCATGCGCTTGCTAACCGCAGCGCCAGCCAGCAAGTTGCCGATATTATTTGGCACGCCTTGTAAGCCTGCTTCTTAATTAAGCACGCTTTATCTATTGTTTTAATAACCTTATATACCGAATTTTACTTTATTTTAATTCTATGATGCTTTGATAACGAGAAACCCTTATGTCCACAACCGCTCTTGCTAATGACACTACCGCCACCCTCAGTGATAAAGCATCGCCAACCCGTCTGATTGAAATACCAGAAATGCGCCGTATTCAGCATATACATTTCGTAGGTATTGGCGGCTCAGGTATGTGCGGTATTGCTGAAGTCATGAGCAATCAAGGCTATAAAGTCAGCGGTTCAGACATTGCTGAGAGTCCAGTAACTAAGCGCTTGCAAGAGATTGGGATTGAGATATTTATTGGTCACGACTCCAAAAACATCGCTAAGACAGACGTGGTTGTTGTTTCATCTGCCATTGACCGCAGCAACCCTGAAATCACAGCGGCACTAAAAGCGCGTTTACCAGTAGTCCGCCGTGCCGATATGCTCGGTGAATTGATGCGTTATCGTCATGGTATTGCTGTAGCAGGCGCTCATGGTAAAACGACGACTACCAGTTTATTGACCACCATGCTTGCTGAAGGCGACCTCGATCCGACCTATGTGATTGGCGGAAAACTGAATGCGTCTGGTAAAAATGCAGCGCTAGGTAGCAGCCGCTTTTTGGTTGCCGAAGCGGATGAGTCCGATGCCTCATTTTTGACTTTACATCCAATGGCTGCGATTGTCACCAATATTGACCAAGACCATATGGAAACATACGGCAATAGCTTTGATAAATTAAAAGCGGCTTACATTCAGTTCTTACAAAATATGCCGTTTTATGGCTTAGCCGTCGTATGCGGTGATGATGCTGAACTATATGCAATGATTGATGACATCGGACGTCCCGTATTGACCTTTGGGCTAGAGCCGTTTAACGATGTGCAAGCAGTTGATGTCGTCAGTGAAGGGACTAAAACGCATTTTACGGTATTGCGCCGTGATCACGAACCGCTTGCTTTGACTTTAAATATTCCCGGCATTCATAACGTGTATAATGCGCTGGCGGCTATCACTATGGCAACCGATGAAGGCGTTGATGATGAAGCCATCAAGCGCGCGCTACAGAAATTCGAAGGGGTAGGACGTCGTTTTGAGCAACATGAGCCGGTCGCGATTGATGATGGCAATGTGTTACTCATTGATGATTATGGTCATCATCCAAGAGAAGTTGATGCCACGATTAAAGCGGCGCGTCAAAGCTTTCCAGAGCGCCGTTTGGTCATGCTATTTCAGCCACACCGCTACAGTCGTACGCGCGATTGCTTTGATGACTTTGTCGAAGTGCTATCATCAGTTGATGAGCTATTATTATTGGATGTGTACTCAGCAGGAGAAAGCCCCATTGCTGGCGCTGATACCAAGTCATTAGCGCGCAGTATTCGCTTGCGTGGCACAGTTGAGCCGACGATTATTGATAAAAATAATATTGCTCCCGTTATGCAGCGTTTATTGCAAGCCAATGACATGCTATTGACTCAAGGCGCTGGTAATATTGGACAAATCGCTATTGAACTGGCGGCAAATCAACTTTATCTCAAGTAGCCCTTAAAACAGCTTTTAGAAAATAGATCTTAAGCACAATTTTAGGAATGACCCTGATGACGCAAAATCATAATAGCCAAGCAAATCAAGCAGTAGACAACCAGCAAAGCTCAAACCTTGCGCCTACTCATAAAGATGCCTCCGTATTCGGTAAAGTTGCTGTCGTCTATGGCGGTAATAGTAATGAGCGCGTTATTTCTTTAGATAGTGGCGCTGCCGTCTTAAAGGCGTTGCAAAGCCAAGGTGTTGACGCCACTCATTTTGACCCTCAGGATCAAGACATTACCGAGCTGCGCAATTTTGATCGCGTCTTTAACGTCTTGCACGGTCGTGGCGGCGAAGATGGCGTCTTGCAAGGCGTGCTTCAGTGGCTAAATATTCCACAAACTGGCTCTGGTGTATTGGCATCCGCGCTAGGTATGGATAAAGTACGTACCAAGCAATTGTGGCAAGGTTGCGGCTTATCTACTGCGCCGTTCTCGTTACTGACTGCGGATACCGATTGGCAGCAAGTGGTGAATACGTTAGGGCTACCATTAATTATTAAACCTGTGCACGAAGGCTCTAGTATTGGTATGACTAAGGTCAACCATCTAGATGAGCTGCCTGCTGCTTATGCCACTGCGGTAAAATGTGGCGACGTCGTCATGGCAGAGCGCTGGATTACCGGACGCGAATTTACCATTGTCATTATTGATGACGAGGCTTATCCGGTTATTCGCTTAGAGCCTGCTGACATTACTAATTTTTATGATTTTGAAGCAAAATATAATCGTAATGATACCTCTTACTATATTCCTTGCGGTCTAAGCGCTAGTGAAGAGACGCATTTGCAAGCGTTAAGCTTGGCGGCATTTCGTGCGGTTGATGCAAAAGGTTGGGGACGTATCGACGCCATGCAGGACACTGATGGTAATTTCTGGTTGCTTGAGATTAACACGGTACCAGGAATGACCAGCCATAGCTTAGTGCCAATGGCGGCTAAAGCACGCGGTATGGACTTTGAAGCATTATGTTGGCACATTTTGGCTCAGACTATATAGTCTATCGTTTAATAAAGTCTATAGTGTAATAGTTGTTTTCGACTTATTAGAAAGCAGTTTAAGATAAAATCGCGATATTGATACTATTCATGTATCTAAAGTTGTGCTGAACAATATCTTAATGTAAATTTGTGTAAATTCGCCTTATCCTTCTGGGCTGGAGCTATTGTTTAGCATAAAAATACGTTAATATTGCCTTTACAACTTTACTTGAATAATATCAAGTAATTTTATATTTATTTAAAAATATAAACGTCTGTTTTATCGATGAAACCGCGTTTATCGCCTATAAAGCCCGCGTCTATTATTTTGAATAAAGCCATATTTTAACGCTTGCATAATAGGTAGATAGTAATTTAATAGTAATATAGCGATATATCTAGCAACTGCATATATATTTAGTAGATAGAGATTGAATCTATAAATATTTATGATAATTATCCCTTGAAGGCGTTGCAAAATTCGTGCAGCTGTTGAGCTAAGGTTTTACCCGTTCAATAATTGCTCTTATAGTAGGTTAGGGTACACACAGGAACAAATGCACTGATGACTCAAACTGTCAAAGACGCCACTGATTTGATGAGTGAGACTATGAATCGTCAGAAGCCATTGCCACACTCAGCTAAGTACTTTTTTATGGCACTGGTAATAGTGTTGTTATTACTCATCCTACTGATGGGCGGTAAAGCGTTACGTGATGCGCCTCCCGCTGCTATTGAAGTCAGTCATCAAGGGTTGACGGCAATGCAACATCAGGCATTGCAACAGACCATGAATCAGCAGTCGATTAGCAGTTTTTTTACGACAGATTTACAGGCATTACGTGATATCGCTGTTGATTTATCTTGGGTCGATCAAATCAGCGTGACCCGTGACTGGCAACGTGGTATTGTGATTACGGCTCTGCCGAAGCAAGCGGTGGCTAACTTTGGTACAGAAAGAGTGGTTGATGCTAAGGGTGTGGTGTTTGTGCCGGTAGATAGTGACGAGCTGACCCGAGCTGACTTTGCTATGCTACAAGGTGAGATTGAGCAAGCGCCTGTTATTATGCAGCAAATGCAGCAAATTAATCAGTGGTACGCGCCATTAGATATGCAAGTTGAAGATATTATTTTATCGCCCAGAATGACGTGGTTGGTGCGTTTTAACAATGGCTTACGCGTGATTGTGGATAATGAAAATACCGCGCAAAAGCTATTGAGTTTAAGTCAATTGCTTGGTAACCAGCTAAGCAAGCGTCGCCCTGAGATGCAGACGATAGATTTACGATACAAGAATGGTTTTAGCATAGCTTGGCAGCCAACAACGACTGCCCCAACCGCAACAATAGCCCAACCGTAAGAAATTAATTGCTAGTAGTAGTTTTAATACCTAATTTTTGCATTGTCAGTCGGCTTGTTAATGATACTTGCTTGGTAAGGTTTTTAGTGATTAGAGATAGAATCAGTATTTATTTAAGTTTAGTATGAATAGCGTGCTCTTGTTTGACCTTATTTTTTAATGATTTAATGGAGACGTCATGCAGTCTCCTGTTTAACAATGATTTGTCTGGTACCATGAAAAATACTGAAAATCTGGTGGTTGTCCATTTAAGTGCTACGGCAGTCTATGCTGTGATTGGTAGTGTTGTGTCTGCAACGGACATTCGCATTATAGGTATCGGGCACGTAAAAAACAGTGACTTTTATCAAGGTCAAATAAAACATCGAGAACGCTTGCAAAGTGCAATCAAACAGGCAATTCAAGAAGCAGAAGATACCGCTAATTGCCGAGTTCATAGCGTTTGGCTGACTTTATCGACGCCAGAGTTGTTGAGTAAAAACAGTGCCGGCCACGCGCAAGTTGACGGTGAAGTAGTGCGTACTACGGATATGGTAGGCGCGTTATCTGATGCAAAAAGGCAGGACTTACCATCGAACTGTTATTTGATGCATTGCTGTCAACAAGGTATCTATATTGACGAGCAAGAGAGTATTGTTGACGATGCCATTGAGATGGTTGCTGACGATATTACTGTTATGTATCACATGATGATGCTGCCAGTTGTCACTCGTCAAAATCTGCAAAAGCTGCTGCAAAGTTGTGATGTAGGCGTCGACCACGTAGTCTTTGATGCAGTAACCAGCGCAGAATATAGTCTGCTAACAGAAGAGCGCCAACAAGGCGTGTGTTTGATAGATATTGGCGCTAGCACCACTAGTATTTGCGTTTATAAAGAAAATAAACTGATTTTTACGCATTGCGTGGCGACAGGCAGCCATGAAGTGACCATGGATATCTCCGCAGATTTTGCTATCTCCATGATAGAGGCTGAGAAGCTCAAAAAATTGCATGGTACTGTCGATGTGCAAAGTATTGACCCCAGTGCTTTTTTTATATTTAGACCCCAAGGGTCAAGTGATGAGATTAATGTGAGTGTGTACAAACTTGCGCAAACGATAGAAGCTCGTTATGTCAGTATATTTACGGAAGTCATGCGTCAATTGCATCAAGCAGGACTCATAGGCTATATCGATCGCGGTATTGTGTTAACTGGTGGGGGCAGCGCTATTAAAGGTATGGTACCTTTTGCTAAAAAATTGCTCAAAATGCCAGTCGTATTGACCAACAGTCATCCACATATTAGTGCCTATAATCATACGGATAATCCAGAAGCCTCAAAACAGCTCAATGCGCATCTTAATGACCGAGCTTATCATACTGCTTTTGGTACGTTACTATATAGTCAAAGCGAGCAGTTCCGGCATAGTGAACAAAGTGAAGTTGAAGCCGTAGAAAAATCGGGCTTCAGCACCGTTTTTCAAGGTGTTGGACAACGATTTAGTGGCCTATTTAAAAAAATATTGTAAGTATTTGATTTAAAAAGAAGTGTCATGGTTTATTATGATCCCTCTAAGGGTCGAGATAAATCATGCTTTTTTTACCCTATTTTATTTATATACATTTATATATAGTACGTCGATAGCACGCCATGCGAGTGCCTAATTATCTATCGACCCTTATGCTATCTGCAACTGGAGAATCTTTTCTATGTCAAAATACACCATGCCAGATGATAATAAACCTCAAACTAATGGTCAAGCACGCTTTATCGTGTTTGGGGTTGGTGGCGGCGGCGGTAACGCCGTTGAGCATATGGTGCAACAAGGCATTAAAGGGGTCACGTTTGTCTGTGCCAATACAGATAAGCAAGCCCTTGATCGCCTGACCGCACCGCATAAATTACAGCTCGGCGCTAAGAGCAATCGTGGTCTAGGCGCGGGTGCGAATCCGGAAGTAGGTCGTGAAGCGGCTGAGAGTGAAGAAGAAGCAATTCGTGCGTTACTTGAACACTCAGACATGGTGTTTATTACCGCAGGTATGGGCGGCGGCACAGGCACCGGTGCGGCACCGGTTGTCGCTCGTATTGCCAAAGAGATGGAAGTATTAACCGTTGCTGTGGTCACCACCCCTTTTAAATTTGAAGGCGGCAAACGTATTAAAGCGGCTAAAGCGGGTATTGAGCAACTGACCAACTTTGTAGACTCTATCATTACCATTCCGAATGATAAGTTGATGAGCGTTTACGGCAACTTATCAATGCAAGATGCGTTCAAAAAAGCGGATGATGTATTAATGCATGCGGTACAAGGTATTGCTGAAACCATCGCCCGTTCAGGTTTGGTTAATATTGACTTTAACGATATCCGTACAGCAATGACCGCTAAAGGTCATGCAATGATGGGTATTGGTCGCGCCAGTGGCGACGATCGTGCTCGTGAAGCTACTGAAAAAGCCATCAAATCGCCGTTGCTTGATGATCTGCGTTTAGAAAATGCGAAAGGTCTATTGGTTAACGTTATCTCTTCACAAAGCCTATCGCTTGACGAATTCAGCAAAATCAGTGAAATCGTTGAAGGGATTACTGATACTGATGATGCCAACATTTTCTACGGTTCAGTCGTCGACGAAGATATGGGCGATGAGTTACATGTTACGGTGATTGCAACAGGTCTAACCTTAGATGAGGACGCCGGTCAGCAACAACAGCAGCCAATTCCTTCGGTTACCAGTACTCAATCGGTTGATCCAAGTCAGCATACCAGTGCGCTAAACAGCCAGCAGCAGACAAAAACTCAATTGTATCAAGACAGTATGACGCGTGCGCCAGCTATGCAAGAGCAACCACAGACCAAAACTAACAGTATCCAAGATTATCTTAAGCGTCAGCAAAATAGATAAATATTGGGAGCTACTTTATTTGACTGCTTAGCTCATTGTGTTAATGAGATACTCTGTCAAGCACATCTTAAAAAAGCCAGCATGAATAATGCTGGCTTTTTTAGCAAAACTATATGGTAATAAGCTCAGAGCTCGATAAATATAACGTAATTTAACTGAATAATGTTGATTAATAAGATGTAAAACACCTTAAAAAAAGCTAATTAATAGTGTTAATAAGTGTCACTAAACATTGATATGAGTAAATTAGCATTTTTTAACTATAGCGAATAAGTAGTCGCAAATGGTACACTAGGATAATTGTAACAAGATATGTGAGGAAGTAGCCATGAATCAACGAACTATTAATCAAATAATATCTGTAACAGGTATTGGTTTACATAGTGGCGAACCTGTTAACTTAGAGTTTCATCCGCAGCCTGTTAACACCGGAATCGTGTTTGAGCGTTCTGACATTGTTGGTAGCACCCCTATTCCTGCCAGTGGATTTTTGGTACAAGATACCATGATGTCCTCTAATTTGGTTTTTGGCGGTACTCGTGTGGGTACAGTAGAGCATTTATTGAGCGCTATTGCTGGTTTAGGTGTCGATAATTTATTAGTTCGTGTTTCTGCTGCCGAAATACCGATTATGGATGGTAGTGCGGCGCCGTTTGTGAATCTTTTACTGCAAGCTGGATTGTGTGAACAAGACAGTGCCAAGAAATTTTTAAAGATCATCCGTCCTGTACGGGTTAAGGTCGATGACAAATGGGCAGAACTACGTCCATATGATGGTTTTGAGTTGAATTTTGAGATTGATTTTGATCATCCAGCATTTAATAAAGACTTGCAGCACGCTCAGCTTTGTTTTTCGACTGAGAACTTTATCGAGCAGTTGAGTGCAGCACGTACTTTTGGCTTTTTAACCGATATCGAAGCCTTACGCCGCAATAACTTAGCGTTAGGTGGTAGTATGGACAACGCCATTGTTATTGATGAAGCTAAGATTTTAAATGTTGAAGGCTTACGCTTTGCTGATGAGTTTGTCCGTCATAAAATACTTGACGCTTTAGGTGATTTATACTTAATTGGCTATCCATTATTGGGTCGTTTTAACGCCTATAAATCTGGTCATGCGCTAAATAATTTATTGGTTCGCGAGATTTTATCGGACCCAAATAATTTCGAAGTTGTAACTTTTGATGACAATGTAACTTGTCCAATAGAATATTTGCCAGCATTGCCACTAGCTATTGAAGGGTAAATACACGTCTATACACGATGTATCGCAACATTTACGTAAGATTACATTGGCCATAATGGGGCGATGCCAACTTCGCTTTTGCCCCTTAAGTATCCTCTTAATATAATATCTTGAAGGCTAGTGTTCACCAACTCTTCAACCGATAAAAAAACGTCTATTGCTTAAATCCGATATAGTGATGTAAGCGATAGACGTTTTTTTTGTGGGCAATATTCTAAAAAACACGCCTTTTTAGTCGAATTTTCAGTACTTAATTTACTTAACTTTACATTGTAACTTGACGCCTTTTAGTCTTCTAATAGTTGTAAAAGTGCTTTTTGCAGTTTTTTATCAACCGTGACATGCTTTGCAGCCTGTGATATAGTCCGCTTTGTATTTTGACTCAGCCCCTTATTTGTACTGGCTTTAACCTTGTCTGATAAGGGTGAGAGAGATGTTAGTGACTCCTTACTATAAGGAGATTTAGCAGGAATTTTTGCTATCACGACATGGATATGCTTGAGTTGTTTAAATGTAATAGACTGTTTGGTTAACACTTCAAGATAAGCATTTTGTAAATATCGGATATGATTGGCTGCGGTCATTGAGGTCACACTCAGAGAAAGTTGCTCTGGTGTTAGACCCACAACCCAGCAGCTATCAAGTATCTCTTCTGGTAAACAGTCTACTAATAATGTTTTTACTTCATGGGTAGCTTGCGTATAAAGACGCACGTTATCAGCCAAACTTCGCGGTAGAGCGCTACCAGAGAATGCTTGGTGATCGATAAGTTGAGCGAGCCGATTAGGCTGTTTTTTTAACATCGTAAGCCCTCATCTATTAGGTGATGTGACAGCGAATGATTGAAAATTTGCTTAACCAAAAAGCGCACACTGTGAATATCAAGATTTTATCATGTTTATTTGATTGTAATCTCTTCTAAATTAATTACTGCTTTGTCATGGATGATGAGCACACTTGCATTAACAATAGGTAGTAAATTTATGAAAAAGGCTTTATTAATTTTGTCAGTATTGGGCATGGGCGTAGCACAAACGAGTGGTGCTGCGGTAAATACCATCTCAAATAGCACGCTGACTTATAGCAGAGCAAATATCGCTAATTCCAATTCCTACGGTTCATCGCAAAACATCTATAGTACCAATAATGGTGGGGTGCATGTTTCTAATAATAGTGAAATCACCCGCGCTATTAGAGTATTAAAGCAAAAAGGCAGCGAGCTTGATACGTTATCGCGTCGCTTATATGCTGAAAAACAGCAGCAGTTTAAAGCAGTATTAGATCAAAATTCAGCGCCTGCTATTGCTGCTGCCCGTGCGTCACGCGTGGCACTGTCTAGAAGCTCTGGTTATTGTGCACGTTATGTTCGTAAAGCATTGCAGTCAGCGGGTTATGAATTTACACCAAACCCATCTGCTTATCAGTACGCTACTCGCGGTACGCTTGCTCAAGCTGGTTTCACTAAGATTAGCAATAATACACCTACCCAAGTTGGTGATGTCGTTGTATTTGATCGCAGCTCAAAGCATCCGCATGGTCATATTCAGATTTTTGATGGTTCACATTGGATATCTGACTTCCGTCAAAATAGCATCAGTCCATATAGTAATATCTATGGCTACAGCACTTGGCGTGATTCACAATATGTTGATGATGCATCAAACCGTGGTATCTATTTAGCAATGGCAGATAATTAATTAGTAGCAGCCAAATACTAAACCTATATTATTAAATGCTTTTTAACCCAGTAATGGCAGTCGTCTATTACTGGGTTTTTTAATTTTAAGGTGGTTTTAACGGGATGATTGACATAATACTAACCATACAACATTGTCATTTACTGAATGTTAAAGCACGACTGGCTAAATTTTGAACGGTGACCAATAAACGCGTTGATGAAAGTCGGGGGGCGAAGCATGAACCGATGCATAATATAATGGCGTCTGACCAAACTGTAGAATGACACAGGGATGTATCAGCTTGATAAATTTATTCTGTTCGTGCTGCGTATGGCTTTTACCTAATGATACTGATAATTGTGCTACTGGCACGCTAAAGCTGCGCTGATAGCAATAACGTGGCATAAATATGAGATGACTTAAATCGCAGCTATTAGTAGGCTTATAAGCTAAACAAGGGGTAACGGCGCGCACGAGTTTTGATATCGTTTTATTATTAAAACCATCTGAATTATTATGCCAATCAATGTACGCGCGTATTTCTTTATCTGCCTGTAACAAAGGCGACGGTGGCAATAATGCAGGATTCCGATAACTCTCAAACTGATACAGCGCATAATGACCATTTGGACTGGCATTAATTTCGATATAACCTGCTGTCTCATTATGCTCATCAAATCCATTAGCAATAAAACATTCCAGACAAGTCTGTTCCCATAAAAAATCAGTAAAGCTGACGTTGCTAGCCTGCCACTCTGCCCAATTTAATTGTGCGGCTAAATGGCTGTTAGACAATCGAATATGATATGTAAATGATAAGCACGGTATAGGCTGTTGAATGAAAGTGACATCAACAATTACTTGAATATCCTGTAGCTGTGTCGGCGTGACGCCTAGCTGCTCTGCATCGGCTTCTAATGTTTCTGTGGCTAAGCATAATTTAAAGGTCTGAACCATAAGACAACGCCGTAAAGAATAAAAATTGAATAAGAATAGATATGAATAATGAGAAGTTGCCAAAAACAGATAGAGTAACTAAAAAAAGCTAGAGCTTGTCTAGTAATCAATATTGAGACAATATAAAAGCCGCGAGCACTCATGCACTGCGGCTTTTATAGTTTGCACTGCTATTGATGAAATACGTTATTTCAACTTAATCATCAATTAATCTTATCAAGACACGTAACTAATATACATAAGACTAAAATACATAAGACTAAGCATGACGTGATAAATTCGATAGCTTTGGATTGGCATTAGGGTTTTTACGTAACAATAATGCCATACGTCCGATGGTATGAACCACTTGTGCTTTAGCATTTTTGGCAAGCGCAGTCGTCACCGCATCACGTTCATCTTTACTGCCTGCTGGCAGCTTTACTTTAATCAGTTCATGATCCGATAAGGCGCGGTCAATCTCTTCAGTAATGGCTGGGGTGACGCCGTTGTTGCCAATCATGACGACCGGCTTTAGCTCATGACCAATACCTTTTAGGCGTTTAAGCGTAGCGTTATCAAGTTCCATAAAATTCCTAAGCGTTGAGAAATAAAAATATAAAAGTCAGGGTCAAACAGGGTGCTTATACCAATCCACTTATCATTAGCCTATTTATCTTTTTAACCATTAAGATTAACGGCACTGTTATAGCCAGCTAAACTGCTCATTTCTGAAAAGTAATAGTATTGATATTAGCTATTGGTAAATAATAGGTAGAAAGGTCTTGATATAAAATCAGCGGGATTCTGCACGATTTTATGCCATGAAAATGTTAAACTGACTTTAATAGGACATTATAAACGCTACGGGCTGATAAATCTGTTAAATCATTCATACTATCGTCAATTTAGACCATTCTATCGTTAATTTAGCAGATCAGCTTGCAGTCACTTATGATGACCACATATATGAATCAACTACTGACGTTGATATAGGTTCAACCTATTACCAAACCTGTTATCCTTTGATTAACTCTTTGATACTCGAAATAATTTATCGTTAAGTAGGAGCATCTATTTTGGCCACGCGTATTAAAAATAAAAGTCTTTCAAAAAGTAGTAGTGCTTGGATGAAAGAGCATCTTGATGACTTTTATGTAAAGCAAGCTCAAAAAGAAGGCTATCGCGCGCGTGCTGCCTATAAGTTACTTGAAATTAATGAGAAGACCAAACTGATTACTAAAGGTATGACGGTAGTTGATTTGGGCAGTGCGCCCGGGAGTTGGTCACAGGTTGCCGGCACACTGGTTGGTGAAACAGGCATTTTAATTGCCTCTGACATTTTGCCGATGGATAGGTTAGAGAACGTAACCTTTATACAGGGCGACTTTCGTGAAGCTGACGTTTTCGATAGCATTATGGCAGAGGTTGGTGATCGGCAAGTAGATGTTGTTTTGTCTGACATGGCACCCAATACTTCTGGTAATAGCGCGGTAGATCAGCCACGGATGATGTATCTGTGCGAGCTTGCGGTAGATTTTGCTTTAGCAACCTTGCCTGTAGGCGGTGCTTTGATTATGAAGATGTTTCAAGGTGCGGGCGAACAAGAGTTGCGCAAGCAGATGCAAGAAAAGTTCAGCAAAATTCGTAGTATAAAGCCTGATGCCTCACGTGCACGTTCAAAAGAGATATTTTGGATTGCGATTAAATAATGTGTAAATCCGTAAAATCAATGCACCTGTGTGGCGAATTATGATGTGATAAGTTATGTCAGAAATAGCTACATTTGTTAACCGAATAAACCACTGTTCTGCTTGAATTTTGAAAGTTAAAACCACATATCGTGGTATATTAACTTTGTTTTCGGCACTTTTAACAATAAATTGTTTTGAGCAAAGTCGTTTAAGAGAGAAGCATTTATTGCAGTCATTATATGTTTTCAGATAAAACGAAGTTTCTAGAGTGATTTAGATACTTATCTAAAAATAGTTTGAATGGGCAGTAGATCATCACTTTGAAGACGTCACGTGTTTAGTAAACACACCAATAAGTAAGGGATGGGAATAACTAGTGAGCGACATGGTAAAAAATACCTTATTGTGGCTGGTGGTAATCGGCGTTTTAGTGCTGGTGTTTAGCGGCTTTGATAAATCATCTGAGCCGGATAACCTTAACTACTCTGAGTTTGTGACCGCAGTGTCAGAAAAGCAAGTAGCCAGTGTTGAGATTGACGGCGAGCAGATCACCGGTGAGAAAAAAAATGGCTCTGCCTTTGAGACTATTCGTCCTGCTGTAATGGACGATCAGTTAATGCCATTACTGCGTGAAAATAAAGTTGAAGTCCAAGGTACTGCGCCTAAACGTCAAAGTGTGCTTATGCAGCTATTGATTGCCAGCTTCCCAATCTTACTGATTATTGGTCTCTTTTTATTCTTTATGCGTAATATGCAGGGCGGCGCTGGCGGTAAAGGCGGCGGTCCGATGAGCTTTGGCAAGTCGAAAGCTAAAATGCTAACCGAAGATCAAATCAAAGTGAACTTTGATGATGTTGCTGGTTGTGAAGAAGCTAAAGAAGAAGTAGTAGAAGTCGTTGAGTTTTTGCGCTCACCAGATAGATTTACAAAATTGGGTGCCACTATTCCACGTGGTATCTTGATGGTAGGTCCGCCAGGTACGGGTAAAACGCTATTGGCAAAAGCCATTGCTGGTGAAGCTAAAGTGCCGTTCTTTTCAATCTCAGGTTCTGATTTTGTTGAGATGTTCGTTGGTGTCGGCGCTTCACGCGTACGTGATATGTTCGAGCAGGCAAAGAAAAGTGCCCCATGTATCATCTTTATTGACGAAATTGATGCGGTCGGTCGTCATCGTGGTTCCGGTATGGGTGGTGGTAATGATGAGCGCGAACAGACGCTTAACCAGTTACTGGTTGAGATGGACGGCTTTGAAGGTAATGAAGGCGTTATTGTCATTGCGGCAACCAACCGTGCTGACGTGCTTGATAAAGCATTACTACGTCCGGGTCGTTTTGACCGTCAGGTACAAGTAGGCTTGCCAGATATCAAAGGGCGTGAACAGATTTTAAAAGTGCATTTGAAGAAACTGCCTAATACGACCAGTGTTGATGCGCATTCATTAGCGCGTGGTACGCCAGGCTTTAGTGGTGCACAGCTTGCCAACCTTGTAAACGAGGCAGCATTATTCGCCGCTCGTCGTAACAAGCGTAGCGTTGATATGAATGATTTTGAAGACGCAAAAGACAAGCTATATATGGGTCCTGAGCGTAAATCTATGGTGATTCGTGAAGAAGAGCGCCGCGCCACTGCATATCATGAGTCCGGTCATGCTTTAGTAGCGGAGTTATTGCCGGGTACAGATCCTGTACATAAAGTGACTATTATGCCGCGTGGCTTTGCCCTTGGTGTTACTTGGCAGTTGCCTGAGCATGATCAGACCAGTCTGTATAAATCTAAAATGCTAAGCGATATTGCTATTTTATTTGGTGGTCGTATTGCCGAAGAAGTGTTTATCAATCAAATGTCAACTGGTGCATCAAATGACTTTGAGCGTGCAACTAAAATGGCACGTGCCATGGTCACTAAATACGGTATGTCAGATGCGCTTGGCATCATGGTCTATGAAGATGATGACAGCTCGCAAGGTTACTTTGGTGGGGGCAGCCGTACGATATCGGAAGCCACACAGCAAAAAGTTGATGAAGAAGTACGCCGAATGTTAGAAGAGCAATATGATATTGCTCGTGAATTGATTGAAGCCAATCATGATAAGATGCATGCAATGGTTGATGCCTTGATGAAGTGGGAAACGATTGATCGCGATCAGTTGCAGGATATCTTAGCGGGTGAAGCACCTCGTCCACCTAAAGTCTATCAGCACACGGAAGTGAACTTATCGAAGAGTGATATAAAAACGACGGGTTCAACACCGCCACCACTTCCAGCAATGTAGAGTGAGCAGTTATTGTCTTATATAAAAAGCCCTTTTTATAAAGGGCTTTTTTGTGCGCACTAATTTGATGCGCTATTTTAAATAGTTAGCAGGTTTACTGATATGATGGGCTGACTCAATTTTCTCTACTGCTTATTTTAATGGATTGATTATGTCATTGTTCCAGCCGTTACCCAGTTTCAACATCAGCAGCCGTGGTAAATGTTTAGATTTATCCCAGCCTCATATCATGGGTATTTTAAATGTGACCCCAGATTCTTTTTCTGATGGTGGTCAATTTAATAGCGTTGCTCACGCAGTTGCTCATTGTAAAGAGATGATTGCGGCAGGTGCTACTATTATTGACATTGGTGGTGAATCTACACGTCCGAATGCCGAAACGGTAGCAACTGATGATGAGCTGCAACGGGTCGTTCCTATTGTTAAGGCAATTCGCCAGCAGTGCGGTAATGAGATATGGTTATCTATTGATACCAGTAATCCGGATGTGATGCAGGCAGCTTTTCAAGAAGGGGCTGATATTTGGAATGATGTGCGCGCTTTAAGCCGGGAAGGTGCAGCGCTAATGGCTGCAAAACTTGATATTCCAGTAATGTTAATGCACATGCGCGGTGAGCCGACCACTATGAATAATCTGGCGCATTATACAGATGTCACTAAAGAGGTTAAGGCAGAGTTAACATCTAGGCTTGATGAAGTCATCAATCTTGGCGTTAAATCTAACAATATTATTATCGATCCAGGATTTGGTTTTGCTAAAGATTATGCGCATCATTGTGCGCTATTAACTGAGCTAAACTCGCTACAGAGTCTTGGTTATCCAATCATGTTTGGTATCTCGCGCAAACGGTTTTTAGCTGAAGTGTTGACAAAAAGTGGCGTACCAGCCGTTGCAGAAACGCAAGCTTTTGAGCGAGACTCAGCAGGAACGGCTGCCGGTCTTTTTGCGTTGCAGCAGGGTGCCAGTATTATCCGTACCCATAATGTTGCTATGATGCAACAAGCCGTCGCGCTATGGCAGCAATTGGTAGCATATGATGAAACCAAAACTATTTAATGATTTAATATCAATACTATTTTATATCCAATTTCAATTATAACCTCAAATAAAGGTCATTGTTATGAGCGTCATGCAATCAGATAATCAATTATCACCTGCACCAACGGATGAGCAGCGCCGTATTATTTACCAAGCCCGCCGTGGACTTAAGGAGTTGGATTTTTACATCGACCCTTATGTAAAAGAGCTATATTTAACGGCAACATTAGATGAACAAGAGACCTTTGCTCAGATGCTCACCCATGAAGATCCGGATTTATTAGATTATTTTACCAATCAGAGTCAGCCTGAAGATGAGGCAATTTGGGCGCTGGTCAATAAAATTAAAATATGGCGTCATTCTAAACCGCTGTAATCTTAATAAATAGTGATTGATAATATGACTGATAAACATTCCTTACGTATTGATACGGCGATAAAGCCGTCTAGCCATTTACGAACCGCATTGTATGCCAGCTTGATAGTTGTAATGGGGTTATTGGCTTGGCTTGCCGAGTTATCACTTGCTCAAAATGTCTTGCTGCTCATTGTAAGCGCAGGGTTTGCATGTTATTTAGCGTTAATTCGTCCTATACTGCTACATATTAGCCAGCCGCCGTTGCAGCACCGAGTAGATCAGCATTGGCAATTACTCATGCGTACCAGTCGTGACGATGCGCTATGGCAAGCGCATTTATCTAAGCTGCACCGCTATCCGCTGTGTATTCACTTTGAATTTAGTATTATCGAACCGTATCAACGCAGCTTATCGTTCACTGTGTTTCGTGATCAAGTGTCCGCTCGGGAGTGGCGACAGCTTAACATTTTAGCTACCGTTGTCCCAATCACTGCTCATTAACTTTTTTTACTAATTCCTTTTTATTTATGATTAAGCTTTTATTATCTAGAGCTATTTATCTAAACTTATTTATATTAGAAAATATAGCTGCTAACGAAGCCATACATCCTATAACAAAACACCTATCTAGACGCTGAGTAGGATTTGCTATATTGGTTGATGATTTATTTACAATTGATAAATAATAATTTGAATAATAAAAGGAGAATATTATGAGTTTATTAGGGAACTTAGTATCGCAAGTTGCTCGCAGCGCCATTGATCCAGAAGACCATCAGCGTAATCCTATTAATCAGCGTATCACCCCACGTCGCACGGGCGGTCTTGGCGACATTTTGGGCGGTGTGCTGACTGGCAGTCGCAATCAGCCACGAGATTATAATCCTCAGCAATATGATCGCCAGCAAGACAATCATTTTGGATTAGAAGATATATTGGGCGGATTGGTTGGCGGCAATAATCAAAGTCGCGGCAATAGCCGTGCTGGTAGTCAGTCTGGCGGCTTGGGCGACATTTTGGGTAGTGTGCTTGGCGGTCAACGTACGCGAGGCGGCTTTGGTGGTAAAGGTATGCTGGTGGCAGCACTTATGCCAATGGTACTGAGCTGGATACAGCGTAATGGTGGCTTGAGCGGGGCGCTCTCTAAAATAACGGGTATGGGCTATGAGAAACAAGCACAGTCTTGGATGAGTAATCATGAGCTTAATGATAATCTTGACCCCAATGATGTCAATCGCCTATTTGATGAAAATGAAATTCAGCAGGTTGCCGCGCATACTGGCGCTAATGATATGGAAGTGCGTCAAGGTCTAGCCGAGCTATTACCTGAAGTGATGAATCAGCTGACGCCACATGGCAATTTGGACAATGAGCCTGAAGCCAATGAAGAAATCGATCAAATTATTAGCCAGCTGACGAGCCGACTAAATGCTTTGAAAAAGTAAATATTCCTTCGTAACCTGTAATTTCTTAACAGATTATATTTCGATAGATTTTGTGTGTATCAAATTTACTTTGATAAAGCGCTTGTTGAAAGTTCGATAAACCAAAAAGAGTACGTTCATCAACGTGCTCTTTTTTATGTCTGTTCGTTTTGTCATAAATAAGCTCAAACATATATTCCGATATAATGCTCAGCTGCTATTAAGAGCAATTTAATAAGGAGCTAAAAGATATGTTAAAAAAGGTGAGAAGAGATAGCGGTTATTAATAACTATTATATGATGGCATCATCATTCATTCTATTTTGCTTTATGACCAGTGCTAGGTTGTGAGTCAAGTCTGTTACAAGGAGGTTTTCCTGATGCCCTTTAAGCCTATTCCCGCTACCATTGCTGTATTAGTCGGTCTGATTATCTGGTTTATCATTCCCGTACCTACTGGTGTTACGCCAGAAGCGTGGCATATGCTGGCGCTATTTATCGCGACTATTGTCGCTATCATTGGTAAAGTGCTGCCCATTGGAGCGCTGGCAATCATTGCTGTGACCTTAGTTGCGCTCACCGGAGTCACTAATGAGAGTCCTGAAGCTGCGATAAAGGACGCGCTATCCAGCTATTCTAGCCCTTTAATTTGGTTAATTGGTATTGCCGTGATGATTTCTCGCGGGTTAATCAAAACTGGTTTGGGTCGCCGTATTGCTTATTATTTTATCTCTATTTTTGGTAAAAAAACGATTGGGGTTGCTTATTCTTTGACCGCAGCCGAGTTGATTATTGCGCCTATTACGCCCTCTAATACCGCTCGTGGTGGTGGTATTATTCACCCTATTATGAAGTCTATTGCTCAAAGTTTTCATTCAACGCCAGAGGAAGGTACGCAAAAGAAAATAGGTCGTTATTTAGCGATGGTCAATTATCATGCCAATCCGATTACTTCAGGTATGTTTATCACCGCTACGGCACCGAATCCATTAGTGGTAGACTTGGTTAATAAAGCCACGGGCAGTGAGATTGAGTTGTCTTGGACGACTTGGGCTGTGGCAATGTTTATTCCGGGAATGCTGTGTTTGCTTCTCATGCCACTGGTGATTTATCTTATTTATCCCCCTGAAGTCAAAGTGACGCCCGATGCTAAGGGTTTTGCTAAAGACAACTTAAAAGAGATGGGTCATGTCAGCCGTGATGAGAAAGTAATGCTGGGTGTGTTTGCACTGATGCTGATACTGTGGGCGAATATTCCTGAGCTTATCTTTGGTGAGGCCTTTGGCGTTGATGCAACGACGACGGCATTTATTGGTTTAACCACTTTAATATTAACGGGCGTGCTGACTTGGGAAGATATTCTTAAGGAAAAGTCGGCTTGGGATACTATTATTTGGTTTGGTGCATTGATTATGATGGCATCATATTTGAATAAGCTGGGCTTGGTAGGCTGGTTCTCAAATAATATTGAAACAATGATTGGCCTGACCGGGGTCGGCTGGATGGGCGCGGTTGCTATTTTAACCTTGGTTTACCTATATATTCATTACTTTTTTGCCAGTACGACTGCGCATATTACCGCGCTGTTTGCCGCATTTTATGCAGTCGGCTTAAGCTTAGGCGCGCCACCAATGTTATACGCATTGATACTGGCTGCAGCGGGTAATATTATGATGACCTTGACCCATTATGCGACGGGTACAGCACCGGTGATCTTCAACTCCAACTATGTGACGCTAGGAGAGTGGTGGATTATTGGCGGTATTATGAGTGTGGTCAATCTGGTAGTGTGGATTGGCGCTGGGCTGATATGGTGGAAGGTGCTTGGCTATTATTAAGCTGCTAGTAAACTATGGCTGATTTGTTGCCACTTGTATTTTAAAGAAATTTAACTGAAAAATATTGGCAACTCATATTTAATAAAAATGTTTAATTAAAAGCGCTCATCTAAAGTATCTAACGTATAGCTAAGCGCTTGAAAGCAAATATCCATATCAAAGCCGCGATATTGCAGAAAACGCAATTGTCGCGCTTTGGCTTTTTGCTCACTTGGAATGGTAGCACCATATTTTTTGGTACGAGCCGTGACCGCAAGTTTTAACCAATCGACGCCTCCTATTAAGCTGTCCTCGCTACCATCAACAAAATCTCTAAATTCATCAGACTCGGCGTTAGCCATATCAATAAGCTCATCGATGTTGCTAGGTACAACCACCTTTTTTTTATAAAACTCCTGCTTAATATGACCACGTCCGCGACCTTTACGGATACTTTCGCGAATCAGCATTAAGGTAGTTCGATAGTCACTTTGGTAACCTTTTTCTTCAAACTCGTCTAATAAAGCGTCGATTTTGTCAGGGTCTTGCTCTTTATCGAGCAGTTTTTGTCTAAGCTCGGCTTTGCCATATTCACGGCGTGATAGATAATAAAATGCCAACCAACGCAAACGGCTTTCTGCTTTTATCGCATCTATATCAGCTTGGCGTTGTTCAGGCGAGCGTAAATAGGCTTTTAGGGCTGAGGGTAGATTATCGGTATCGACATCGTGATTAATCTCGTTCTCTGCTTCAAGAGTAGGATCAAGTCGCTGATTTTGAGCAAGTGCGGTAGCATTATGGTTTTCGCTAATATCATTTTCACCGTGAATATCGCGCTTTACTTCGGCAAGCATCTCTTTAATACTTTGTGGCGCTGGCGGCTGATATGCAGGTGCAGCGGTAGGTTCTACAGTAAAGTGAGCGGCTGGATGAAAACGCTTTTTACGTTTTTTAGATTTTTGGTGATTTTTATTAGGGGTTGTTCCAGAGTGATTAGATGAGAAAGAATCATTAAAGGAATCAGAATCGGTATCATGGTAATTTTCGTAAACATCGGCGGCATGAACTTCTGAATTTATTGTAGAAACTGCCTTTTTGTTAGTACTTGGTTTTTTATGAGAAGATTTTTTTATTTTGGACACAGGCAAGTTAACCGAGTCAGTATCTGACTCGGTTAAAATTTCGGCTAATGTTTTAATTTCCATAACAGTCAATTAATAATTAGAATGCTAGTCATAAAAGATAATGGCTTATTGTAATGATGCAGATTCTAGCTCATCTTCCTCTTCTAACTTCTCAGGCGCTTGCTGCTCGCTAGGAACGCCTAATTTCTCAGCACGAATTTTGGCTTCGATTTCTTCAGCAATTACTGGATTTTCTTTTAAAAACAGCACTGAATTGGCTTTACCTTGACCGATTTTTTCATCGCCGTAGCTATACCATGAGCCTGCCTTACCAACAGCACCGATTTCCACACCCAAATCAATCACTTCTGCTAAATGATTGGTGCCTTCACCATAAGTAATCTCAAACTCAGCTTGACGGAACGGCGGTGCCATTTTATTTTTAATGACCTTCACACGGGTTTGGTTACCGATGATTTCATCACCATTTTTGACCGCACCAATGCGGCGGATATCCATACGCACTGAAGCGTAGAATTTGAGCGCGTTACCGCCAGTCGTGGTTTCTGGGCTACCAAACATCACGCCAATTTTCATACGAATTTGGTTAATAAATACCACCATACAGTTGGAGCGTTTGGCGTTACCGGTGATTTTACGCAACGCTTGGCTCATTAAACGTGCTTGTAAACCCATGTGCGAGTCGCCCATTTCACCTTCAATTTCAGCACGCGGCGTCAATGCCGCCACGGAGTCAATGACAATCATATCGACGGCACCTGAACGTACCAACATATCGGTAATCTCTAACGCTTGCTCACCGTTATCTGGCTGTGAGATTAACAAATCATTGGTATTGACCCCAAGCTTACGCGCATAAACAGGATCTAGAGCGTGCTCAGCATCGATAAACGCGCAAGTGCCGCCTTGTTTTTGACACTCTGCAATCGCTTGCAGGGTCATGGTCGTTTTACCAGAGCTTTCTGGACCGTAAATTTCAACGATACGACCTTTTGGTAAACCACCAATACCAAGAGCGATATCTAGACCGAGCGAACCTGTTGAGACCACATCGACATCAAGCGCTGCGGAACTATCGCCTAAATGCATGATGGTATTTTTACCAAATTGCTTTTCAATTTGACCGAGTGCCGCTTTAAGGGCTTTGGCTTTATTGTCGTCCATAATGGATACCTTGTCGTCAATGAAGAATATAAAAACGTAAAGAAATAGAAGTGAGTATGAGGAGTAAAGAGCTGCAGCAGAACTTTATTTTAAGGCATCATCGCCTATTTCAGCGTAACTGTCATAATAATAGTGCTAAGCAAACAGGCATAAAATCAACTCATCTTACTATAGTATAAATAATAAAAGTGAAATAAAGTCTAGTTTATCAGCAACTGCTTATATCGCTGTATGATGTTATTTATAGTGTTATCCATCGTTTGATGGGCTAAGGTTATTATATCAAAGTCCGTCCAAGATAGCAGGCTACAGGAAACGCTATACGACATTCATTGTCGTATGTAAATATATAAACGTGAAAGCAAAGTTATTTATTCAATTTCTCAAGTTTATTATTATTTGAATGCATTACTATTAAACGTTGCATTTATTGTGATAAGTTGAGTTGAGTGATGAGAGAACTGTTTTTAATTATCAACCCTTATAAATAGGCGCTCGTAGCCCATTATTGTGAAACATTAACGTATTTAAAAATAATTTAAAAATAATTAAGCTGTTATTTGAGTTATAGATAAGTTATTGATTTTATTAATTAAATATATTGTACAAAAAGTAACCAGTTTTATCTTAACCTTTGTCTTATCAAGTCAGCTGCATGTCAAGTAGATGGTTATCCACAAGGTTATCCACAGCTAATGTGGAGAACTCGTGTATCCCTTATGTTACCAAGCTTTGCACTTGCTATGATAATAATGCTGAGCTGCCCTGCGATTGAGATACTAGGATAGTAAGCTATTATTTCACAGTAAAACATAGCAGTTATAGTCATGTTTCACATCGTTGATGCTGATTACTAAGCAAAGATAAGCGTAAAATATAGTCTTTATTATCACTAATGCTTAGTAGCATATTCTTTAACAATTATAAAATTGCTATCTACAATTAACAATGGGTATGCAGAGAATAGGCTTGGATTGCTAATTAAGTTAACCAAATGATAAGTAGTTTAGACGTTACATGAAAATAGTTGATTAAGATTAAAATAATCCATGCCGCTTTTTAATCATGATTATTAATGTGAGAAAATGAGAGTTTCTCAGTCAATTTGCTATGAAAAAATATAGATAAGAGTAACGATAGCTTTTTTTGGAGTTTAGGATAATAGATAAAAGTACGTTGCTATAAAAAAGCGACTGTATGAGACAGTCGCCAATATTAAAATAATGGATGGGTAGGCATGATAAATTAATCTTTGCTATACATTAAATCCCAAACCCCATGGCCACGCTCCAAGCCGCGACGTTCAAACTTGGTCATCGGGCGAAAATCTGGACGAGGTGTGAAGTTGCCATTACCAGCTAGGTTGGTCAATCCTGAGATATTATCCAACACTTCGACCATCCAAAAAGCGTAATGCTCCCAATCGGTAGCTGTATGAAACCAGCCGCCTTGTTTGAGACTACGCATCACAATTGCCATACGCTCGGGGCTGACGAAGCGGCGTTTATAATGGCGCTTCTTTTGCCATGGATCAGGAAAATACAGCTGAATACGGTCGATATGGTTTTCAGGTAATTGCTTAAGCAGTTGAATGGCATCACCGTTGATGATTTTAACATTGCTTAGGTTTTGCGTACCTGCCATATAAGCGCATTTACCAATACCGGGCTCATGAACTTCAATACCGACGAAGTTACGTGTCGGCTCGGCTGCCGCCATTTCAATAAAGGAGTCACCAAGACCAAAGCCAATTTCAAGCGTCAGCGGTGCTTCACTACCATTTGGTGTGTCAGTAAATAAAATGCGTAAGTCATCAATACCATCAAGATTGCCATCGCCCACGCTATTATTGACCAGATACTGACTAAATTCTGGATCGGTCAATGCTTGCTCTGCATTTTTATTCATGTGCGTGCGACGTTTCATAAAGGTATTTACGATACGGACATGTTTACTGGATTCTGGAGCGCTGGTAGTCTCGGTATCAACACTGTGCGCTGTATGACTGTCGGTCTGAATGTCTGGATTGGTCAAGTTATTCATAAAGAGGCTAGGGCTTAATAAAGGGTTTGCATCTATTATAGGCGAAATCATTTCTAGTGTGAACGTCTATCCATCGCTCATTTATAGTCAGCATGATTTATCAATATTAATGACTATCAATATATCTCAATAGTATCGTCAGCTATACATAGTGCTTGGCATTATCTTATAATAAACTACTGATAATCAGATTTACGGTTTATCAACTTAATTTATCAGCCACATTTATTAGCCAACTGAGGTTGCTGCTATGTTATTCATTGAGACGGATTCACCGCCACCGTTTTACCAAGAAAAGCTGACGGCTGCCAAGCGCAAACAGTTAGACCAATGGTTTATTGGACATCGAACTCAGCGCTATTATTTAAAGCGCTTTGAGCAGTTCGATGCGCAAGGGTATCTGTCACCAAAATGGCATTGGGCAGCTTTTTTTATGACCTTTCCTTGGTTGCTGTATCGCAAACGTTATATGGATGCGATTGTTTACAGCGTGGCAGGGTGGTCTTTTATTCAGCTTAATGTGGCGTTGATACTGGTTTTTTTTGAATTTGCCGCGATGTCTTATATCCCTGATGCCTATCATATGGCAACGCGTGTGGGTATTGCAGCAATCATTTGGCTGTTTTGGTCGTTTATGGTGTCGCGCTGGACAGATGCCTATTATTACCGTATGGCGCGGCGCGAGATAGCCGATGCGATCAATGACTATCCGCGTGATGAAGCAGCACAAAAAGCGCATCTACAGCGTGAAGGTGGTGTTAGCTTGTATGGATTAGGATTGGGATTTGGGTTTTTTGCCTTTGTATTAATGGTCATTAATGTGCAGTTTTTACCCATTATTGCCAAGAAAAAAGAGCGTGAAGTGCTATTTGACGCTTATGATATTGCCAAAAATGCTCAAACGCGGGTAGCGCTTATTTATGAGCAGACTGGCAACTGTCCTGTCAATTTGCCATTAAGTACTGATGCACAGCAAGTGACGATGCATGTGAGTAATCAAGCAGACGGCGCACCGGTAACTGATTGCGCGGTGATTGCTACGGTACGAAATGTCCAATTCCCAACGCGCTATTTAAATGGTCAAACCTTGGTGTTTTACCACGAGGCAACCAGTGATAACTGGCAGTGCGTCAGCTCGCTCAATAAGAAACAAGCGCCTAAAAGCTGTACTAGTAATTAAGCGTTTTATTGGCAATTAAATTTTTTATTAACAATAATACGTTTTTTTCTTAGTTAAACATGGTTATTAGGAATATCTTTTTCCGTCACTTCAACAGGCGTTGCTTGTTGTTTTAATGCCTCATGAAATTCGCCCAAATCCATTTTGCGGGCTTTATCAATATCTTCATCAAATAAGCTCTCAAGCTCTGCCAGTGCGGACTGCGCCGACTCAATCATACTGGCTTCATCCCCATAAATGGCTTGTTGGCGTTCAATCAAGTCGTCATCATAATTGCGGAACGTTTGAATGGTTTCGCGTGCTTTTTGCGGTGATATACCTAGTAATTGCAAAGACTCGCGCGACATATCAAGCGATGATAAATAAGTTTCGCGCCAAATATGACGCACACCGACTTCACGCAATCGGTAATAATGCTGACGGTCACGGGCGCGCGCTAAAATAATAAGTTTGGGATAATTGCGGGTTAAATACTGAGCGGTGGTGATTGAGCGCTCTAAGTCATCCACTGCAATGATAAACAGACGGGCTTTTTTAATACCTGCTGCGCGCAAGATTTCAGGATTTTTTGGGTCGCCGTAATAGACTTGATTACCGAATTTACGCACAAAATCCACTCGATTTGCAGAACGTTCAATCGCGGTAAATTCAATATTGTGCAGCCGTAATACCCGCCCAATAATCTGTCCGACGCGTCCAAAGCCAGCAATAATGACCGCATGCTCCTCATCAGGAATGGTGTCGTATTCGCGGCTGGGTTTGCGCTTGGCAAAATAAGGCTCGCCAAATTTCTCTAATAGCACAAAGGCAACTGGGGTAAGTGCCATTGAAATGGTGACAATAAGATTCAGCATATTTGCCAGTTCAGGACGCAAGACATTTTGAGCAGACGCTACACTAAACAAAACAAAGGCGAATTCCCCGCCTTGTGCTAGCGTCACCCCCAGTCTAATACTGGTCGGCCAGCGATTACCTGATACCTTGGCAATGGAAGCGACGACACCAAACTTCAGCAGCATGAGCCCAATTGCACAGCCGATGATAAATATTGGCTGAGACATGACCAGTTTGACATCGGTCAGCATACCCACCGACATAAAAAACAAGCCGAGCAATAACCCTTTAAATGGCTCAATACTGGCTTCTAACTCATGCCGGTATTCAGAGTCAGCGAGTAATACGCCCGTTAAAAATGCGCCTAATGCCATCGACAATCCGATATGCTCCATTAATATGGACACGCCCATAACAATAAATAAGGCTACAGCAGTGAGCAATTCACTGGCACCGCTTAATGCCACAAATTTAAAAAATGGACGCACAATATAGCGGCTAGAGAAAATTAACCCTGCAAAGACAGCAAATACTTTACCAAAATAAATCAAATCGTAGCTTTGTTCACGTACGCCTGACAAAAACGGAATGACCGCCAGCAACGGGATAACCGCGATATCTTGAAATAGTAAAATGGTAAAGGCTTCACGCCCATGGGTGCTAGAGAGCTGCTGTTTTTCGGTCAAAATTTGCAACACAAAAGCGGTGGAGGAGAGAGCCAAGCCGAAACCAACAATGAAGGCGGTATCTAATTGTAGGGAGAAAAACTGATATAAAATCGCCATCAGCAGCACGCCAGTCAAGCCGACTTGCAAACCGCCAAGCATAAAGATAGACCGCCGTAGCGCCCAAAGACGAGAGGGTTGCAGTTCAAGTCCAATGATAAACAACAGCATGACCACGCCAAACTCAGAAAAATGCAGCAGGCTTTCAGCGTCGCCTACGATATCAAAGGCGCTGGGTCCCAGTATCAATCCAGTAATTAGATAACCAAGTACCGTAGCAATGCCAAACCGCTTGCCCAGCGGTACAAAAAGTAGCGCTGCACCCAGAAAAATAGTCGCTTGTAACATCAAGTTTGGTGAGCCGATAGCGGCAGCGAACATATGAGTTCCTTAGCAGTGTCTACAAAATGGTACAACAAAAAATAGTACAAAATTCTTAATAATCGCAATAACTATCATCAAAAAAAGACATCAAATGAGCCGTAATAAAAAATTATTTTTTACAATAGATTTTCCACTCGCCATTGTCCGCTAATGGATTGTTATAAGCATCATTACGGCGCTTACGCGGCGTTTGCCGACTGTCAATAATTTTAAAATCTGGCAGGGCGTGGACAATAAGTCCGGTACGGTAAAAACGCAGACGTTCAGGCTCTAGCATCTCGCCCTTATTATCACGGCAAAACACATAAGCACGCAAATCAATAAACTCTCGATGCGCCACCAAGCGCGCCTCATTATTAGCCTCAAATACGGCTGACATCCGCGCAATTTCTTGCGGCGTATAATCGCCACATTTATCTATCAGCGCACCAACAGAGCCAAAGCTTTTTGATTCTTTGGCTCGAGTTTTGGTGAGATGTAAGCGCTGCACATGATAAACAAACTGCGGAATCTCAAGGCTGGCAGGAAGCGGTAGATAATCTGGTGGCAGATACGCACTCGGATAAAACGCCATCGCCCGATCAATAAGCGCTTGCCAGTCTTCCTTATAGGCTTGGACTTCTGCCAAATTACCTTCATAAATGGGCATGTCACGGACTTGACGTAAAATATCAGGCGGAAAATGAGCATCCCGAAAACGTGCGATATCCTCTTGCAGCGTTGAGAGCAACAGTTTCGCATGTTTTTTGCCCTCTGTAGATAGAGGGTCAAGGATACTGTCCTCTAAATCTGGGGCGACAAAAGCGGCTGATCGTCTAGACATAGCAATAGGTCATCAAATGATAGTAAGTAAAAGGTTTTATAAAGCAAATGAATAACAATATTAATAATAAACCATAATCAAGCGCCTATTATTTTTATCATTTTTCCCATCCTAACACAACGCTATAAATGGGCGTGCGATTAATTTGTTGATAATTATTGAGCCTAGCAATTTTATATTGCCCATTTATCATATGGATATGTGAGTTTCTCTTTTAAAAAATTGGTTTAATAAGTGACGACTGTCTATAAAAAAGTCTTAAAGAAGTTATAGAAAGGTTATATTAAGCGCACGCTAGAATTGATAGGGAAAGACAGTTAGGGAGAGGAGTGTGTATAAGAATAGAGATAAAGAAACAACAACGACTTATCAAAAGTATCGTTTTATTTTGGATATTCTGAGTAAAGTGATACTAAATCTATTAAGTGCTGGATTGCTTTTAGGTTTCGGATTTTGGCTGCTTATGGCGTCTAATATGGGTCCTGCTTATTTACCTAACATTATGGATGGAGGGCTTGATATGAGTATTCGAGTTACTTTATTAGGTCTCGGCACGCTGGTTTGGCTGCTCACGCCGATTTGGTTTTTTTGGTCGACTATTCGTTATGGCTATCGTAAATACCACAATTATCAGGCTTATAAACGCATAAATTAAAAAGTCAAAGGAGTAAATGGTATGTTAAAGTTTTTAGCGCCTAAAAATACTGACAATTGGATAGATATCGTTTTAATAGTTTTTATACGGCTTGTCATTACCGGCTTTACGCTCATGTTTGGTTATCTTTTAGCTTTTGGTGCTACTATGGGTCCACCCATCGCTCCGCATGTTTGGAATGGTAATCTGGATTGGGGCATTAGAATAAGTATAATAATCATTGGTTTTAGCATCTGTATTGGCGTTTTAATTTGGTCACTGTTACCACTATTTCGATATATTTTTAGGAAATAATCGACTTCATTAATAATTCTCTAGATATATTGTTCAATGCGAATGCCCATGATGACCATCTTTATTTTTTATAGGACGGGCAGAAATATCGCAAACCAGCGTATCAGAATGGGCGACGGTTTGTGGGTGAGTGCCGCTTTCAATTTGTATAGTCGCATGGCTGATACCCAAATCTTGCAAGCGCTTTTCAAGCTCCGCAATGAGCACACTTGCTTCATGAATAGTCATATCACCATCGACAATCACATGACATGATAGCGCATGCAATCCACTGGTAATGCTCCAAACGTGGATATCATGCACTTTTTGTACCTGCACATGCTCAACCAAGCGCTGCTCAATTGTCTCTACTGATAAGCCTTTTGGCGTCCCTTCCATCAAGATATGTACCGAATCGCGCACCACGCGGTAACCACTGATTAATATCAATATTGCGACGATAACGGAAGCAGCAGCATCTGCCCATACCCAGCCCAACGTCATCATTAATAACGCAGCAATAATAGCGGCAACTGAACCCATTAAATCACTTAACACATGCAAATAGGCACTTTGCATATTAAGGTTAGCTGGTTTTTTTGTACGGGTTTTCTCGTTATGCGTGTCTTTGTTATCAACTGCTGCGCCATGTTGATGACCATGACCTTCATCATCGTGACTGCCACGATGCATCAGCCAAGCCACTAGTATATTTACCAACATACCGATGGTGGCGATAATAAGCATCCCTTGGGTGGCGATTTCTGGCGGTGAATTAAAGCGTTTAATGGCTTCGTAAAAAATCATTAGCGCGATAATGACCAGTGTCGCTCCATTAACCCCTGCCACCAATATCTCAAAGCGTTTATAGCCAAAAGTTTTTTGACTGGTGGCTGCTTTTTCACCGATTTTAAAAGCCAGTAGCGTTGCGCCCAAGGCAATGGCATCGCTCAGCATGTGCCCAGCATCAGACAGTAGCGCTAAGCTGCCAGTCAGCCAGCCGCCAATCGCTTCAACCACCATATAACCAGCAATGATAATAAAGCTAAATAATAAAGTACGCTGATAGCCTTTGGTACTCTGCTCAGCATTATGGTTGTCAGAATGACCGTCTAAATGTTCATCTAAGTGTTCATCTAAGTGTTCATCATTATTTGATTCATGCTGGGAAGGGTTTGGACTCATAATGTCACTCAGAATAATAAAAGTTAAAAATAGTGGATATCAGTAAAGCATCTAAAAAACTTAACATATCCGCTAATAAATAGCTGTAAACCACAAGTATCAGTTTTAAAGCCAACACTAATATAAAGTTAAATTTAAATAAAGAGAAAAATAAAGATAAAAACTTTACCAACCAACTGGGTCAATATCTAAAGTGAGCTTTAAATACTTTGCGCTGGGCAATGCAAGTACGGGTTGCCACCAATGGTGTAATACGTGATGTAATTGATTGCGGTTTTTTGCGAGTAATAACAGTTGCGCATGATAACGGCTGTTTTTTTTAGTCATAGGCGCATCGATAGGACCGAGTACCGCTAAATGATGTTCGGCTGGCAAGAGCGCAATGGCATCTTTTAACGCTTGGGTCGTAGCAACCAACGTTTTCCCTTCACAGCGAATCAAAGCCGCATAACTATAAGGCGGCAATCCCATCATTTTACGCTCTTGTAGTAACTCATGAGCAAAGGGTAAATAGCCCTCTTTAACCAGTTTAAGCAATAGGGGATTATCAGGTTGTAAGGTTTGAATAAGTACGCGTCCAGCTTTATCACCGCGTCCAGCACGCCCTGCGACCTGAATCATAAGCTGAGCCGTGTGTTCAGGCGAACGGAAATCAGCGGACAAAAAGCCGCGATCCGCATTGGGCAAACAAACCAAGGTAACATTGGGGAAATGATGCCCTTTAGCAACCATTTGCGTACCAACCAAGATGGCAGGTTTGCCGGTATTGATTTGCTGATAAATTTTTTCCCAGCTGTCCTTTTTGCGTGTGGTATCACGGTCGATTTGAATAATGGGATAAAGCTGTTTGCTGGTTTGTGGATTGGCAAAAATAGCATGCAAATTTTCGCTCAATCGGGTAGTGCCCATGCCTTTAGCGGCTATATTTTGACTGCTACAATCGGGACATACCGCAGGAATATACGCTTGCCAATCGCAGTGATGGCATTTAAGGTACGAATTGTGATTGGACTGATTGCTATAATGCACCGTTAAATGGGCATCGCAGCGTGGACAATCAGCTTGCCAACCACACGCTTCACAGAGTAAAACAGGGGCATAACCGCGCCTATTTAGAAAAATGAGTACTTGCTCACCAGCTTCCAAAGTTTGCTTTATTGCACCAATTAGCTGATCCGTTAGTCCAGTATCATAACGTGCCCCATCATCTTGATTTTGCTGATGGGTCGATTGCAAGCGCGCATCAATCAGCTGCATGCTGGCAAGCTTAGCACTACCTGCTCGCGTACGTAGTTGGCATTCTATTAATTTACCATCTACCACCAGTTTTAAATGCTCAAGAGTTGGCGTTGCCGTACCGAGCACTACCGGAATACGGGCTTGCGTACCGCGATATAATGCTAAGTCAGCCGCATGATAGCGCAGGCTATCTTGTTGTTTATAAGACCCATCGTGTGCTTCATCGACGATAATCAACCCAAGATTAGCGAAAGGATACAGCACTGCTGAACGTGTACCGATAATGATTTGCGCGTGACCCGTGCGGCAATCTTGCCAGCCTTGCAGCCGATACGTATCGCTCATGCCCGAATGTAACAGCACAATTTGCGCCGCAAAACGACTGGCAAAGCGTGCTCGGGTCTGCGGTGTCAGTCCAATCTCTGGCACTAAAATCAGCACTTGCTGACCCGCTTCTAATACCGCTTGCATCGCTTGCAAGTACACTTCTGTCTTACCACTACCGGTGATGCCGTTTAATAAAAATCCGCTATATAGCCCAGCACGATGCGCGTCAAGAATACTATCAACGGCTACTTGTTGTTCGTCATTCAATGTCAGCGGCATTTTAGCCAAGCTGACAGGTTTAGGGGCTGTCTTTAGCTCAATATAGCGCTCAATCAGCCCTTTTTCCTCTAACGTCGTTAAAAAACTGCGCTGCATTCCTTCTAATAATAAAACCTCTTCACTGGCACCGCGTACGCCATGCAGCTTTAACATATCAAATTGCTGCTTTTGCTTATTGGCATTGGCACGAAAATCAGTATCAGTCACATGCGGTAAAATGCGCCAATGGGTAATTAACAAATCCAGCGGTTTACCTTGACGTATTAACGTTGGCAACATAACAGCCAGCACATCGCCCAAAGGATAATGATAATAACGTGCCAGCCATGATGCCAATGCCAGCATATGCTCATCCAAAATAGGCCTATCGTCCAAGCATTGCGTAATTGGCTTTAGTTTATTGGCAGGCACGCTACTATCTTCTTCAGTAATATAAGCAACCACAATACCGATAAGTGTTTGACGTCCAAAAGAGACTTCAACGCGGCTGCCAATAGTAGGCAATACAGCGCACGTATCTGCCGACACGCTATAGTCAAATACTCGATAAAGGGGAACAGGTAGAGCGACTTGTACCAACATAACGCGCGGCAGCAGCCTCTTATAATGTGAAAATAATAGTATGGGGTCTAAAAGATAATAACCGAAATAAAGTAGCTAAAATATACGAACTAAAACATAGAAGCTGAAATATAAAAACTATTAAACCATGCAACGCAAATAAGCCCAAATAAATATATTTGGGCTTATTGATTCACGACAATAGCAGCAAGTTTTAAGTTAATAGCGGTTAGTAGGCTGTACCGAATAACTGAGTTATAAAGTCTTAAGCAATATATAAAATAGACTCAATCTCAACCACACCACCTTTAGGTAGCGCCGCTACTTGCACCGCAGCGCGTGCAGGATACGGCTCACTTAAATTTGCCACAAATACCTCATTAAGTGCCGCAAAATCATCTAAATCGGTTAAAGACACGTTAAATTTAACCACGTCATTTAAGCTACCACCAGCGGCTTCGCAAATGGCTTTGATATTTTCAAAAGCTTGCTTCGCTTGGGCTGCAAAGCCTTCTTTCAACTCCATGGTCACAGGATCAAGACCAAGCTGACCTGAGATGTAGACCGTATTGTCAACTTTTACTGCTTGTGAGTAAGTACCAACAGCGGCAGGGGCTTTATCAGTTGAGATGGTTTGACGAGTCATGATATGTCCTTTTGGGTTTAAAATAGGTTAACTTTTAATGTTGCTAACGTTTAAGCAGCTGGCTAGAGAGTTTATACCTAGCCATAATAAAGGGTTTTATCCTCTTTTTCATGGTTTATTTAGCAGCAATCGGACTTCATTTTAACTCAAATTTTTAAAACTCTTAACCTTTAAAACCTTCATTTAAAGTCAGCCATATTATAGTTGATACAAACGCATAATATTAGGGAAGCCTAATAACGAGCGCATACTACGAATACCTTGGGCTAAATGAATACGGCTACGAACGATAATATGCACAATAGTATCGCCACTGCGTACATCAACGGTTTCGATACCTATATTTAGCTGACGTAAATGATAAATGACCTCGCTGATTTGCTCATCACTGAGGGCAATGGACAGTTTTAAATAAGCAGGGAAACGGATTTTTTCATCATATTCGCCGTTATCATTACGTCGAATGGCTTTGTCATCACGCCAGCGCAATTGGATGATTTGATAAGGATTGTCTTTACGGATATCATCAAGAGAGAAGCATTTATGGCGATGGGCGACCAGTCCGTGGCGTGACAGATGCCCAACAATAGGGTCACCATAGATAGGATGACAGCAGTTGGCAAAGTTGAGCTCAACACCCGCAGCATTGGCGACCAGCTGCTGCGGTTGCACCATATCAGTGCCGTGCTCTTGGGCTTGGATACAGGCGACTTCATCACTAAATAAGCGCGAAACGACCAGCTGCGGCAGCAAAGTACCTGAGCTGATTTGCTCAAATAAAGCACTCTTTTCACTCAAACCGCGCCATTCAAGTAGATTGTCCCAATCGCTTGCGCTTAAGTCATCAAGGCTTTTCTGATACGTTTGTAGCGCACGGTCTAATGCTTGCTGTCCATGACGCTGCTTGCCTTCGGGTGCTAAATCTTTAAACCAACGCAAAATTTCTTCACGCGCTTTATTCGTCACTACAAAGCCAAGCCATTCCGCTTTTGGCTCCGCATCACTTTCAACATCAATCTCAACCGTTTGCCCATTTTTGACAACTGTGCCCAAACGTGCTTTTTTACCATCAATATTGGTACCGACCGCGACGTTACCGACCATAGGACCTACGGCATAGGCAAAATCGAGCGCGGTTGCGCCTTGTGGCAACTCATAAGCACGCCCTTGCGGACTATAACAAAGAATTTTACTAGAATGCAGGTAATCCATCAGATCGTTAATGGTCGACACCGCCGCTGAAAAGTCAGGGCTATTCTCATTTAACGTGTCTTCATCGACCAAATCTTTCATGTTACGCAGTGATGCTTGAATGACTGATTGGCTCACATCAGAAGCATGCTCGGCACCAATAACGCCAAGCCGTGCTGCATGTTGCATCTGCTTGGTTAAAATCGTGGCTTTAACAAAGTCATTATCGCGCTCATAAATCAGGGTCAGCGATTGATTGCCACCCGGTAGCGGACGGCGAATATTGTCTTGAATATGGGCATCATCAATTTGATATTTTTTAATCAAATAATACGCCAGCTTATCGCATTCTTCAATATTGTCGAGCACAATCTCAAACGCATAATGGCGCAATAAAGCATTGATTTCACCACGATTACGGAAAAATTGACGGAAAATAACCACACGATTGTCGAGCACTTTAACGTGTCCGCTCAGCCCTAGATTGGTCAATACTATGGTCAAATAACGATGAATAGCTTCTCGTTGAAAATTACGCCCAAGTCCATGTTGCAATAACTTATCAGACAATTTGTTATACATATCTGAATCAAGATTGCGATAACACAACACTTCGATATAATCGGCAATGTCATTTAGCCCCATCAAGCGAGCAAAAGGCACATAAAAATCCAATGTTTCTTGCGCCGTTGAGCGCTGTTTTTCAGGGCGTACCGAATCAAGGGTGGACATATTATGTAGACGGTCAGCGAGCTTAATAATCAATACGCGCGGATCATCAAGGGTGGCGGTCAATATCTTATGAAAGGTTGCTGCCTTATTTTCTTGCTTATTGTGCTTTGAGGATTTTAGTTTGGTTACCCCATCGACCAGCCGCGCAACCACTGCACCATAACGCTGCGCCACCTGCTCATCACTGACTTCCGTATCTTCTACCGTATCATGCAAAATCGCTGCAATAATCGTGTCGCGATCCAAGCGAAAGCCTGCCAATATTTCAGCAACCGCAATCGGGTGAGTGATATAAGGCTCTCCAGATTTACGCTTGTCTTTAATATGGGCAATATCACCGAACTCACACGCGTCAATAATATCGCGCCGTTCAGCCACACTCAGATAGCCGACCGAACGTAACAAATTATATTGAGCTTCATCAACCATATGATGACTGAGTTTGGGCAAGGTTTGGCTCATAGAGTGACTATCCTATTGTGTTTACGGAACCGCTGACAGGGACTATAAAGGTAAAGTTATCAATTAACTTAGAGGTAAATTAGATAACTTAAAAAGAAAATGAAATAAAACAGACATAGCACAATGATAAACGCAAGAAGATACAGCTGACATGGTTATTATTATAATTTATAAACCACCCTCTAATTAATCGCAAATTGACTTGAATGTCAACCACTAACCGCAAAGAGAGAGTAAATAAAGCTGAGGGTTGTTATAACTATTGGTTATCAATACCCTATAAACGGCAAAAACCACAGCATGATACTGTGGTTATTTAAATAAACGTTTGTCTATTTTCTTACCTAAATGGATAGATGAGTGCTTATCAGCGACTACCCATAAATATTCATCAGAGAATGCTTATTAATAAGCAACACTATTTAGAAGCCGTGATTGCCTGATAATGCCAAATCTAATGAGCTAGTAGCAAAATGATGCTCTGGCTGATTAAGGATATCACGTGTGATTTTACCGGCAGCGATTTCGCGTAATGCCAATACGGTTGGCTTGTCGTTATCAACGTCAACCAATGGCTCAGCAGTGCCTTTAGCCAATTGACGGGCGCGCTTGCTGGCGACCAATATCAACTCAAAGCGATTATCCACATTGTCTAAACAGTCTTCAATCGTTACGCGTGCCATAGATAGCTACCTCGGTTGTATTTATCAGGGTCTAAGCACGGTGTACAGGAGCACGTACTGCCTTGATAAAATATATCATAAAATGTAGGGGTAATAACGTGTCATTATAGCATTTTTTAGCCATACAAGCAGTGGCTTTTTAGCGCCATTTATTAAATGCTTTTAGATGACTACTGAGACTGACTGCCATCTTTTTGTAATAACGTCGCAATTGTCGTTTGATAGCGACTTTGTTGTCGCGCCAGCGTTTGTCTGTCAGCAACGATAATGGCTTTTAGTTCCGTTAGTGCGACTTCAAAATTATCATTAATCACCACATAATCTGCATGCACATACTGCGACATTTCATGTACGGAGCCGGCTAAACGCTGTTCAATGACGTCGGTGCTGTCGGTTGCACGCGTTGAGAGACGTTGGCGTAATGTTGCTACGCTTGGTGGTAAAATAAAAATCATAATGGCATCGGTAAACAGGCGTTTAACTTGTAGCGCCCCTTGCCAGTCAATCTCTAAAATAACGTCAATACCTGATTCCAATTGCGCGCGCACGCTGTGCTCGGATGTGCCGTAGTAATTGCCAAACACTTCAGCATGCTCTAAAAATTTGCCTTCATCAATCGCTGTGGTAAAAGTCTCCACATCCGTAAAATGATAATGCTGACCATCAATTTCACCCGGACGCGGGCTACGGGTGGTATGGGACACGCTGACTGTCAAGTCATTGGTGGTGGCAAGCAGCTGTTTGACCAGTGAAGTCTTGCCCGTACCTGAGGCGGCGGTGATAATAAATAATGAACCTGTCATGCAAAATGTCCTAAAAGAGGAGAGTGGGGTTGAAAGGTGCGGAAAAAGTGTGAATTATGCTAAAGTAGCAACTTATTAGCCTAATTTATTAGCCCAATCTAAATTATCCAATGATAGGTCGTCTTATGCAAATTTATCTTGCCAATCCTCGTGGGTTTTGTGCGGGTGTTGATCGCGCCATTGCCATTGTAAATCAAGCGTTATTGCGTTTTGCGCCGCCCATTTATGTTCGTCATGAAGTGGTGCATAATAAATTTGTGGTGTCAGATTTGGCAAATCGCGGCGCAGTCTTTGTCGAAGAGTTGCATGAAGTACCTGATGGTGCGATTGTGATTTTCTCTGCACATGGCGTATCAAAAGCCGTTGAAGATGAGGCAGCGCGCCGTGACTTAACCGTATTTGATGCGACTTGTCCGCTGGTGACCAAAGTGCATATGGAAGTGGCAAAGTTTGCTCATGACGGTATGGATGCGGTATTGATTGGTCATGCTGGACACCCTGAAGTGGAAGGAACGATGGGGCGCTTTAGTCATCTGCATGGCGGGCATATTCATTTGGTTGAAAATGAAGCTGATGTTGAAAAATTGACCGTGCAAGATGCAGAGCGTTTAGCCTTTGTCACTCAAACGACGCTGTCAATGGATGATACGGCTCGCGTTATCGATGCGCTACGGACTAAATTCCCCAGCATTCAAGGACCACGCAAAGACGATATCTGTTATGCCACTCAAAACCGCCAAGATGCCGTAAAAGATTTGGCGGGTCGTTGTGAGGTAGTGCTGGTGGTCGGTTCGCCAAACTCATCGAATTCTAATCGCTTGCGTGAGCTTGCTGAACGTATGGATTGCCAAGCTTATCTGATTGATAATGCCAGTGAAATGGATGTTAATTGGTTTAAAGGTATCCAAAGTGTTGGGGTTACCGCAGGGGCATCCGCGCCTGAAGTTTTGATTCAAGAAGTATTGCAGCAGTTACAAGATTGGGGCGGCGAAGTTCCTGATGAGCTGGCAGGCATTGAAGAAAATGTGACCTTTAGTTTACCAAAAGAGCTGCGTATTCCCGTAGCCCAAGTCAATCTCTAGGCGATATTTCCAATCAGCCTAAAATTCTAATCAGTCTAAATTTGGATTCAGCTAAATTAAGGACAAGTATGAGCGCGTACTATCAATGTATCAATCGCGAACGGCAAGCGGATGGCAGCCATATTGCGCGTTATCAGCCCACGCATCATACTCAAGGTACATGGAATCCAGATGACCAGCATATGGCATCGGCAACTGGGCTATTAACTTATGAGTTAAATCAATTTGCGCCACAAGAAAACATGCGACTTGCACGCATTAGCCTAGATATTTTGGGACGGATACCGTTAGCCGAAACGATAATTACCACTCATTTTATTCGAGCAGGCAAAACCATTGCGCTGATAGAAGCCGTGCTTAGCTGTGAAGGTCGCGCCTGCATCATTGCCCGTGCTTGGCAACTGCTGACCCAAGATACTCATGTGATTGCTGGCATTGAAGATTCAGTTGCGCTTTATCAGCCGGAGCAATTACCGGAGTGGACGGAGATGCACCGCTGGCCTGGCGGTTATATCCAAACGTTAAAGCTGGCATCAGTGCCCAATCGCCGTCCCGGTTGCGGCATGGTTTGGGTGACCACTGACATCGATATGATAGCAGGCGTGCCAACGGATGATTTAACTCATTTGATGGGTATGGTTGATACAGCGAATGGCATTGTGCCGCGTACGGGTTTGGGCTTGGAGGAGGCACAATGGATGTTCCCCAATACCGATTTACAAATTCATATGCACCGTATGCCAGAAGGGCGCTGGCTTGGGCTAGAGGCAGTGCAGCAATACGGGAGTGATGGTATCGGATTAACCAGTGCCATATTGCATGATATTTATGGACCCTTTGGACGCAGTGAGCAAATACTTACCGTGCGCCCAATGCCGTGCTAAATACTCAGTATTATTTAATCGAGTCGATACCTTATGCAAGATAATGACAGATTTAATAGACATGGTTAACGCAGAAGCCTTTGAATGAAAAAATGAATGAAATGAAAGTAAAAATAAATATAGTTGTTCTGAAAAATAAAACAAAAGCATGTGATTAATTAATTATACAAATCAAAGCCAATCGGTTGTAATAGTAATTAATCAGACGACAAGCACGGCAATATTGGTGCACGGATAGGTTACTATGAAAGAGAAGCACCGTTTTTCAAGCAAGCTGACGACTATTCTAGAACTATCGCTAGACGCTTATTCAGAATAGATTTTGTACTTTCATCCATTTGCTATTCAAAGGAATATAACCATGAGCGATAACAACACTGATAATAGCAACGATAAAAAATGTCCGTATGCACCGACCCAATTGACCATGGGCAATGGCGCCCCAGTTGCAGACAATCAAAACAGTCTCACCGCAGGTAAACGTGGTCCATTATTAGCACAAGATATTTGGCTCAACGAAAAGCTCGCTAATTTTGCCCGCGAAGTGATTCCTGAGCGCCGTATGCACGCTAAAGGCTCTGGTGCATTTGGTACCTTTACGGTGACCAATGACATTACTAAATATACCCGTGCTGATATCTTTAGCGAAGTTGGTAAGCAAACGGAAATGTTTGCGCGCTTTAGTACCGTCGCAGGCGAGCGCGGTGCCGCTGATGCTGAACGTGATATTCGCGGTTTTGCCCTTAAGTTTTATACCGAAGAAGGCAATTGGGATATGGTGGGCAACAATACTCCAGTATTCTTTTTACGTGACCCACGTAAATTCCCAGATTTAAATAAAGCGGTTAAACGTGACCCACGTACCAATATGCGCTCGGCGACCAATAACTGGGATTTCTGGACGTTGCTGCCAGAAGCCTTGCATCAGGTCACTATTGTCATGAGTGATCGTGGTTTGCCAGCTTCCTATAGAAATATGCATGGTTTTGGTTCGCATACCTATAGTTTTTGGAATACAGACAATGAGCGCTTTTGGGTCAAATTCCACTTCCGTACTCAGCAAGGTATCAAAAACTTAACTGATGCCGAAGCAGCAGATATCGTTGGTTCAGATCGCGAAAGTCATCAAAAAGATTTGTACGATGCCATTGAAAATGGTGATTTCCCGAAATGGAAAATGTATGTGCAAATCATGCCAGAAGCTGAGGCGGATACCGTCCCTTATCATCCGTTTGATTTAACCAAAGTATGGCCAAAAGGCGACTATCCGCTGATTGAAGTTGGCGAGTTTGAATTGAATAAAAATTCTGACAATTATTTCGTCGATGTCGAACAAGCAGCATTTGCCCCAAGTAATCTAGTACCCGGTATCAGCGTTTCACCGGATAAAATGCTACAAAACCGTTTGGTAAATTATGCCGATGCCCAGCGTTATCGTGTTGGTGTCAATCATCAGCAGATTCCAGTGAACAAACCACGTTGCCCTGTGATGAGCAATCATCGTGATGGTGAAGGGCGTGTCGATGACAACTATGGTAGTCGTCCGCATTATGAGCCAAACAGCTTCAGTCAGTGGCAAGAGCAGCCTGATTATGCTGAGCCACCATTAAAAATTGACGGTGATGCGGCGCATTATGATTTCCGTGAAGACGATAGCGATTATTTCAGTCAGCCACGCGCATTATTTAACTTAATGAATGCTGAGCAACAACAAGCTCTGTTTGACAATACCGCGCGAGGAATGGGTGACGCATTAGTCTTTATCAAGTATCGTCATATTCGTAACTGCAACTGGTGTGATGCCGCTTATGGCGCAGGGGTGGCAAAAGCCCTAGGCTTAAGCGTTGAAGATGCAATGGCAGCACGTGATTCAGATCCAGCTCGTCATTTACCTAGCTGCTTATAATGGATAAGATTTATATATAAGCAGTTAATCAGCTAAATGTCATGACAATGACACCGTCTTAGGAAACTAGGGCGGTGTTTTTTATGCAATAAAGTTTTTACGCTTGAAATTTTCTTGTGCGCCCCTATTAGTATAAACAGCTTAGCAGTGTTCAAACGTGAGTTCTCTGATATTGATTGAGTACCTTTGGTTTGATGACTGCTATCTTATAATAAGTTTTTAACATAAAGCGAAGGAGTTTTTTATGAGTGAACAGAACCCAGTTGATAACCAAAAAGTTGATAGCATCAATGTCAACAAAAGCAGCCCAGAATTAAAAAAACATACCTTTGAAGCAGAAGTAGCCCAATTATTACATCTAGTGACGCATTCACTCTATTCTAATTCCGATATTTTCGTACGTGAGCTCGTGTCAAACGCCTCTGATGCTTGCGATAAATTGCGTTTTGAAGCCACCAATGATGACAGTCTTTATGAAGATGATGGTGAATTAAAGATTCGAATTGCGGTCGATGAAGACGCTAAAACCATTACCTTTACCGATAATGGTATTGGTATGAATGAAGCTGATGCAATCGAAAACTTAGGTACGATTGCAAAATCTGGCACCAAAGCATTTTTAGATAAATTATCCGACTCACAAAAGCAAGACGGTCAGCTGATTGGTCAATTTGGGGTTGGTTTTTATTCAGGCTTTATCGTCGCTGACACCATCAGCGTTGAAACCCGCAAAGCGGGCGAGCCTGCTGAAAATGGCGTGCGCTGGGTATCTGATGGCACGGGCAGCTTTACGGTTGAGAACATTACTAAAGAAGAACGCGGAACCGCTATCACTTTGCATTTGAAAGAACAGTATTCTGAAGGCGAAGACAGCTATTTAGACCGTGGCAAAATTAAGCAGTTAGTGAATAAATATTCTGACCATATCAGTTTGCCGATTCAGATGCGTAAAGAAATCTGGCAAGAAGACGAGGTTGAAGAAGGCAGCGACACGCCTGCCAATGGTCAAATGGTCTTAACGGACGAATGGGAAACTATCAATAAAGCCAGCGCTTTATGGACACGTACGGCATCTGACGTTGAAGATGATGAATATGTCGATTTTTATAAAAACATCACTTATGACATGGACGCGCCGCTCACGTGGACGCATAACCGTGTTGAAGGTCGTGTTCAATATACTCAATTGCTATATATACCGAAAAAAGCGCCCGTTGATTTATATACCCGCGAGCAGCAGCATGGCTTAAAGCTATACGTGAAGCGCGTCTTTATTATGGATGACGCTGAGCAATTACTGCCAATGTACCTGCGCTTTGTAAAAGGGGTGATTGATTCAGCCGATTTACCATTGAACGTCAGTCGTGAAATTTTACAAGAATCGCGCGATGTTAAATCAATCCGTGATGGTAACGCCCGTCGTATTTTGACCTTGCTTGCAAGCCTGGCTAATAGCGAAGATTCGGACAAACAAGAAAAATTTGCGCAGTTTTACGCTGAATTTGGTGATGTTATCAAAGAAGGCGTGGGCGAAGACATGGGCAATCAAGAACGTATTGCCAAATTGCTGCGTTATGCCACCAGTACTCAGGATAGTGTGACGACCAGCTTTGAAGACTATAAAGCGCGTATGAAAGACGGTCAAAAAGCTATTTATTATCTAACGGCTGACAGTCTGGCAGCAGCAAAAAATAGCCCACAACTAGAGCTATTTAAGAAAAAAGGTATCGAAGTTATTTTGATGACCAGTCGCGTTGACGAATGGGCGATGAACTTCTTAACCTCGTTTGATGAGACACCGCTACAGAATATCGCTAAAGGTGCAGTAGATTTGGGCGACTTGCAGGACGAAGCCGAAAAAGCCGAAGCTGAAAAGGCCCAAGAAACCATGAAGCCAGTCGTTGATAAGCTAAAAACGGCGTTAGGCGAGCGTGCCAAAGACGTTAAAGTATCGACACGTTTGGTCGATAGTCCAGCGTGTCTAGTCGTTGGTGAAGGGGAGCTGTCGCCACAAATGATCCAAATGCTGAAGCAAATGGGTCAAGATGTACCAGAGAGCAAACCGACATTAGAAATTAACCCTGACCATCCACTCATTAAAAAATTAGAAAGCAGCGAGCAATCAGATGTCGATTTTGACAAGCTTGCACAAGTTATTTTTGACCAAGCACTGCTAGCAGATGGCGGTCAGTTAGATGATCCAGCAGCTTATCTTAAACGCGTCAATGAGTTATTAATGAGATAGTTTTTTTGAATTAAATAGGGCGGTTAATTCTTTATCTCCTTATTTTCTATATTTAAACTCTAAAAAGCGATCTTCTTAGAAGGTCGCTTTTTTAATGGGCAAACTTAGTACTCAATATCTCAAATGGATGCAAAGCACAACTATCCTTTTATGATATAAAAACGATTATCAATTATTAAAATACTCTCTAAATCCAAGTTACAAATCAGTCTTATCGTCTTCACTCACAATCCGTTACAATTGAGACAAATTAGCAGGATAAACTGTTAAATAGTGTGAGCACTTCTCTGCTAACACTTCTTTTTTCTCGTCTGACCAGAGGTGTAAGTCTTTGTCACTTTCGTCGCTCAAAACCATCTCTCTTCAGCGTTTTTCGCTTAATTTTGCTGCCAATATTATTGCTTCGTTATGGATGTTGGTGGGGTCAACTCGTGCCTTTTCTTGGGTTAAGCCTACCTTTATGCAGTTTGCTACTTTTGCGTTATTAGCGCTCGGTAGTAATGTCTTGTTTTCATGGCTGGCTGCCGAAAGTGGTAGCGTGTTTAATGAGCAAGGGCTGGTTAGCTATCTCATTTGGCCAACGATTATTCTACTTGGCGGTATTATTTTAGCGCGCCGAGCGGGCAATCAGTCGCTAGTATTTGTACCAGTAATTTTATGGTTGGTAGCGGATACCTTATCAGCGCTGCTGCAAAGCGCGGTGCAGTTTTTGGGCAGTCATGGTTGGTTGCCTGAGTGGAGTTATTCTTTTTTACCCATACTATTTTTAATATTGTTTTTATGGCAAACGCTGGCATTATTGTGGTTATTCGCTCGTCGTTTGCGAACCCCGTGGTGGGAGCGGTTAATCGTTTTGGTGGGTGCGGTGGCACTATTGACTATTTGGCAGCGTAATATTGCCGATCAGCCTATTTTTAAACAAATTCCAGTACAGCCCGTATTGGAAGAGGCGGCACTATATAAACAACCGCAACTGTTAGCGCAAGCATTAGCGAACATTGAGCCGAACATACCGGGAAAAAGCGACTGGTATTTTATGGGTGTTGCCGGCTTTGCTGAACAAAATGTCTTTCGCTCCGAGATCAATCGCGTTCGTGAGTTATTTGATGTGCGTTTTGGCACCAGTGGCAATTCGCTCACTTTGATTAATAATACCTATAGCTGGCTTGATGAGCCAATTGCTACGAAAACCAGTATTTTGCAAGGGTTAAAGCGTATTGGTCAGCAAATGAATGCTGATGAAGACGTGCTGCTATTAACCTTGTCGTCACATGGTACGACGGATATTGTGCAGCTTGCTAATCCACCTATTGAGATGGAAGATTTAGATCCAGCATGGCTGCGTCAGGCGCTCGATGCGTCAGGTATTCGCTGGCGGGTGATTGTGGTGTCTGCTTGTTATTCAGGCTCATTCATTGATGAATTGCAGTCACCAACCACGGTAGTCATTACTGCTTCCGCTGCAGATAAAATGTCATTTGGCTGCACCAATACGGCGGAAATGACTTATTTTGGACAAGCCTTTTTTGCTGAAAGTCTACGTGAAAATACCAGCTTTGCCGCTGCATTTAAAGATGCCAGCTTACGGGTTCGTGAGCGCGAAGGCTTTATGGGTTTTGAGCCATCAAATCCACAAATGGTTATTGGCAGCTTAATGAAAACTGCGTTACCTGCATTTGAGCAAGTATTATTTGATAAGACCCGTCCGCCTACTGTTACTATTAATGACCATCCTACACTTGATAGTATGGTCATAGAAAATGATAATAATGACGTAACGGGTAGTCAGATCCGCATTGTACCTGAGGCAATACGGTAACCCGCAGTCGTTATAAATATAGCGCTCATAAATGCCGTGAAAACTTTGGGCAGTAGTCTAATATAAATACTCAAGGTTATATAAAGCCTTAACAAGCTCTTATATAAAGCCTACAGTTTTATGGCACTAAGTTTGTATAATAGAAGTTTAGCCTTAAGGTTAACTCTAAAAATAATAACAAATCAGATTAAGCCTATATTTCGTACGCGCTATGCACTTAAGTGTTAGCGCCTTTTTATTAACTGCTATTTTTGTTTTTTGCTAATTTTAATAATTGCGATTTGTATCATTACGCTTTATATCATTGTCATATAAAAGGATTATCTATCATGAGTATCCCTCAAGCCCATAGTTTGCCTGCCAATACTAAGCTGACTACGATTAGTACAAACCGTTGTTTTGATGGTGAGCAGCGCTATTATCGTCATCAGTCTGAAGCCACGAAAACGCCGATGACCTTTAGCATTTATTTGCCCGATGAAGCGCTTGCCGGACACTTATGCCCTGCGATTTTATATCTGTCGGGTCTAACTTGTAATGCAGATAACGTCACTCATAAAGCACATTTTCAACAAAAATGTAGTGAGCTTGGCATGATATTCATTGCGCCAGATACTTCTCCTAGAAGTAGTGATGAGCAAGATGTGCCAAATGATGAGCGTTATTTCGTCGGGCAAGGGGCAAGCTACTACGTTGATGCGACGTGCGCGCCGTGGTCAGACAACTTTAATATGCAAAGCTATATTGCCGATGAGCTATATGATTTGTTGCGTACCGAATTTGGTATTGCCAGTATTGGGATTATGGGTCACTCAATGGGTGGACATGGCGCGCTACTATTAGGCTTTACCTTTCCTAGTAAATTCGTCAGTGTTTCAGCCTTATCGCCGGTTTGCGCCGCCAGTGAATCTGCATGGGGTCAAGCGGCGTTTACAGCGTACTTCGGCGATGATAAAGAAAAATGGCAAGCGTCCGATGCCGCTCACACTATTGAAACTGTCGGTCAGCAATATACCAGCATTTTGGTAGACCAAGGCGCTGCTGATGAGTTCTTAGCAGATGGGCAATTACAAACGTCAAAGTTGCAGCAAGCGTGTGCGAGGGCAGAGCAGCCATTAACACTACGTTATCAAGCCGGTCATGACCACAGTTACTACTTTATTCAGTCGGTAATTGGCGATCATATTGAACATCATTGGCGCATGGCACAGCTTAGCAATTAGCGGCTATGTTTTAAGTAAACAATGAAATAACAATGTTTATACTTCCTTAAAGGCTAAATTGTTATGGCAAACTCTCCATCATCGCTTGCTACCATGCAAGCGGACATAGACACAGCATTGCAAGCAAAACTTCAAACTAACGCTGAAACCTTAATTACCGTTAAATCAAGTGAGCGTCTGTCAAAGTCAGAAAATGTATCGGATAATAAGATACTTTCAGCGTCTGATCTATCACGTGTGATAGAGATGGCGTGGGAAGACAGAACACCGTTTGCGGCGATAGAGCACAGTTATCGGCTTAATGAAACTGCTGTGATTAAATTGATGCGTCAGGAGTTAAAGTCTTCTTCTTTTCGTTTGTGGCGTCAGCGGGTAAGCGGTCGCGTGACCAAACATCAAGCAAAGCGTTCCTTTGTAGTGGGTCGCGCTTATTGTAAAACGCACTATAAGTCACAATAATGGTATGATTACGCCATCTTAAAGGTTTGAACATACTTATCTTTTCTAAGATTTAATTTGTCTACAATCTTTAGCAAACCCTAACTAGGTAGCTCAATTATGATTTGTCCTTCGCAGCCTTATTTAATCGCCCCTTCTATCTTATCTGCTGACTTTGCTCGTTTAGGTGAAGAAGTGGAAACTGTTTTAAAAGCAGGGGCGGATATCATTCATTTTGATGTGATGGACAATCATTATGTGCCTAATTTGACATTTGGTAGCATGATTTGTAAGGCGCTGCGCGATTATGGCATTGATGCGCCGATTGATGTGCATCTGATGGTGTCGCCCGTTGATGGTATGATTGAGCAGTTTTTAGAGGCAGGTGCAAGTGTGATTACCTTTCATCCAGAAGCCAGCGCTCACGTTGACCGCTCATTGCAACTGATTAAAGATGGCGGCGCAAAATGCGGTTTGGTGCTTAATCCTGCCACCTCGTTACATCATTTAGACTATGTGATGGATAAAGTTGACCAAATCTTATTGATGAGCGTCAACCCAGGTTTCGGTGGTCAGTCCTTTATTGAGAGCACTTTAGATAAAGTACGTGCAGTTCGCAAACTTATTGATGCCAGTGGTCGCGATATTCGCTTAGAAGTCGATGGTGGTATTAAAGCCAGTAATATCCGCGCTATTGCTGAAGCAGGTGCGGATATGTTTGTCGCTGGTTCTGCTATTTTTAATCAGTCTGATTATCGTGCTGCTATTGACGCCATGCGTGAAGAGTTGGCATTGGTGAACACTACCAGTAGTAAATAAAGACGTTATTGAACTATTGGTTTATGAGCATATTGCCATATTAAAGTATTAATCGACATCATAATGGTATGCTCAACAAAGCTACGTTATAGAAGGTAAATTATGGATACGCAAAACACAGTGACCTCGTCCGCCTCTACAATAGCGCAAGGTAAGCAACAGCCCTCTAAAAAGCGCAGCCTCGTACCTAAGGGTATTACCATAGGCTTGGCTATATTTGCCCTTATATTAAGCCTTGCAGGTTACGGCTTTCGAATAATAGCCGGTGATGATGTTGGCGATGTGCTGCGCCATGCTGCTGTACTAGTTCCTGCGTTTGTTGTCGGCATTCCATTCCTGTTTTGGCTGGGTTCAAAGGTGTTTAATAAGCTAAATGGCGTGCATATTGAAGGTTGGAATGCAATTAGTCTTGGCTGTTTAACCTCTTGTATTGCTATGCTTTGGTTGATGGGTGGCTACAGCTGATTGGTTGTTAAATACTTTTTTTTAACCTTATTAATGTTCCTAATCGATGTGATGTGCATACGTCATGCGTGATTATTTTTGGAAATTTGCATGCGAATCGTACCGGCAGCTATTGCCAATATTATCTATCCTAAAGACTTGCCGAACGGTCTCTTTACCAGCTTAATTATCGGCTGTCTGCTACTTGGTTTAGCGTCATTACGTCATGGCACCGACTTACAAGGTTGGCTCAATGTCATTGAAAACTGGCTATTGATGTTACTAATATTACCGACGGCTACTGCAACGGTCGCATTACCGTTTAAATATCGTGACCCTAGTTTAGAGTTAAAACTGGTCTACTATTTAGGCATGTTTGTCGCGTTCTTATTTACTATAGCTAAGTTACGCTACTGGCGCTAAGCCAACTATTAACGTTAAGGTGCCTATTAGCATTAAATTGGCTATTGCATTCATTGTTTTTGCTGGCTTATACAGAAGACTTATCAGTACTCCCTTGAATTTGGCAAGCAACGCATCCATTGTAAAGGTAATGTATTTGCCCCTTTTTGTCGTAATGTAAGGCGCTATATAAAATGATAAAACGGGATAATAAGGAAAAACACTGAATGCCATATGATAATGAGATAGAAGTAGATAATGACAGTCCAGATCCATTTGCAGGCTTTGCCAAAGAAACCACGCTTGAGTTGGTAGAGGCAGAAGATGGCAAGCTGGTATTGCGTGATGCCGAAAAGAGCGATGAGCCTTTAATGACCATTGATTTTTCTGATAAACTGAGAGAGATACTTGGTAGTGATACCCAGTCGATAGGTCAGCATATGATTCATGCCGCTATTCAAGTCATTATGAAAAAGCAAATGAGCCAATGGCATGCCCATGTCTATGATAAAGAGCCAACGCATTATAGCTAATAAGTTAACCTTTGTTTGATATTGCAAATGTTAATAAAAGTCAGTAAGTTATGATTAAAGATTTTAATAATAAACAACAGGCAATAAAAAAGGGTTTATCAATCGATAAACCCTTTTTTTACGTTAAATAATCAATAAAGATTATTTAATTTTTGCTTCTTTAAACATCACGTGTTGGCGAATTTTTGGATCGAATTTCTTCATCTCCATTTTGCCAGGCATCGTGCGCTTGTTTTTGGTGGTGGTATAGTAATAGCCAGTACCAGCCGTTGATACCAATTTGATTTTATCTCTCATGATAGCTTTCCCTTAAATGATGGCATGCAAGCGCGTGGCTTAAACTTTTTGACCTTGTGCGCGCAAATCTGCTAACACTTTATCAATACCTAATTTGTCGATAATACGCATACCTTTAGTAGAGATACGTAGACGTACAAAACGGTTTTCAGATTCTACCCAAAAACGATGGTGATGAAGGTTTGGTAGAAAGCGACGACGGGTTTTGTTGTTTGCGTGCGAAACATTATTACCCACCATAGGGCGCTTTCCAGTCACTTGGCAAACTCTAGACATGGCGAACTCCTAATCTATGAGGTATGAGGTTTTCTCATACCAGTCTGGGCAAGTTGCACGTATTTGCGGCATGGACACAGCAAGCGGCACCGTTGCACCAAACAAAACTATATGAAGGTTGAACTGATATAGCTGTTATCTAAAGGCTAATAACAGCCATACCAAATCAGAAAATTTTAAAGCCGACATTTATACCACAAATTTTATGAATATTCAAATTTTTTGTAATAGTGGCGGCTATAAAGGCGCTCTATTATACCCTGAATTTAAGTGGTTATGTTGTTGATTATATGATGTCAGGAATGATTCTTTGGTTGTAAGTTACAACAAAAGTCAGTAAAGTTGCTGTTATAAATACTGTACACTTTGTTACTCAATGCGTGATAACAAAAAAATAGCTGTTTGTGCTGCATAGTTGCCTAACTACAGGCATTTCTACTTATCTCTATATTTATACTTCCTTGTTACCTTATTCTATTCTCGCTGCCGCGGAGCCCCAATCATGTCCTATAGTACCTTGCCTCTTGCTTCTAAATTGTTTCAACTCACCTTTTTAACTTGCGCACTGGCATTAGCAGGTTGTGGCGGTGGTGATACGGTGGATGTGATTACGCCTGCGCCTGGTACAGGTGGTAATACGGGTGGTGGTAATGGTCAACCCCCTGTGCCTGTCGAGTCATTAAATATTAAAGAGAGTGGGCTGGTTAATGTAGATGGGAACCCTGTTACTACGGTTAGTCTCGATGGGGCTTATTATGAAGTCAAAGTAACTGATGCAAAAGGGCAGCCAGTCAGCAATGCGAAGGTTAGCTTTGCAGTTGATGCAGATGGGATAGCATTATCACAAACCACTTCGGGCTCTATGCTCACGGATAGTGAAGGTAAAGCACGTATATTTTTGAAACCTAATAGCCCTGAAGTCTTGGGTGCTTATACTATTTCGGCAACAGCTAGTTTTAATGGTAATACGGCCACTAATGAGATTACTTTTTCAGTGCAAGCCACCAATGTTGCCCTCAGCGCGTTAATAGTAAAAGAGGCGCAATTACCTTCGGGCGGACAAACTGCCTTATCTTTAAAGGTGACTGATACCAATGGTAAAGCGTTAAGTGGTGTGTTGGTCAATTTAAATGCCAGTTGTGGTCAAATTCCGGCTCAAATGAGCTCTGACTCTGATGGTATGGTCGAAGTGGTTTATAAAGCCATTAATCCAGATGACACTCTATGCAGTGGCTCTGTTAACATCTCCGCAAGCTCAGGCAGAGCTGTACAGTCTACTAGAGTTAACGTACAGCTTCCTGAAGCAACCTCTATCGTCTATACCTCAAACCCGTTAACACTTGGTATTCAAAATAGTGGCTCTTCTGCGACAGGTTCGGTGGAGTTTACGGTTTACTCAAATAATACACCTTTAGCCAATGCAAACGTTAGCTTGTCGTTAGAGAAGTCACCTTTGGGGCTGACATTTGGCGTTTTAGGCAATAGAAATTTGATACCTGCGACCACAGATGCAAACGGTAAAGTCTCTGTAAATATCTATCCGGGATCGACACCGGGACCCGTTGAGATTAAAGCTACGCTAGTGAGAGATAGCCGTATCAATGCCTTATCAAAAGACATCTCAATCGCCAGCTCGCGGGTTACGCAAGATGGCTTAAGTATTTCCATGGAGAAAAATGCTTTAGATTGGGGTTTAGATGGCGACCAATCAAAAGTTTTTGCTCGTATGGTAGACCGTAATGGTAACGCCGTACCCAACGGTACTGTCATTAATTTTACAGCAGGCGGTGGTAAAGTATCTCCAGCAAGTTGTTCTACTATGAATGGCGTCTGTGAAGTTATATTTTCAACTCAGAATCCTCGTCCAGGTTCTGGTCGTGTGAGTATTCTCGCGGTTGCTGAAGGTGAAAAATCATATATTGATATGAATCAAAACAATGCTTGGGATAAAGGTATTGACGTTTTAGTTCATAATATCGGTGATACATTCCGTGATGATAATGAAGATGGCGTGTTTCAGTTAGGTGAGTTTACATATCCATTAACGACGCAGGCAAATCAAGTTTGTGAAAACAATATTAAGCAGTTTATCCAGCTTAAGTTTCCGACCGCCAGTCAAATTCAGAAGAACGATTTTGAAAATAATTATATTGCAAAATATGTAAGCCCTAATAAGCCAATGTCCTGTAACTCGGATCTTGATACTGTCGTACGTTATCAGGTTACTCAGCTCATATCAGAAGGTAAAAAGGCAAATTTTGCTTTGGTTGATAGTAATGGTGGTCAAATCATTCCACAGTCGATAAAGACAACAGATAGTGAGGTGAGAGTGCGTATCAATAGTGATGGATTTTTGGGCTTAAATCCTATGCCGTCTGGAACGACTATTTCTGGTACTATTATTCCTAGACAAAGTCCCGTAATAACTATTTCTAAAGGTAGTACCTTAAAAGCATATGAAATTAAAATAACAAACTTGAATAAGCTTCAAGAATATACATTCACAGTTGCAGGTAATGAATATTCAAAAGAAACAGATGCAAACGGTGTTCTAACAAAAAGTATAGAACTAGAGAAAAAGCCTGAAGTTTCTGATATCGTGCTTAAACAGTCACAAGGTGAATGTAGAGCAACGTTGGAAACTGCTCCAAAAGTTCCAAATAACGTAAGTACTGGTATTCCAGGTATGAATGTAGGTACTATTTCTAGATTCTCTATTGAAAACTGTCAGGCTGGTGATAAGTTCAAGATAACTGCTACTTCGCCTAATAATAATGTGAGTAGTGAAATCTTTAACATTAGATAAATATTAAGAAACTATAAAAAACCCCCGATATCATATCGGGGGTTTTTATTTGTGCTTATGAAATCTGTACTAACTTATAAATTAATCATTACATTACGCTTAAAATACCAAATAAGCCTGCACCCGCAATCGCAACGCCACTGGTTTTAAGTGCCATAGATTGCCATTTGCTCGTGCCAATGCTGGCAAGTGCGCAGCCTGCTAAATGTAGAGCAATAGTCGCTAGCATAAAGCCTGAGACATAGCTTAGTGCTGCTGCATTTGCTGGTAGTTCTATACCGTGCGCATTACCATGCAATGTACCAAACAACGCACAGCCTACTGTTAAGGCTGGTAGATAGCTTGCGCGACCAAAGGCAAGTAACGCGCCTAATGCCACAAGTGATAATAAGATGCCCGTTTCAACTGCTGGGATTGCCAAACCATTCATGCCGAGCAACGCGCCAACCAGCATAAAGCTGACAAATGCCACTGGCAACTGCCATGCAATCTTTTTGCGTCCCATTACTGCCAACATACCAACGGCAACCATGGCAAGCAGATGATCCCAGCCTAATAACGGATGCAGCACCCCTGAGAGCATACCCGCAGTTTCATGACCAGGGTGAGCAAACGCGACTGATGGCAATAGACCAAAAGAGGCAAGTAGTAGAGCGTGACGCATTTTATGTGTGTTCATAAGAGTTCCTAAATATAGATGCCTAAATATAAATGTCAATATTTAACTATAGACAATAGGGCAATGGTAAACGTGCTATTAGATTAAATAAACTATTTATTAAGTGTCTATCTACGCTTCACTGGTGACCACTGAAAAATCAGCAGGCAACGGTGCAAGCATACCTTCACGTTGAATAAACTTAATAATCTCAAGCACCCCATCACCGCGCTCTAAATTTGCAAATACAAAAGGACGCTCGCCACGCATGAGCTTGGCATCGCGTGCCATCACTTCAAGTGACGCATTAACCATTGGCGCTAAGTCAGTTTTATTAATAATTAATAAGTCAGACTTGGTGATACCCGGACCGCCTTTACGCGGAATCTTATCACCGGCACACACATCAATCACATACAGAGTAAGGTCTGATAGCTCAGGGCTAAAGGTGGCGGATAAATTATCACCGCCACTTTCAACCAATACCAGTTCTAAATTTGGGTGGCGCTCTTGTAGGGTGTCAATAGCAGCCAAATTCATCGAAGCATCTTCGCGAATCGCGGTGTGCGGGCAACCACCTGTCTCAACACCCATAATGCGATCGTCAGATAATGCCTGATGGCGCAATAAAAACTGCGCATCTTCTTTGGTATAAATGTCATTGGTTACTACTGCCAAATTGTAATGACCGCGTAACGCTAAACATAGCTGACGCAAAAGCGCTGTTTTACCTGATCCAACAGGTCCGCCGACACCGACTCGTAAACATTGAGTTGTCATGATTGTCTCCAAAATAAATAAGGGTGAAAAATCTGCTGATAAAACATGGGTAATAAACGTTGGTGATAAAACGGTGGTGATAAAGCAATGCGCGTTATCACCAAAAATTGTTTTATAATGAAATCAGCTGCGAAACAAACGCGAATATTGCGTTTCATGAATGCAGCTGGCGTGTACTTGCCCAAGCAAGCTTAAGCCAAGTTGTTCATCTTCGAGCTGTTGCGCCACGGCAAAATGTGCCAATAGTGCAGGTTTTAGGGCAATCAGTAACCGCTGGGCGGAAGTTTGTCCTAACGGAATGGTTTTACTGGCTACCGTCAGCTGATTTTCAAGCCAGCTCCATAAATAGCCAAGCGCCGCCCATGAGGCATTTAGACCCCAGTGCTCAGCGGCAAGGCTATAGACTGCCATAAAGGCAGGCTCAGTCGGCAATGAGCTGACATCTAGTGATTGCCCTTTTAGCAGTCGTACCAATGCCAATGCGAGTTGTTCATCTTCAAATAATAACTCATGACTTTCTCGATTAGCACGTAAAAAATCACTCCAATATTGCATCTGTTGCGTATCATTGTCAGCTCGAGCAGCACACAAGCGCAGCAATACAGGAATATCCAAATGCGCCAGTCCACTTAACATCCCGTCCAGCCAACTCTGTAATTCCGCTTCGGTTTTTACCCAACCAAGTTCAATGGCTGACTCTAAGCCGCTAGAGTAGGCAAACGCACCGATGGGCAAAGCGGGGCTAGATAGGTGCAATAGCGCCAGTAATTGCTGCGCATCATTGTCTATAGCCGCCTGTTTAGTGGCACTCATATCAGTTTTCATATCAGTTTTCATATTAGTGTTCATGGTGATGATTGTGGCTGTGCTCAGGACTGTGGGCATGACCATGATAGGCACCTGCTTCCGGATGGAAGGGCGCATCTTCAGTGCTTAAGCGCAAACCTAAATGCTCCGCCAAATGTTCAAGCACATGATCGGGTTGAAAGCGTAACCAGCGCTCGCCTAATTGCAAGGTAACGTGACGGTTGCCCAAGTGATAGCAGGCGCGCGCAAAGCTTGCCCAATCATCAGCATGCGCGGTGACCACGTTTTCAGGCTTAGCTACCACGGCAAAAATTTGCCCATCTTCTGCTTGCAGTTTGTCGCCATCAGCTAACACTTGACCACGCTCTAAAAATACGCCCAATTCAGTACCGTTCTCGCTCACCGCTTTAAAGCGACCTTTTTGGCGCACTTCAAACGGCAAGGTCACGCTATCGTCGACCGCTTGCGTCGTTTGTCCTAAATAGTGAATAATTTTTAACATAAGTTTTCCCCATTAGGCATCTTAAAACAACATATATAATTGTGCCATTGGCAGCACTTCAGCAGGCTCGCAGGTCAACAATTCTCCATCACAGCGCACTTCATAGGTCTGAGCATCGACTTCAAGCTCAGGGGTTGCGCCATTATGAATCATGTCTTGCTTTTGAATCGAACGGGTATTAAAACAAGCATTGAGTTCACGAGTTAATGCTAGCTTGGTTTTAATATCACGATCGAGTGCCGCTTGGCTAACAAAGGTAATGCTAGTAGCAGCTGCACCGCGACCTTGAGCGCCAAACATCGGACGGTAATGCACCGGCTGCGGAGTAGGAATAGAGCCATTAATATCGCCCATTGGCGCATAAGCAATCATGCCGCCTTTTAAAATCAGCGCAGGCTTGATACCAAAGAATGCTGGATCCCATAAGACCAAATCGGCAAGCTTACCAATCTCAATAGAGCCGACCACATGCGAGATGCCATGGGCAATCGCAGGATTGATGGTGTACTTAGCAACATACCGCTTAGCGCGGAAATTATCGCAGCCCAATTCTATATCTTCAGGTAATAAGCCGCGCTGTTGACGCATTTTATGAGCCGTTTGCCACGTGCGGCAGACCACTTCGCCCACACGTCCCATCGCTTGACTGTCAGATGAAATCATTGAGATCACACCTAAGTCTTGTAAAATATCTTCAGCGGCAATGGTTTCTTTGCGAATACGCGAGTCTGCAAACGCCACATCTTCTGGAATATTGGGGTCTAAATGATGGCAAACCATCAACATATCTAAATGCTCATCAACGGTATTTACCGTATAAGGGCGTGTTGGGTTGGTTGACGAAGGTAAGACATTAGATAGGCTACAGGCTTTAAGAATATCGGGAGCATGACCACCGCCTGCGCCTTCGGTATGATAGGTGTGAATAGTGCGCCCTTTAAATGCGCCTAGTGTGTCATCGACAAAGCCGGACTCATTTAGCGTATCCGTATGAATGGCAATTTGCACATCATATTCTTCAGCAACCGATAAGCAGCAATCAATCACCGCAGGGGTTGAACCCCAATCTTCATGAATTTTTAAGCCGATAGCGCCAGCGTCAAGCTGTTCGCGCAATGGGGCAGGCACGCTAGCACTGCCTTTACCCATAAAGCCAAAGTTCATTGGTAGCTCATCGGTGGCTTGTAGCATACGCGAGATATGCCATGCGCCAGGCGTACACGTGGTTGCTTTACTGCCTGTTGCTGGACCTGTGCCGCCACCAATCATGGTAGTAACTCCAGAACATAACGCTTCTTCAATCTGCTGCGGACAAATATAGTGGATGTGTGTATCGACGCCACCAGCTGTTAAGATTTTACCTTCACCTGCAATCACTTCACTACATGCGCCCAAATTAATAGTCACGCCGTCTTGAATATCAGGGTTGCCCGCTTTACCAATGGCAACGATACGCCCGTCTTTAATACCGACATCGGCTTTGACAATACCCCAATGGTCTAAAATCACCACATTGGTAATCACCGTATCGACGGTATCGGCATCACCAAGTTGGCTTTGACCCATACCATCACGGATGACCTTACCGCCACCAAAGCTGACTTCATCGCCATAAATGGCATGGTCATGCTCAATTTGAATCCATAAATCGGTGTCCGCCAAGCGAATTCTATCGCCCGTGGTTGGACCGAACATCTCAGCGTACGCGCTGCGACTGATTCTAGACATTTTGATCTCCTAATGCGCCCATAACCTCACCGCGAAACCCATAAACGCGGCGCAATCCACCCAGCGCCACTAAGGTGACCTCGCGATTTTGACCGGGCTCAAAGCGAATGGCGGTACCGGCTGCGATATCAAGGCGAAAGCCAAGTGCCAGCGCACGGTCTAATAATAGTGCTGGATTAACTTCAGCAAAGTGATAATGTGAGCCGACTTGAATGGGTCGATCACCGGTATTAGCGACTATAATAGTGCGTTTTTCACGTCCGACATTCAGCTCAATATCGCTTACGCCCAGCTGTAATTCTCCTGGTTTCATAGCTATTCCTTTTACTGAATCGGATCATGTAAAGTAACCAGTTTAGTACCATCTGGGAACGTGGCTTCCACTTGCACCTCATGAATGAGCTCAGGCACGCCATCCATCACTTGCTCGCGGGTGAGCCAATTACGACCGCTGCCCATTAATTCTGCCACCGTACGACCATCACGTGCGCCTTCCAAAATAGCTGCAGACAAATACGCCACCGACTCTGGATAATTTAACTTTAAACCACGTGCCAGACGGCGCTCTGCGACCAAACCTGCGGTAAATAACAGCAGTTTGTCTTTTTCTCTTGGCGTTAATTCCATAATGCATATCCTTGCTAGAAAGCCATTTTTTAGTTCACCAAATGTAGGTGAATAAAACAGCGGTGTTAAAAGGCGTTGGTTTTTTAACTCATTGCTAAAATAATTACTAAAATTATCAATAAAAATTATGTTTTAAAGTTAATCGTTGCTAATCAGACCAGTAATGATATTTTTAAGAAAAAAAAGGATTAGCTTGCAAATAAATCATGATTAAGTAGAGTTTTATTACGTCAACCAAATACGTGGCGTACAAGCTGGTCGTCCTAATAATGGCGGGCGAATCAATGCCCATGCGTGCCACATACCCGCGCGGCACTCATTCATATCTTCACCCAAGTAGCGTACCAGTAATACGCCCAAGCGCTGGGTAACCGTAAAGTCTGGGCTGGCAAGCTCAGTGCGAAGCGTCGTTATCAGCTCGGGGTTGAAATCTGCGCCATACGCGACTAGCGTGCCAAAAACAGTCTTATTATGTAATCCTACGCGACTGTGGTGCAAGCCACTATCGGCAACCAATTGTAAATGCTCATTAAATAGTAAGCGTCCATCTCGCAATAAGCGAATACGTTGGCTTAATGTGCCTTTAGCAAAGCGTGCATCAGAGGCGGGACGACCCAAACAGACCAAGTCCCAACCGATAAACCGTGCGCCAGATTCCAGTTCAATAGTAGTGTCTAATACGGCATTGGCATCACTATAGACGATGGTTTCTTGTGGCAACCATTCGCATTCCGCATTATCCGCCAGCGTGATATGAACAGACTGACCTTGTACCACGCCATCGCTGTCGCGCCCGTAGACTTTGCCCGCAGACGGTGTGGTCAGCAGCGTTTGACTGTCCGCTGCGCCATGTACATTGATATTAAGCCGATCACCAGATACCAGACCACCGGGCGGATGCAGCACATAAAGATGACAGACACCGCCTTCCGGATAAAAAGGGCGCTGAATGCGTAAAGGACCAATAAAAGCCAGTTGTTTAAGGTAGGTTTTAGCGCCTGTTGGTACCAACTTCAGATCAAGCTTGGCAAGCCATTGTCTATCGGCACCGTAACCACGGGCGGCGGTGGGGCTGGACACTGTATTCATGGTCATAACCGTGTGGTGATTTTAAGATAAAAAGGGCAGTGGATAATCGGTAACATTCTTTTGATTGCTAGCGTTTAAGACTATAAACGCTTAAGGCTATGAACGTTTAAGATTATTGACTTTTAAGATTATTATTATGGAATAAAAATGCGTGTTAGCTTGAGTATAGGTTGCCTATAATGGAAGTCAATCGTCACGCTTGTCACTGGTATGATGCATAAAGAGGGAAAGCAACCTCAATATACCCGTCTTAAGATGACAGGTTTACGATACAAGTAGATAAGACAAAGTGATTAATAAATGATAAGGATGTTTTTATAGTTATTTTTAATATGGCAAACTACTCGATGAGCAACGAGCAAAAACAGCACATGCTGGCTTAAGGCGATACCTTTGGTCTGACCATGTGTAGCAAGGTATAGCAGCCAGCGCTACAACGCCTTTGATATTCCATTATCGATGAATTTTACGCCTATCATTTCTGATTGAACAGCAGAAAATAAAAAAAATATTGTACTCTCAACAAAGTTAAAGTAATAATTCCAGCACAAACTTACTGCCGACAAAACCAACGGCCAGAAGGATAAAGGCATAAATGGTAATATTTGCCGCTTGCTTACCGCGCCATCCTGCACGCCAATTGCCAACCAACAATACCCCAAATAATAACCAAGATAACACACTAAATACCGTCTTATGGGCGATGTGCTGTGCCATTAAATCTTGGACATAAATCAAGCCCAGACCCAACGCGATGCTGAGCAGCACAAAGCCGACCATAATCATATCGAATAATAATGCCTCCATACTTTGTAATGACGGCAGCTTATTGACCCAAAAACGGTGAATGGTGCTTTGTTTAAGCTCGCGAATTTGTAAACGTAAGAAGAGTGCTTGCACCGCTGCCATGAGTAGCACACAATAAGCGGCAAGTGAGAGGATAATATGTGCCTCAAGCCCCATACTGACATTGGTTAACGGCTGATAAGGCGCACGACCAAAATAACCGATAGTGACACCAATAAGTGCGGTTGGCGCAGCAAGAATACCTAAGCTGACAATGGGTCGGTATAAACAAAATAGCCCATAAAACAATAAGAAAAATAAGCTGATTAAACTTAACGTATTGAATAAATTGAAATTTAGCCCATACAAAGTCACGATATAAGGATAGAGCAGAATCGCGTGCGCCAGCATACCGATGAGCAGCACACTTAGCGTGCCCCATTTATGAATTGGTCTATCGGTTGCCAACGCCCAACCCAAATAGATACTGACCAAAATATACGCCATACTAGCGATTAAAAACGCAACGACCACAGGCAAGCCTCATTGAATAGCAGGAGCATCCTTAACTTATGGATATGGTCACTTACGGACGCTCAAGTTAATGCTAAAATGGTATGATTAGAACAAACATTCAATTTATCATAAAATAGACCTTTTTTGAGAATCATTTTCATTGTTATACTTTAACAAAATTATTTATCTTATATCTTTAACAAGAAGTGTTTAGCCCAAGTCACTTCTTATAAGTTACTCCTTATATATTATAAGCCGCATTTATTAATCCATTATTTTGACCCATTATTTATTGAGAGTTATTTATGTTTGATACCTTAACCGAACGCCTTACCTCCAGCCTGCGCAATATTTCAGGCACAGGACAGCTGACTGAAGACAATATTAAAGACACGTTACGCGAAGTGCGCATGGCGTTGTTAGAGGCGGACGTGGCATTGCCAGTAACGCGTGATTTTGTAAAACGCGTGAAAGAGCAAGCGATGGGCGCAGAAGTGCTCAAAGAGTTAGCGCCCGGACAAGCCTTTGTAAAAATCGTTCACGATGAGCTGACTGAAATGATGGGCAGCGCCAATCAGCAGTTAGAAATGACGGGTAAGCCGCCAGTGGTTTACTTGCTGGCAGGTTTGCAAGGTGCAGGTAAAACCACAACTGCGGGTAAGTTGGCAAAATTTTTACAAGAGCGCCATAAAAAGAAAGTCATGCTGGTGTCAGCTGACGTTTATCGTCCAGCAGCGATTGCCCAGTTAGAACAAGTCGCCGGTCAGGTGAATGCTAAGTTCGTCAATTCAACGACTGATGAAAACCCGATTGATATTGCGCTACGTGCTATTGAAGAAGCCAAAATCCAATATCAAGATATTTTGATTATTGATACCGCGGGTCGCCTAGCGATTGACGAAACCATGATGGCTGAGATTAAGGCATTAACCGCTGCCGTTAATCCTTCTGAGACCTTGTTCGTCGTTGATGCCATGACTGGTCAAGATGCGGCAAATACTGCCAAAGCCTTTAACGATGCGCTGCCATTAACCGGTGTGATTTTAACCAAAACCGATGGTGATGCGCGTGGCGGTGCTGCGTTATCAGTACGCGCCATTACTGGTAAGCCGATTAAATTCTTAGGGCGCGGTGAAAAATTAGATGCGCTAGAATTATTCCATCCTGAACGTATCGCTCAACGTATTCTTGGCATGGGTGACGTCTTAAGTTTGGTTGAAGAAGTCGAGCAAAAAATCGACCGTGAAAAAGCCGAAAAAATGGCGAAAAAGATGCAAAAGGGCGGCGAATTCGACCTTGAGGATCTCTTGACCCAGTTTCAGCAAATGAAAAACATGGGTGGCATGGCAGGTTTCCTTGATAAAATGCCCGGTATGGGCGGCTCGGATATGCAAAAAGCCGTCGAAGATGCCAAACCAGAAGAAAAAGTGCGCGAGATGGAAGCATTGATTAATTCCATGACCCCGTTTGAGCGTCAAAATCCGGACAAGATCAACCCAAGCCGTAAGCGCCGTATCGCCGCTGGTTCTGGTCGTGAGATTCAAGACGTCAATCGTTTGCTCAAGCAACATAAGCAAATGGCAAAAATGATGAAAATGATATCGAAGCCGGAAGGCATCAGTAAAATGATGAAATCCATGCAAGGATTGATGGGCGGTGGTGGTGGCGGTGCGTCAGCTGCCGCAGGTCCATTATTTGGCGGCGGTGGTCAAGCACAAGGCGGCATGAAAGATGTCAACCAAGCCCAAATCGCCAAGCAAATGGGACTGGATCCAAATAATTTGCCAAGCAGCGAAGAGATGCAAAAACAAATGCAAGCGTTGCAAAACCAAGCCCCGAAAAACTTTAAAAAGCGCTTTTAAACCATGGTGTCTATTTAATCATTTTAACTATCCTTATTTTACGAAAATCCCAAAGCTAGCATTAGTTTTGGGATTTTTTATGGGCAAACCAAACGAGATAAGTGAACGAGGAAAAACATAGTAAGTAATAAAACTTGCCAACCCTAAATGCTATGCTAAATGCTATTATAGGCGCTATTTATTTTGGGTAATGCCAGACGTATCAGCCGAGGTCATGATGTTTTTAGCAATGGATACCGTATTTGATCAGTGCTCAATTGCGATTCTTGATAGTGATGGCAAGGTGATATCTTGCCAGACTGAAACGGGCAAGCGCATGCAGACGCAACAAATACTGCCGATGATTGATGCCGCATTATCGGCATCTCAGCTGAGCCTTGCGGATATGCAAGCCTTAATATTCAATCGTGGTCCGGGCGCGTTTAGTGGTATCCGTATCAATACCGCTGTGGTACAAGCGCTGTCTGTTGCCCATGATGTGCCGTGCGTGGGTATATCAAGCTTGCAAGCCATTGCTCAAACTGCGTATCAACAATACGGTTTGACCGAGGTTTATAGCGCTCTTGATGCGCGTATGCAGCAAGTTTATTTTGGGCATTTTGTTGTCATAGATAATTTTATGCAGCCTGTCCATCAAGAAAATAGCGAAGACCCCGAGCAGCTGCTTGATTACGACTGTCCAACCTTATTGAATATTCCTATTGTTGGCGATGGTGCGAGCTTATTAACTCTGCATGATGGTCAGATAACCCATGCGGATATCCGTCCGGATGCCGCGATTATTGGGCAGCTGGGTGTGGCGGAATTTAAACATGCTGGCGGTACGGATGCGGCACAAGCTTTACCAAAATATCTGCGCAATCAAGCTTGGAAAACGCTTAAAGAGCAAGGCAAAGCGTAATACTGCCACAAAAATAAAAAACACATTGTACATACAACCTTATTTATAACGGCAAGACGCTTTATCCAAAATTGCTAAACGTCTGAGCACAACTCTATTACGATAATATAAAGCGACCAGCAGGTCAGTTTTCAGGAAAATATTTGTGGATATCATTTTATTAATTCAAGCCGTCATCATGGGTATTGTTGAGGGTGTCACCGAATTTTTACCCATTTCTAGTACTGGCTATTTGATTCTCTCAGCAGATATCATGGGCTTTTGGACCAAAGAAAAAGTCGATTTATTCGTCGTCGTGGTACAGCTGGGCGCAATCTTAGCAGTCATTTATGATTATTGGGGCAGACTCTGGCACGCGCTGGTTGGTTTAGTAACAGGGAAAGCAGAAGGGTTGAAAAATCCGCGTCAGCTTGGCCTTAGCATTATTGTAGCAACCATTCCTGTAATGATACTTGGCTTTACCTTTGCCGATGAAATTAAGCTGTATTTATTCAATCCAGTGACCGTCGCTATTATGCTCATTATCGGTGGCTTATTGATATTTTATGTAGAAAATCGCCCAAAAACTATCATTGCAGAAGAAGCAGAAGATGTCAGCTTAAAGACGGCATTAATGATTGGACTGATTCAATGCTTCGCCTTAATACCGGGAACATCACGTTCAGGAGCGACCATTGTAGGCGCATTGTGGCTTGGCGTATCGCGTAAGGCGTCAGCAGAGTTCTCATTCTTTTTAGGTATTCCGGTTATTGTGGGAGCCGCGTTACTTGATTTAATCAAGCATGGCGATGTGATGACTAGCAGCGAGGATTGGCTGGTGCTTGGCGTTGGCACCGTAGTGTCCTTTATCGTCGCTTTACTATGTATTCGCTTACTAGTTGCTTGGGTTAGTCGCCGTGACTTTAAGGTTTTTGCTTGGTTGCGTATTATTACCGGTATCATTGTGTTGATAGCGGCTTGGGGTTTTGGCTATCAGATGGCGGGTTAAACTATTATTAATTTTAGCGCTATAAATGGGTAATAAAAGAAGCAGGTATGACCAAATGAGCGAACCATTAGTGTCTAAAGTTGATACTATCTGTAATGCAGATATCGCCTTAAACCACTGTCGATTGTTGTATATTGATGAATCCCAGCAGCCTCACGTTGAGCGTTTGATGGTATTGGCAAGTCAGCATCAATTGCCGTTGAATCTAACCGCAGAACTGGTCGCGGTTAAGTTGAATCAAAAGCGCCGCGAGCAAATATGCGCAGAATCTATGCAGCCGATTTTATTATTAGACGATAAAAATAAGCTGTCATGGCTGAGTAATGGTCTCAGTGTCGCGCCGGAATGGGATAAATTGCAACGGCGGGTGGTCAGCGCGGGTCGTAAGACGGAGCTGCTATTACAAGCGGCAAAAATCACCGCTGACAGTCAGGTGATTGATGCGACCGCTGGCTTTGGGCATGACAGCTTAATACTGGCGAGTACCGGCGCGCAGGTCATTATGCTTGAGCAGCAGCCTATTATGGCATTGTTGTTGCTCGCCGAACAGCAGCGCATGAGTACGCAGCCCAATTGGCAAAAGCTAATGGCGCGGCTGCAAATTATTAATACCGATGCGCTTAGTTATTTTGCTGATTTTCAAGGTAATGCAGCAAATAATAAAGCTATCGATGTGATATATCTCGATCCTATGTTTCCCGATGATAGCTATCAGGACAGCAAAACGGGGAAGGGCGCTAAAGTGGGTAAACGTATGCAGGCATTGCACCATCTAGCCAGTCCGCCGACAGCCGCGCAGGAATTGCAATTGCTACAAGGTGCACAAGTGATGGTCAGTTCTCTTATTGATGAGCATAAGCAGCAAGGTCGCGTTATCGTCAAGCGTCCCAAAGATGCGCCCTTATTTGCCAATCAACTGCCAAAAGAGAGCTGGCACAATGAAGCGGTGCGTCTTGATGGCTATTTCTTATAACTGTTTTTATCATTGTAATAAGTAAATGACACGCAAGCTTGAATAGTCGAAAAGGAGAAAAAGATGTCAACCATCATTATTTGGGTAGTAGGTGCAGGCTTGCTTATTATCAATATCTTGCTACGCACCCGCATGCTGCGATTAGAAGCCGCGTTAAAGCAGGCACGCAGTGCAGAATATATGACGTATTTACGTCAGCTACCTGCGAAGAACGACAAAATTGCGGCGATTAAAGCATTACGCAAACAGTATTTTGAACTGTCGCTGTTAGAAGCTAATAAACTGTGGCAGCAAAGATAGAAGCTAGAGAGATAAATATTATAAAGATTATAAAGATTATAAATATAGAAACCATAAACCAATGATATCTAAGCGCTCATCCATGACATTTAACGATAAACTTCATGCCTATATGCAGCTGACGCGCTTTGATAAGCCGGTTGGCATTGAGCTGTTGCTTTGGCCAACGCTGTGGGGCGTATTGTTAGCAGCGATGAGCCAAGCCCAGAAACAAGGGGTACATGCCGGTCTACCCAATTTGAAAGTATTTGTGATATTTGCATTGGGTGCTATTTTAATGCGGGCGGCAGGGTGTGCGATTAACGACTTTGCTGACCGTAAAGTGGATGGTCATGTAACTCGAACCAAAGGGCGTCCGCTCGCTGATGGTCGTTTATCGGGTAAAGAGGCGATTGCGGCGTTTTTAATCTTGGTATTACTTAGCGCGAGTTTATTATTATTTTTACCCATTCAAGTGTTTTACTGGTCGCTTGGTGCGGTAGTGCTCGCGTTTATTTACCCCTTTATGAAACGCTATACCCATTTGCCACAAGTATTTTTAGCGGCGGCGTTTGGTTGGGCAATACCAATGGCATATGTGGCGATACAAGGTGCACCGGATATCTGGTGTTGGTTGTTGTTTGCCGCGTATATGTGTTGGACGGTGGCGTACGATACCCAATATGCTATGGCAGATCGCGATGATGATTTAAAGATTGATGTGAAGTCGACGGCGATATTATTTGGTCGCTATGATGTGGTCATTATTTCAATATTGCAAACGCTTTTTTTACTGCTTATGGGTGTGGTATTATGGCATTATTTTGCGCCAACGAGCTTAGGAATTACACCGATATTTGGTTTGGCACTGGTGGCAATGATGTTTACCAAGCAAAATAATGCCTGCGCCAGTCGCCAGCCTATTGCTTGCTTTCAAGCGTTTTTAGCCAATGTATGGGTAGGGCGTTATGTCTTTATTTTGGTGGCGGCTTCTTGTATTTGGACAAGCTTAAATGGATAAGCCGCCAAATATGAAACTTGTCAAACCAATAGCAAGCCAATCCACGGCATACTATCAAGCTAAGCTTGCAGAGCAGGGCCTCACCCGCGCGCAAGTGATTGCCACTGAGCGTAAGTTAGCCAAGTTTGCCAATGCTATGGATTCGGTCGTGCGTATTCCGTTTACCAAGCAAGGTGTGGGTGCGGATGCGGCATTATCAACGATACCGCTGGCAGGAGATTTAGCGGGACTCGCGTTAACCAGTTATGCCTTTATATTGGGCCGTCAATTGGGCGTACCCGTGCAAAAGATGCTGCCAGCAGTTAGACTGGCGCTGATTGATACGGTCGTTGGTGTTGTGCCCGTTGTCGGCACGCTATTGGATATTTTTATTCGACCCAGCCGTAAGACGTTGAGCATCGTTCATCAGCATTTGCATGATGAATATGGCATCACTGAAACCACGCATATGGATCGCCCATTTTTACATCAGCAGTTAGAAGACAAACAGCAACGTAGCCATTTTTGGCGCAACCCTTTCATTGCTTGGTTATATTTACATCTTCCTGATTTGCTTGGCATCGTGGTGATTGCTTTGATCGGATGGGGACTTTGGAATGTCATTGGTTGGCTAGTAAATTTGTTTGGCAATATGACTGGTTTTAATTGATCGTACTAGCTGAGCTTAATAAGAATTTCAGCCTTAACTCTCTCCTTTAAACGCTGCAATGGCGAATTGCCGAGCCGCTTTATGCTCGACTATTGGTAAAGGATAATCAATGCTGGCAAACTTACCACCTTTTGCTAGTTCCTTACGCATTTTATCTTCGCTATGCAAGATACTGGCAGGAATATTTTTTAGCTCAGGTAGCCACGTTTTGATAAATATGCCATCAGCATCATGGCTTTTGGCTTGGCTAAAAGGATTCATAATACGGAAGTAGGGCGCTGAATCTGTACCTGTTGACGCGCTCCATTGCCAGCCGCCATTGTTTGAGGCAAAGTCGCCATCTATTAGCTGCTGCATAAAATAGCGCTCACCCCAGCGCCAATCTATGAGTAAGTCTTTGGTTAAAAACATCGCCGTGACCATACGCAAGCGATTGTGCATAAAGCCGGTGGCATTCAGGCAACGCATGGCTGCATCTACCAGGGGCACACCTGTTTTGCCCTGACACCAAACTGTAAAGTCATCTTTGTTATATGACCAATTAATCTTGCTATCAGTTTCATGTTTATACGCTTGATAACGAATAAGCTCAGGTTTATAGTCTAAAACATGCCGATAAAAATCGCGCCACGCCAGCTCGCTTATCCAGCGATTGATATCGTTGTTATCAGAGCTGTTGTCAGAGTTATTTTCAGAACTGGCATCAAAGCTATTAGTATTGTCCTTATTAAAGTCTTGCAAGGCTTCGGTTGCTTTTAAGTAGCAAAGCCTAGGACTAATCGCGCCAATCGTTAGATAAGCGGATAGTTGACTGGTTGCCTGTAGACTAGGTACGTCACGGCTGACATCATAGTTGTCAATATCATCTGCAATGAATGCGTCTAGACGCTGGCACGCAGCATTTTCGCTAGCAGGATAGGCATTACGGGCATGACTAAGCTGGGATTCTGTATTAATATACTGGTAAGAAGCATGACGTTGTAAACACTGTTGATAATCGATAACGACTTTTTTGCATAATTCTTGTATATCTTCAAAGGTGTCCGCACTGACTTCTGACGACTTTTTCTCCGTTAATAGCTTTAAAGCACTGTTTTTATGGTTAATAATGGCATGCGCGTGATGAATTTGTAGTTCACCAACTTCCAAGGTATGCCGCCACTTTTTATAAAATGGGGTAAAGACTTGATACATACTGCCATCATTAGTGGTGATGCTTTGTGGCGGTAAAATACATTGGTCATGGTAGCGGATAAATTCAATATTATTTTTGGCGAGCTGTTTGGTTAATTGTTCATCACGGGCAATCTCGTTGCCCTCGTACTCATGATTTGCCATAACAACATCGATATTCTTAGTGCGGCAAATATCAATAATGGCATTGGTGCAATCAGAAAAATTATCACAAACATAAACTGCTAATGGGATGTTTAATTGCTCTTGTAAATTTTGTGCCAATAGCGGTAAGGTGCGTGCAATATGATCAACTTGTGCTAAAGAGGTATTATGAGCGCGCCATTGTTCAGGGGTGCAAAAAAAGATAGCCGAGACCTGCGCGTTTTTTTCATTAGCACGTTCGCAAAGTACAGTCAGCGCTGTATTGTCGTGCAGACGCAAATCACGGCGAAACCAAATCAGATAATGAAGTGTACTAGAAGAGTCGTTTTCTTGAGCTACTTCCTTACTGTCAAAGCGTATATCGTCAGTTAAGGGCATCTTTATTGCCATTTACGTATCCTTTTTTTAATCATAAACAAAACTATGAATAAAAGTATGCTAGGATAAGTTTTTGTATGCAATCAATTTACCATTTGCTTAACAAATTACTATCTTTCCTATTATCAATCTTTATCCCTATTCTTTTTATGTTACTTCTGTTATATGCTTAATCAGACGCTTGATAACTCGCGGTCTTTTTTAGGGTCACAACATGCACGTTAAGTTTTGTGGTTTTACTCAGCTTGCTGATATTCAGACTGCTGCCCAATTGGGTGCGGACGCAGTGGGTTTGGTATTTTATCCGCCAAGCCCACGTGCTGTAACGTCTGAACAAGCGCGAGTTTTGGTGAAAGCGGTGCCTGCTTTTGTCACTGTGGTGGCGCTGGTGGTCAACATGCCTCAAGACGAGCTGATAGAGCTGGCAAACAACGTCCCTTTTGATGTTATTCAATTTCATGGCGATGAAAGCCCTGAACACTGCCAACAGCTTGCCAAAATAGTCAATAAACGCTGGATAAAAGCCCTGCGTATCAATACCGATATCGACACTCCAGACAGTGTATGCGCTCAGATTAATGACTTTGCTCTGGCAGGTGCGAGCAGTATTTTACTTGATGCCTATCATCAACATAAATATGGTGGCACAGGCGCACGTTTTGATTGGAGTTTAATCCCGCATGACAGTGCACTGCCGATTGTTTTAGCAGGCGGTTTGAATGCGCAAAACGTGGTAGCAACCCGTGATTTGCCCATTTATGGTGTTGATGTCAGCGGCGGTATTGAAGTTGGAAAAGGTAAAAAAGACACTGCAAAAATGCGCGCCTTTATGAAAGCGGTCAAGCATGACCGATGGCAAAATGTGACGGGTGTTGACGTCAGCTAAGCCAGCTTGTGTAGCGTGCTCTTTTGCCAATACTTTAGCCTTACCTGTTCGTCATTCCGAACCTTCTTGTTAGTCCTAATCTGTTAGTCCTTAGTTACTTTTCTCCTTACTTCCACAGCCTTAATTTTCATTAAAAAATACCACTTATCGTAGGAATTATCATGAGTCATGCCAATAATAAAACTGCAGATGCTGCCCAATCTTCAAACACAACGGCGCATTCTGTAAATACTTTTAGTAATCCAAAAGACGTCAAAGACTTTAATCAGTATCCCGATGCGCGTGGGCATTTTGGCGTTCATGGCGGGCGTTTTGTTTCGGAAACGTTGATGGCAGCATTAGAAGAGTTAGAAGTTTTATATAACAAAGTGAAGGCAGACCCTGCATTCTGGGAAGAGTATCATACTGATTTGGTCAATTATGTCGGTCGTCCAACACCGCTGTATCATGCCAAACGTTTGAGCGATGAGATTGGCGGCGCGCAGATTTATTTTAAACGTGAAGACTTAAACCATACGGGTGCTCATAAGGTCAATAACACCATTGGGCAAGCGTTACTGGCAAAAATGTGTGGCAAAAAACGAATTATCGCTGAGACTGGTGCAGGTCAACATGGTGTTGCAACCGCAACGATTGCCGCCCGTTTGGGGCTAGAATGTATCGTTTATATGGGTGCTGACGATGTTGAGCGCCAAAAAATGAACGTTTATCGTATGCGTTTATTGGGCGCGACCGTCGTTCCAGTAACCTCTGGCTCACGCACACTAAAAGACGCGATGAACGAAGCCATGCGTGATTGGGTCACTAACGTTGATACTACTTATTACATTATTGGTACGGTTGCCGGTCCGCACCCTTATCCATTGCTTGTCCGTGATTTTCAAGCGATTATTGGTAAAGAGGCGCGCATTCAGCATTTAGAAAGAACCGGTAAATTACCTGATGCCTTAGTGGCGTGTGTGGGTGGCGGTTCAAACGCTATTGGTCTGTTTTTTGACTTCCTAAATGATACTGATGTGAAAATGTATGGTGTTGAGGCCACTGGTGACGGCATCGAAACCGGTCGCCATTCAGCACCGCTTGCTGCTGGTCGTATCGGCGTATTACATGGCAATCGTACTTATTTGATGGCAGATGATGACGGTCAAATTCAAGAAACACATTCTATCTCAGCAGGTCTGGATTATCCGGGCGTCGGTCCTGAGCATAGCTTCTTAAAAGACATGAAGCGCGTCGAATATGTCGGCTGTACGGATAAAGAGTCGTTAGAAGGCTTTCATGAAGCCACACGCAAAGAGGGCATTATCCCTGCGCTAGAGTCTGCTCATGCTGTAGCTTACGCCCTAAAGCTGGCTAAAACCATGACACCTGATCAGACCATTATCGTTAATATGTCTGGTCGTGGCGATAAAGATTTACATTCTGTTATGAAAGCGGAAGGTATTGAGTTTTAGAATTTAACACCCTTTAGCGATGGTAAATGGGGTCTTTACGGCATTAGTAACTGCCCCATTTATCAGTATTAATATCAGAGACTATTTAAGTCAAAGTCATTTTAAAAAGTATTTAAAAATAATAAGAGAACACTATGACCCGAATGACGACCCGCATTGAAAGCACGTTTGCAACTTTAAAAGCCCAAAATAAAAAAGCCTTAATTCCTTATTTTATGGCAGGCGACCCCAATCCGAGCGTGACCGTTAATCTACTCCATGAGTTAGTGACGCATGGCGCGGATATGATTGAGATTGGTCTACCGTTTTCAGACCCTATGGCAGATGGTCCAACGGTCGCACTTGCTGCTGAGCGTGCATTGGCAGCTGGCACGAGCACCCGTGACGCCCTAAAAATGGTTGCAGAATTCCGCAAAAATGATACGCAAACGCCGATAATCCTAATGGGTTATTTGAATCCTGTTGAAATTATTGGTTATGATAATTTTGTCGCGCTATGTGAGCAGTCCGGCGTTGATGGTATCTTGATGGTTGATTTGCCACCAGCAGAGGCGGGCAGCTTTACTCAGCATTTAACTGACCATGCGATGAATGAGATTTTCTTATTATCACCAACCACGTTGGCAGAGCGTCGTCAGCAAGTATTGACCCATTGTGGCGGTTATATTTATTATGTGTCGCTTAAAGGTGTGACTGGCTCAGCGACGCTCGATACCGATGATGTGGCGACCCATGTAAAAGCGATTAAAGCCGAAACAGATTTGCCAGTATGTGTTGGCTTTGGTATTCGTGATGGCGCATCGGCAAAAGCCATTGGTGCGCATGCGGACGGTGTGATTGTTGGTAGCGCGTTGGTTGAGCATTTTGCAAATATAGATGCACATGATAATAAAGCGATTGCGATTGCTCAGCAAAAAATCATGGCAAAAATGGATGAGCTTCGTGCAGCTTTAGACAGCTTAACAGCATAATTTTAAATGACGCCCGCTATATTTTATTGTGAATGATGTGGAATGACTTTGCTAAATCTAGTTTACGTGTGTAAACTAATATCATGTATAAGCTATAATATATAAACGATTATCCGCCGCGCAAGATTAGCGCGTGCCTGTCTCATAATGGCTCATGTGATGACAGAAGGTTAGACCCTCATTCACTCCCAATGACAAGGCGATGAGCCAACTTGTTACTAAGCCTCTGATAATGGCGAATAATATGACTGATACCATAACAACTTCTCAAAACAATAATGCGACTACTGATAATGATAATAGTAACGTCGCAGGTCATTCTTGGTTTAACCGTCCCGTTCCGGGTGTTAAACAGCAACTGTCTGCGCCTTTGACGGCAGTTGAGACTGAACCATCAACCGAGTGCAGCAGCTGTCATTCGATGATTACCAATACGGCGCTGATTTTTAACTGTTACGTTTGCCCGCATTGCGATCATCATCTGCCGATGTCAGCACGCGAACGCTTACAATGGTTATTAGAGCAAGTCGATGGCGAGCTTGGTCAAGAATTTGTTGCCAAAGATCCGCTACGCTTTGTGGATAGTAAACCTTATCCTGAACGTATGAAGGAAGCCCAAACCAAAACGGGCGAGTCTGAAGCACTTATCGTCATGTACGGTAAATTGCGTAATTTGGATATCGTGGCTTGTGCCTTTGATTTCCGCTTTATGGGTGGCTCTATGGGTTCGGTTGTGGGTGACCGTTTTGTGCAAGCCGCAGAAAAGGCATTGGCAGAACGTAAGCCATTAGTATGCTTTGCGGCATCGGGCGGCGCGCGTATGCAAGAAGGTCTACTGTCACTCATGCAAATGGCGCGTACGGCTGCTGCCATCGAGCGCTTGCGTATCGCTGGCGTTCCGTATATCGTGGTATTGACCAATCCTGTATACGGTGGTGTAACGGCATCGCTTGCTATGCTTGGCGATATTCATTTAGCAGAACCAAAAGCGATGATTGGCTTTGCTGGTAAGCGCGTGATTGAGCAAACCGTGCGTGAGACATTAGAAGAACCGTTCCAACGCGCTGAGTTCTTGCTAGAGCATGGCGTAGTCGATGAGGTGGTACATCGTCATCAATTGATTGACACCATTTATCGCTTGTTAGCGAAATTATGCAGTCAGCCAAACGTTTCGGCTTAATTTTTAGTATTTAGCGTTATTTATTAAGATATAGAATTACTTATTTCGTTTGGCTTTATGAATAAAATAAGTCGTGATTAAATAACCAGATAGCATTTATCGTCGATGGACGGTAAGTGCTATTTTTGGTTTTTGCCTTTGGTTTTTTGTGGGCTTGTTATACACTTGCCTAAGTAGTGAATGTTGTATTGTTTTTTCTATTATTTAAGAATTTTATCTTACTGCTGCTACGTTTTTGACGCGCTATTGTTTATTCCTACTTATTTTCCATTTTTATTATAGGTTTTGTTCATGTCTGTCTCTTTATCATCTCAAGCTGTGCATACACCTACCAGTCACTCTAACTTAACAGAATGGCTCGATTATATGCAGCAAATCCATGTATCTGCTATCGATATGGGATTATCACGCGTGTTGCCCGTGGCGGAATATTTGGGCGTGGTGCAATCGGCGAAAGATGATGCGTATGTGTTCACGGTTGCAGGCACCAATGGTAAAGGTTCAACCACGGCGGTTATTGCCCAAATGTGCCAAGCGGCAGGCTATAAAACAGCGCTTTATCAATCGCCGCACTTAAGTCGTTTTAATGAGCGCGTACGCATTGATGGTGAGATGGTGAGTGATGAAACCTTAATTTCGGCTTTTAGTAAGGTTGAAGATGCACGGCTGCATTGTGAGTTGACCTTATCGTTTTTTGAGATGACAACCCTAGCCGCGCTCTTAATCTTTGCGACCGCGGATTGTGATGTGTGGGTGTTAGAGGTGGGCTTGGGCGGGCGCTTAGATGTGGTCAATATCATTGACCCTGATATGGCGGTGATTACCAATATCGGTATCGATCATGTCGATTGGTTGGGTGATAATGTCGAGGCTATCGGCGCGGAAAAGGCAGGCATTTTACGCGATGATATTACCTTAATTTACGGTGCAGCTGAGATGCCTGACAGCGTACAACAGCGTATCACAGCACACAATGTCACTTGTTATCAAGCAGGACAGGATTTTAGTTATCGCGTAGATAATAGCGCGACATGGCACTATAGTAATGCCGCAGTGACCTTACAGTTGCCACGCCCAGCATTGTCGTTAATAAATACTACCAATGCCTTGTCTGCAGTAATGGCAAGTCCGCTTAAGGTCGATATAGCTGCAATAAAGCACGCGCTGACCACCGTTAAATTAGCGGGGCGTTTTGATTATCGTGAACTTGTTCATCGTCATTGGTTGTTTGATGTGGCGCATAATGAGCAAGGAGTAAGTTTTTTATTAAGCCAGTTAATTCCACTTTGGCAACAGCATAGTGCCCAGCAAGCCAATAAAACCGGCACGATTAAAATGCTGTTTTCCATGTTAGGCGATAAAGATATCGAGCTGGTGGTGCAGCGTTTGACTGCTGCCGATTTACCAATTAGTGAGTGGTTTATTGCCGAGATTGATTATCCTCGTGCAGCAACTGTTGACCAATTACAAAGTGCCTTAGCAGAATATGTTGACCCAGCTCAAATACAGGTGCTGCCTACCTTACACCAAGCCACGCATGCGGTTATTAATAACAGTCAGGCAACAGACTTAATTGTCGTTTGTGGCTCTTTTCATACGATTGGCGAAGCGTTATCAGCACTTGACGTTGAATAATGTAGAATAGTAAACAAATTGTTTCTCGTATTATATTAGTAGCCCTTTGACAAGCACAGTCTAATAGCAGACAGTATGAAAAATATGTCTTATAATCAAGCGGTTTAGGTACAAGATTATATTAATCATAGCTACTTAGTTTTGCTTGCTAAGATGTGCAAATGATAGATACTCCGAACAATCGACCTTATTATCAGCTAAGAGATGGCAACAAATGAATTTTTCAAGACAGGCATTATTGGGCGTTGGGATGATTGTAGGTGGCATTGTAATGCTATTTGCTATGGTGCAACAGCTGGGTAATCATGAAGAAAAAGACTTAGCGCCTACTACTGTCAGTACAGCAGACACCTATATATTGCCATCAACACCGTTGACCATAGATGTAGAAACTGAAAAGCGGCTGTTGGCACAAAAGCAACGAGAGCGGGAGCAGCGGGTTGCCAATCAAGAAAAACAAGCTGAACTGTTCTCAGAAGCCCAAGCCAGTGCCGAATCACAAGCCTTGGCAAAAGCGCGTTCGGAGAATCAACAATATATCGATAGCAGCAAGCCAGTAGCAGAAGACGTTGAGCCTAAAATTGAGATTAGCCAGCCAAAACTGCAACCGCGACCGGCTGCTACCGTTACGCCTACTGACACTACATCTGTTACTGCTGCTCAAAAAGAGGACGCTAAAAAAGTAGAAGATAAGAAAGAAGCTCCCAAAGCCGCGGTTGACTATACTATTGAAAAGGGCGATGGTTTATTAAAATTATCGAAGCAATATAATGTTTCTGTAGCGGCGTTAGCACAAGCCAATAAAATTGAGCCATCTGCAACCTTGCAGATAGGGCAGGTATTAACCGTTCCCTCACGTAAACAAATCGAGCGTCTAGAACGTGAAGCCGCCGCAGCTGAAAAAGTACGCGCTGAAAAACGTGAAGCAAAGCGTAAGAAAGAAGAAGCTTTAGCCAAGAAGTCGGTAGATGCCAGACAAGATGCTCAAAAAAAGTTGAGCGCCGCGCGTAAAGAGGTCAAAGAAACCGATGCCAAAGGTAGTTTTGGTGTACAGGTGGCATTGGCATCAAACCAAGCATCAGCTGATGAGCTGGCCAAGAAGTTTAAAGCAGCAGGATATGAGGTAAAGACCAGCAAAACCAGTCGCGGCGTACGCGTGGTCGTGGGACCTGAACGCGGTAAACTTGCTGCGTTGGCACTAAAAGACAAAGTAAATAGCGATCCAGATGTCAATACTACCAGTGCGTGGGTGCTGTATTGGTAATTATAGCTTATCTTTAGATATATTCTTAATAATTTTTACTGATTAAATTCAGAGATAAATTTCTCAAAACACGGCTGTTATGGTCGTGTTTTGTGCGTTTTATACTGGCATTATTTATGTCTGCGCAACTGCCCATTTCCGCTCTTATTTTCCTCTTTCTGTTATAAGGTAAAACCATGCTCGTTGGTCTGGTATTTCTAATATTCGCGCTTATATTTTTATGGCTCATTGTACGTTCAAAGACTGTGCCCGAATCTGAGGCGACTGTTAAAAGCGTAGAGCATGAATTTGATTCTTTAACTGATTCTGAGCCTGTGCGCGGTGATGAGCTTACTATTTGGCCGTTTGCGCCAATGCCCATCATGACCGATACCGAAGTCTTGTTTTTTGATAAGCTTAAAGATGCGCTACCGGATTATCATATTTTTGTGCAAGTTCAGCTTTCACGTATTATTGCAGGTAATAGTGATGACGTTGCTGAGCGCCGTTTTTGGTTTAATCGAATTTGCCGTCAAAGTGTGGATTATGTGATTGTTGATAATGATGCGCAGACTACTTTGATTGCCATTGAGCTTGATGACTGGACGCATAACAATAAAGCGCGGCAAAAAGCGGATGATAAAAAGGATAAGGCTTTAGCCAGTGCGGGTATTCCTATCGTGCGTTTTCATGCTGAGCGCATGCCGACGACCGCGATGATTAGACAAGAATTGCTGCAAGTGATTGAGACTTATTCTATGAATAGATTCTAGTTTAGAAAAATAAAGGAAGTGATGAATATGGTAAGAGAGACATTAGTTTATATTTATGTAACATTAGCGTTATAAATACTTACTTTATATACTAATTTGACAAATAAATGTATTATTCTATGAATGGTAGTAAACATAAGTTTTATAAAACGTCTGATACATATATAAGGGATTATACGATGAAAATATTTCAGCTAACGGCGTTAGCACTTGCCAGCACGCTATTATTGGCAGGTTGTGGCAGTGATAACGACAGTAACATTGGTTCTAACAATAATTCTGGCTCTCCTTCTGTTCCTCCTAAACCACCAGTTAATAATAATGTTACTGAGCTTAATCAAGCTAAGGATATTATTAAAACCGCTCAGCAGTTCGTGTTAGATAATAAAGCCATTACTGACGCCTATAAAGGGGCTAGTGATATTTTGACAGAGCGTCAGCAGCAACGTATTAATGCAACCTTTGAGCTGCCAAGTGTGCTTTATTATTACATGAAAGAAAAAAATATCACCACCTTAAATGCAGCCAGTATCAATGCCTTAGCCAAGAATACAGAGTTTAACAATTACTTAAACGGTATCACGTTGCTACCAAAACCTGACTTTGTTGCCACTATAAATAATAAAGGACAACTCAGCCTAACAGGCGCTAGCAATGTCAAAACTGAGACATTCGACTATTATGATTATGTTCTTAACCCACAAACGGGTCAGTATGAGCCTACAATGTCTACGGATAACTTTGATGTGGTCTATAAAGGTTTTGTAGATGCACTGACTACCACGGAAAGCGCCACTAGCTTTACAGGTAAGTTTGGTTTTGACAGTATTAATATCGGTTCAGGAGCGGATGCAGTCGTATTTACTTCCCCATCCAAAGGCATCACAGTTACGGGTCAGTTCAGCGATAAAGTCACTGTTGATGACGAGTTTGACTTAGATGATATCAATAGCGCTGGCATCACCCTTGAAAAGGCCGTTATGAAGCTTGGTAGTGTCAAAGTGCAAGCCAATGACAGCATAATCGAAGCTAAAGATTTTGAGCTGGCATTTTTAGGCATGAGTCATAAGCGGGCAGATGGTCAGTTAGTGACACTCACGTTGCCAACGACTATCAAATTGACGGGTCATCTGATTAAGGGCATGCCAGCGACCAATGCGAGCATCACCTTAAATGCAGTGGCTAACGAAGCTGATATCAAAAACATTGTTAAAGTCACGGCACAAGGTAATCTCACAGAAGAGACCAATCGTTTTGTGGGTATGGATGTGTTATTAGCACTCAAAGGCACTGTGGCTAAAAAGAATGGCACAACGACCGCCACTATTCCTCTTGATATTCAAGCAAATTTAAAGCGAACTGCGCGTAACGTGATTGAACTACAAGGTTTGAGTGCCTGGGTTGATGGCAAAAACTTATATGTGACTGGCAAAACGAATTTAGATGCTAATTATAACGTGGTAGGTAGTCAGCTTAAAATCACTCAAAATAATGCTGTTATCGTGCTGAACGTTGATGCGAATAATGAGTTCATAAAAGATAGCATGGGTAAATTGTCTGACATCATGGTGAATGGTAAAGATTTTGGTGACTTATTAGAGAATAATGGCAAGCTCAGTGCGAAGTTCACTGATAATAGTGTTATTCCACTAGGGTAGATTTATCCTTTATTTTGTATAAAAAGAGACAGCTAACCCTGTCTCTTTTTTATGCTTGAGACCTTTTTTAATACCAGTGAGAGTACTATGTCTATAGATTATACCTGCCGCGCTAAACCATCAAGGCGGATAGAACAATCGCCTAAGATTATGCAAAAGATTATAAAAAAAAGTAGCCCTTATCTTCAAAGCACTTTATCCATTAACTTATTAGTGCTGATGAGTATGGGTATCAGCACCTCTGCTATGGCGCAATACCCCAATCTTGCATTTATCGAAGCTCCGGCTGTGGCAAGTAAATGGAGAGCACCGCAAGTGGCTAATGAGATAACGGCAGAGGTTATGATTACCGCGCATAGCCCAGCGCAGCCGATTGCAGCTTTTATTAAAGAGTGGGATGCGCCATTAGATTCAGGTGAGCATGCCTATGCGCAAGGTCGCATGGCGGTAGAGGTGCGCCCAGCCGACAGTGCAATTAGTTATGGGTTGGGCTGGCGTTATGATTATATGATGCGTTTTAATCAAGACACTGCCGATTTATACTGGCAATATAAAAATAAACAAATTCCCAATAATGATCAGATATATCCTATCTATCTAGAGGCGAAGCATAATGAACGTATTGGCGCAAACATAGGTTTTACCCAGCACGTTGCGCCTAATTGGCAGCTGACGGCTTATGCGAATCTTTGGAAAGGACTGCATGCGCTTGAAGGCGATGCGATAGGGACATTGACCTCTCAAGTAGCTCTTGAGGGCGAAGCGGTTAAGAATATCGATCGATTAAATAGCATTAAAACCGATTTAAATTATTATTACGACAAGCCTGCTCTTGGTGAGGAAGACTTAAATTGGTATCCCGATAAACCGGCAGGTTACGGCTATTCAGTAGATATTCAGCTGGCAGGGCAGATAACGGATAAGACGGCGCTCATGCTTCGTGGTTATGATGTGCTTGGGCGCATGCACTGGCGAGACATGCCGAGTACCGAGTATGTCTTAGATTATGATGTCAACAGACGCCCAACCAACGATACGCGTGGTCAATTGGACACCAACAATATTATTCAAACGCTGCCTTGGCGTATCGAAGGCAGTCTGTCTCATCAATTGACAGATAAATGGCAGCTTGGTGCTCATGCCCAAGCGAACGACATTGAAACTCTGTATCAGCTGTCAGCCGGCTATAAGCTAGATAATCCGTCTATGCCCATACCTATCATTGTGACTGGATTAATAGAGCCACAAACACGGGCACTTGGCTTAGCGATAGACAGCAAATACGGCGGGATTAAATTATTGACCGATGATATTGATTCTGAAAAAGCCAAACGTAGTGAGATTAGCTTATATGGGCGTTATAACTGGTAAACCTGCGTTAACGGCAAGGGATAGTTAGTGAAAATGCGTACTTTAATCCTGAGCTAAATCGCTATTCTGATATCGAGGATAAATGACGAGCGGTGTACTACCATCAAAGTATTGCCCAGTCTGAGGCAGCGAGTGCGGTTGCCAAAGGGGCGGGGTCAATATGGCATCATCATAACACGCACGCTGAGTAAACCACTCTATATAGCGAGCGCGGCGCAATCTACTCATATTAATATGAGCAAGGTGAGCGCTGTCGCGACTGTCATACCAGCGATGCTGTGGGAATGTTGGGCTAAGCCAGTCAGGACGATGAAACTCAGTGAGCGTAATAGGTGAAAAAAATCGTCCTTTTATCACTGCATAACGTTTATCAATAATAACGTTTCCATGATTTTTGGTATCCACCGCCAAAGTACGAAATTGCTTAGTCTGCATATGAGTCATTTTGCGCTGCAAATTATCATTAGAATTAATCCCCACCCAATTCACCGGTGCAAATGGCGCTGACCCCATAAAGAACTTAATTGCTAACTCCCAATGTTCCGTCAGCTTTTCTTGATGGTTATACAAAACTATGTCTAGCTCCCCAGACGTTTGCTTGCCGCAATATAACTGCACATTGCTTGCCAGTATCTCGTAAGGATGGTAACCGTAGGTGAAGCCATCCGTTAACCAAAACGACAATAATCCTTCAAAATGAAACCCCAACCGACTGGGACTGGGTCGAGCCAGCAAGTAACGGGTTAGTACTTGATAAGCATTGGTGCTATCAAGTATCTCTAAACGCTCTTGATATGCCTTATATTGGGCGTTCCAAAAATCTGCACTATGTACCGAAATTTCAGCGGTACTTTTATCAGTACTATTAACACTGCTTTTATTATGGCTTCCATCATCGTTTTCATTATCAGTAAAATCAATCCAATGGGTAAGCACGTTTGGGCAGGCAAGTGCAAAAGCTAAATCGCGGACATACGGGCGCTGATACTGCTCCCAAGGGGCATCATCGCTAATATTTGAGTGATTGCTAAGCGTCGGTAAGGGGAGAGCGGTTGGCTCAGACATAGGTCAAACCATGATAATAGGAAAGCAATTACCCTAACGCCTTGTTGAATAAATGTCTAGCTGTCATGCATATGAGTTAGGGTAAATGAGGTTCTATTATCTTTACAAAATAGTCGTGATGATATAAATATTTAAATGAAGAGTGGATGGGTTTATCAGTATCGGAATGAGAATAGGCAGTAAAAAGGTGAGGGCGTTAATTTGCCATTTTGCGGATTTATAGAATTTTAGCTTGGCAGGTTTGTTTTGTTGGGTCATTGGTATAGCTCCATGTTATGCCGTAACGGTCTACGGCGGTTGATGGTTGCTAGCGTCTAGGTTATGTCTATGAAATAGTTCTATATAAGAATGAAGGAGGCATAACTCATATTATGAGATAATTCAGGCAGATCGTTCTCCATTCATCATTGCGCTAAAAAAATGTTTATGCTCATGTCTTTTTGATAGGATTCAGATGAAGGCTGTAGCCAGAGGAGTCGATTATCATGTCCATCGAATAGTTTTTGAATGTGTTCGTTGTTAGGAAGTCGAATATCATCCGTCACAATCAAATATTTGGCTTTGAGGCAGTGTGTGTTTGTATAAGTAGTAGAATATGCTGCGCTTAATACTCTGCTTAAAGTGATCAAGCACAAACAGCATCTTGCCATAGAGAGCACCAATGACGTTAATTCGCTTTTCTGCTTGCCAGTTGTAGCTATTAATACAAGGTTTGCCTATCAGGGCGTAGCCATAAGGACGAATAGTTTCAGCCTCAAAGCTACTTTCATCCATATAAATAATGGGACAGCCTTGCTGCGTAAAGCTATTAAGCTTATTCTGATATATCGCTCTTTTTATCGGGCAGGATTTTGGGTGTTCCAAGATGTTTTTTAACTGATGCCAAGGCGATTTAAAACCGACTCAATGCCTGATTTGCTGTACCCTAAACGCTGCGCTTGCTCGTACATATAATCGTCTGGATTAGGCGTTAAATTCTGCTGCCAGCTGTGGATGGTGATGGTGCTAAGCTCGTAAAAAGAAGCAGCTTCTCTAACGGCCATGCCATCAGCGATGCTAGAAAGCACCTGTTTGCGAAAGTCTATTGAGTAAGTTATATTTTATTTAGTTAATGGTTTTGGTCTATATATTGTATCGATTTTATGTGAATTAGACTATATACCGTAATGAAATCCAGATTTTTAATTTAATTGCTAGCTTTTTTGTTTGAATATTTAGGTAGTCACAAAGTTAAAAAAGTAGGGCTTGCTATACTTATACTTACAAAGGTTATATACTGCTAACATTTTTTACTACGGTTCTTGGTAATTAATCATATGAAATTTAGAAAAGATATCAATGGCCTGAGGGCAATAGCAGTAATCGCTGTTGTGCTATTCCACTTCAATGCTTCTTGGATGCCAGGTGGCTTTGCTGGGGTTGATGTTTTCTTTGTAATTTCAGGATTCTTGATGACAGGGATAATATTTAGAGGTGTCGAACAAAAAGAGTTTTCTATCTTGAAGTTCTATGTCGCCCGGGCAAATAGAATTATTCCTGCTTTAGCACTGCTATGCTTTATATTAATGGTTTTCGGTTGGTTCTATCTCACACCACTAGAATACAAAGCATTAGGTAAGCATGCTGCCAGTAGTGTAGGTTTCTTATCTAATTTCATATATTGGTCAGAAGCAGGTTATTTTGACGCAGCTTCTCATGAAAAATGGCTATTGCATACGTGGTCATTATCGGTGGAATGGCAGTTTTATATAATCTATCCGTTAATCTTGGTTGCTATGCGTAAGCTTATGTCTATCAAGACAATGAAATCGATGCTTGTATTAGGGACAGTACTAGGTTTTATATTTTGTGTGATTGCTTCTTACAGATGGCCTGGCGCTTCTTACTACCTATTACATACTAGAGCATGGGAGATGATGATTGGTGGAGTCGCTTATTTATATCCTTTCACCTTACAAGAAACGAGAAAAAAGCTTTTCGAGTTAGTGGGTTTAGTTTTAATTATAGGTTCTTACTTTCTTATATCAGCCGATAACCCTTGGCCCGGTTACTTAGCACTATTTCCTGTTATCGGCTCTTTCCTTATTATTCAAGCACAGCGTAATAACAGTATCATCACAAGCAATATAATCTTCCAGAAAATAGGGATATGGTCTTACTCTATCTATCTTTGGCATTGGCCTCTTGTGGTGGTTATTTATACATTCTCCCTTCCTGAATATTATATTTATTTAGGCATGGTACTTTCCATACTTCTTGGCTTCTTAAGCTATAAGTATGTTGAAAAAATCAAGTTCCGAAATGATTTTTCCAGTTTGCGTAGCTGTTTTAAAAGTAAGCCGATATATATTGCTGGAATTATAGGAATATTAGCAATAATAATTTTTCTAAACTCTGATGCATTTATGACTTACCGTTTATCAACAGAGCAAGTTACAATAGTAGAGCAACAAAAAAGGGATTCTAGGGAAGCTATATGTGGAAAAGTAGAAAACGGAGTATCTCCAAACTGTACTTATGGGGATGGTCCAGTGAAAGCAATTGTCATAGGCGACAGTCATGCGAATGCTCAAATGGTTGCCATTGGTAATAGAGCAGATTTAGCGGGTGGAAGCGTTTTGAATTTAGGACTCGATAGCTGTCCCACGATAAAAAACGTATATATGGTTGATGAGCATGGAAAAAATCCAGATTACAACTGCGGTCAATTAGTAAAGAACGCTATCCTCATGTCATCTATAAAATATCCAGGTGTTCCCATTATAATCATAAATAGAATGTCAGCATATTTGTATGGAAACATTGAAAAAGAGAATTATCAATTAGAAGCACCACGTTATTTTATTAATCAGTTGTTTAATCACATAAACAGTGAATATAGAGATAATCTAAGTAAGCATATGACACAGACTATATGTGAGTTCAGAAAAACTAATCCTGTTTATCTAGTAAGACCAACTCCTGAGATGATAGAGAATATACCATCGACTATGTTTCGATCTATTCAAATTAATAATAACAAATCGATTCAGATAAATCGTAGTGAATATGATCAGCGACACTCTTTCTCTTTTGAAATACAGGATAAATCTGTGGAAAGATGTGGTGCAAAGATATTAGATCCTATTCCTTATTTATGTGATACTGAGAAATGCTATGGAGATATTAATGGTATTCCACTTTACTATGATGACGATCATTTAAGTGATTATGGATCAGCACTCATTTCGCCTATTTACGATGAAGTATTTAAGTAAGAATAAAAAATATACTACTTCTTTATCCTTTAAGTTTATTTATATTAGGCCGTATCTTTAATTTGAAAAATTAAAGATAAATCTCTTTAAGATATGCTAAAGACATAAAACATATCAAATTTTTTAGAAAGGAATGAGCAATACTAAAAGTATTCTACCACGTATTTTTCTAGATACGCTTTTATAAAAAAGAATATAGATCTTTACAATCGTAAGTATGTGTAAACTATTCACTGTTAATCTTTTAAACTATTGTAGTAGAGTTCAGATAAAATACATAAAAATTAATCAACTATTCAGATAGTCGATTAAATAGGTCATCGTTTATTTCATTAAATGCGATTGTTAATAGGATTGTATCGATTTTATTTAGATTAGACTATAGTAACAAATAACTGTCTTAAGTAAAAGGTTTTAATAATTGGCTCTGTGAGCGTTCGCTCTTGGATTCAATGTATTTTTGAATGAACTTCTTTAATATATAATGAGCATCAAGGTTAGTAATACCACTTTCATTTAAAATTGCTCTAATATTTAAATGATCTTTATATACAAAATCATAATATGTAAACTCAATTTCATTCTCTGAGTTACGCTCTATTGCATCTATATCAGGATAATCATTAACTGAAAGTTGGAGACTTTCATCAATATTTAGAAAATGTTCATAAACATGAATAGCAGTAGTAAAGTCCATATCACACCCCTACACCCTTAAATCAAAGTAGGTGCAAGGCAGTGACAGCATAAGGGTGTGAATAGCTGTCGTTCGGGTAATTAGTCCTAGCCTTACATGGTCGTCACTTGCTCAGTTTTTGGCAAATATTCTTTAGGTTCTTAATAAAATCTTGTGTATCTAAAAAGTAGTTGGGATAAGCTTTTTTAATGTCCTTTAAGTTACCTGCTGCTATCAGTACCACCTCTATATTAGGCGTATGCTGGGTCGCTATTTCACGCAGTTTGTAAAAGCTTTCGGCAACTTCCAACTGTGACTTAGTAAAGGGAATCAGGCTTACGGCTGGGCTGTCCTTACTGGTGTCTAGCTCCATCAAATGATATTCATCACTCTTGCTGCTACTGGTTTCAATGTGCTTAGCAGTGATCAGTAAACCTGTAAGATTGGCAAATATCTGTAATTCTTGTTCAAGGGTCATTAATTCATCTGCCAGCTCATGAATGCTTTTACTTGCCAATTCCTCAATGATGGGCTGCTTCTCATGGTGGGCAAATAAAGCACTTACCAGCTTAAAAAAATGCTTAAATTCTTCCGCACCCTCACCCGTTTTGAATGATGATTTTTCAACTAGTCCTAGCGTTTCCACAGCGGTTGCCCATGAATGTTGTAGCTTGGTTCTTATCTGTAGTTCAATGAATAAGCCGTCCAATTCGGGCATATTCGGGTTTTTATACTTAAAGATTTGATGCAAGCTTCTATAACCATCAGGTTTAGGCAACTGAATATAATCATAAGGCGGTAGTAGGGCTTCATGCTCAAACCGTCCTTTGCTCTTTACAATGTCATCATGCAAGCGGTAAACGTCATTAACAGTAGGTAGCACTACGCGTATGCCACCAATATCTTGCATTCGTGACAGGCTCATACTGGGAAAACGGGTAAGCTTGCGAACGATAGAGGGGGCACGTTTTAGGCGCTGAGCAATGATAGGGGATTTAAAGCCCAGTCTTTTTACCTTACCTCTTAGCATGGCTTGAAAGGTATTGATCGGATAACTGTGTAATGACCGCCATTGCGACATGACCGCCATTGCTTGCTCAAATTCATCAGCGGTAGCATCAACATTAATTAATACTTTACCTGCCTTTTTTACCTTTTCTCGGCTTGGTACGTCATATGCCATAGTCTTAGCCCTCATACCTGATTATTAGAATTAGCCTAGCTTTTGCGCTTGTTGTTTGAAGTTGCCGTGTATGACGTTATCAATCTTGCCAGCGTGCGCCTTATCAATAATTATGATGCTCTAATGGCATCCTAAATTTGGTGTAAACTTTTTTTGCTGGCTTACCTGCGTACACATCGCTAATAAAGTCAGCCCATTTGTGCATCATGTTAATTCTATAATGTAAATACTGCGCCCCGTTGTATGGCTTGCTGATCTTGCTCCCTTTTTCATGTGCCAGCTGTAGCTCTATCGCTTCGTGCATGTATTGTTATTCGTGTAGGGTAATGCTGGCAAGTCCACGGAAACCGTGCCCCGTCATTCTGCCTTTATAACCCATGCGCCATAGTGCCGTGATAAAAGCGTTTTGACTGTAGGGCTTACGGGTTGAGGTATTAAAGAAAACGTATTGATCCGAAAAACATAACGCCTTGATTTGCTCTAAGATTGTCATTGTTTGCGGTGTAAGCGGTACTAAATGCGGTCTATCCATTTTCATCTTGTCGGCTGGTATGCGCCATACCTTAGCTTTGTAATCTATCTCGCTCCATTCCATAAATCGCAGTTCTTGCGTTCTTACAAACGTATAGCATAAAAACCATAAGCCAAGCTTCACCAATAGATCATCATCATAGGCATTAATATCTTGAAGTAGTTTAGGTAGTTGCTGGCTGGTGATACGGCTATGGTGCTTCACCTTATGCGGTTTTAAGGCTTCGTTTAGGTCATTGGCTGGGTTATGGGTTATCAATCCCTCACGTACGGCTTGCTTGAATATCTGCCCCGTTTGACGTATCGCACGCCTAGCCATATCAGTAGCGCCCCGTGCTTCTACTGACTTACCAATAGCCAAAATATCAGGGGCGGTTATGTTCTCTATGCTCATGTGACCAATAACGGGCTTAATATCGCGTTGGTACTGTGAATAGTCACGGCTGTAGGTAGTGGGGGTAATGTGGGCTTTGCGGTCGTCGTGCCAGCGTTGCGCTAGGGCATCAAATGCTTTTGTACCGTCAATGTCTGCTTGTTGACGCTTCTTATCATGCTTTGGGTTGATACCTTGCCCTATGAGGTCTTTTATCTGTTGGTTACGCTGGCGTGCATCGGCTAGGCTCATGGCTGGATATTTGCCAATAATCAGGCTCTGGCGCTTGGTTGCATACTGATAGTCACATACCCATACTTTGCTGCCTGTACTACGCACCCATAAGCGTAGGTTATTACCATCACTATATTTATCAGGTCGGCTAGGGGTGCAAGTATCGCTAGGTTTAAAGCGTTTGATTTGGCTATCAGTTAATGACATGACGGTATATTTCCATGACGGTATAAAATATACCGTAAAATATACCGCATTATTACATGGATTACCATGCTTTATGATGGGCTATCGTGTAGGGCATAACGTTTGAAACGCCCATAGAAAAAGGGCAGACGGTCAATGACGGTCTGCCCTAATATAATGTTTGGTCGGAACGGCAGGATTCGAACCTGCGACCCCTACACCCCCAGTGTAGTGCGCTACCAGACTGCGCTACGCCCCGAATGACTGACTATTTTACGCAAAATCGTACATATTGCAAGGGTTAATTCTTCCCTACGTTGATTACTCAGTATTGCCGTCTGATAGTCAGTTTATAGCGCACGATATTGGCTTAACCCAATAACTCTTTTAGGATTTGATTAACCTGTTGCGGATTGGCGCTACCGCGACTGGCTTTCATCACTTGACCGACCAGACCGTTAAAGGCCTTTTCTTTACCGCCGCGATATTCTTCGACCATCACTGCATTCTTAGCGATGACCTCTTCAACGATGGCTTTGATTGCGCCCGTATCGGTTTCTTGCTTTAGACCTTGAGTTTCAATAATCTGATCAGCAGCGTCATCAGCATCGCCACCTGCGCGTTCATATAAAGCGCTAAAGACTTTTTTGGCAAGCTTACCTGATAGGGTGTCATCATTGATACGTTTGAGCATATTTGCCAATTGTATGGCGCTAATGGGCGAGTTGATGATATCAGTATCGTCTTTATTTAGCGCACCTAGTAAGTCACCCATGACCCAGTTAGCCGCCATCTTCGCATTTTGTTGACCAATTTCAGCGACGACGGCTTCAAAATAATCCGCAAGTTGACGGCTGCCAGTTAAGATACGCGCGTCGTATTCTGATAGACCAAATGCTTCTTCGAAACGCGCGCGACGGGCAACTGGTAGCTCAGGCATCGCTGCACGAATGCTATCAACGGTGTGCTGTTCAATGCGCACCGGTAGCAAGTCAGGGTCAGGGAAATAGCGATAGTCGTTGGCGTCTTCTTTGGTACGCATCACACGAGTTTCATCGCGCTCTGGATCATAGAGCATTGTTGCTTGCAGAACTTTGCCACCATCTTCGATGATGTCGATTTGACGCTCAATTTCGCGGTTGATGGCGCGTTCAATATTACGGAAAGAGTTTAAGTTTTTCAGCTCAGTACGCGTACCCAAGTCAGCGCCAGGCTCGCGGATAGAGACGTTACAATCACAGCGGAATGAGCCTTCTGCCATAATCGCATCGGATATACCAAGCCAAGTGACCAGCTGATGAATCGCTTTAATGTAGGCAAGCGCCTCGGCAGCAGAACGCATATCCGGCTCAGAGACGATTTCAATCAAAGGCGTGCCAGCACGGTTAAGGTCAACGCCGGTCATACCTTCGACAGCATCATGTACTGATTTGCCCGCATCTTCTTCTAAATGCGCGCGCGTGATGCCCATGCGTTTAGGATATTCGTTTTTCTCGCCTTCATTTACCACAACGTCGATATAACCTTCACCGACGATAGGGTTTGCCATTTGGGTAATTTGATAACCTTTTGGCAAATCAGGATAAAAATAGTTTTTACGATCAAAGGTGTTAAATAAACCCAATTCAGCATTGACGCCAATGCCGAATTTGAGGGCGCGTTCAACCACGCCCACATTGAGTACAGGCAAAACGCCCGGTAATCCTAAGTCGACAATACTGGCTTGGCTGTTCGGCTCATGACCAAAGTCAGTTGGAGCGCTTGAGAATATTTTACTTTCTGTATTTAACTGACAATGGATTTCAATGCCGATGACCACTTCATAACCGTCAACGAATAGCTCGCGACGCACGGTATGATTACTGCTCGTTACTGCATTCATTATACCGTCTCCTTGGCGATGGTAGAGTGTTGTAAATGATGGTCGGTGTGCTGCTGGAATAGATGCGCGGTAGTAAGCAGTTGGCTCTCACACCAATGCTGACCAATCAGTTGTAAACCAACAGGCAAGCCATTAGCTGTCAAACCGACTGGCTGACTAAGGGCAGGCAGACCGGCAAGATTGACCCCAATCGTATACACATCACCCAAATACATAGACGCAGGATCTAAATTTTCGCTCAGCTTATATGCTGCGGTCGGTACAGTTGGGCTAGCAATGACATCACAATGAGCAAAGGCATCAGCGAAGTCTTTAACAATAATACGGCGAATTTTTTGTGCTTTAGTATAGTAAGCATCAAAATAACCAGCGGATAGGGCATAAGTACCCATCAAGATACGGCGCTGTACTTCAGGACCGAAGCCTTCAGAGCGTGAGCGCGTGTATAAGTCGGTTAAGTCTTTTGGGTTTTCACAGCGATAGCCAAAGCGTACGCCATCAAAGCGTGATAGGTTTGAGGAAGCTTCAGCAGGGGCGAGCATATAATAAGTCGCAAGGGTGATTTCTGGGTCAGTGATATTGACTTCCACAATCGTTGCGCCAAGCTCTTCATATTGCTGTAATACAGCGCGTACCAATTGATTTACTTCGGCATTTAAACCCTCACCGAAATATTCTTTTGCCACCCCAATGCGTAATCCAGCAAGCGGCTTATCACCGGCTTTTACCGCTGCGTCATTCATATCTTGCACATAATCTGGCATATCATATTTAATAGAGGTTGCATCACGTGGGTCATGACCAATCATCGGTTGCAGTAGATAAGCACAGTCTTTAGCACTACGCCCTAAACTACCTGCTTGGTCAAGGCTTGATGCATAGGCAATCATCCCAAAGCGTGAAATACGTCCATAAGTGGGCTTAATACCTGTCAAACCACAAAATGATGCTGGTTGACGAATCGAGCCGCCTGTATCACTAGCGGTTGCAACGGGCACAAAGCCAGCGGCGACGGCGGCAGCACTACCACCTGATGAGCCACCCGGTACGTGCTCAAGATTCCACGGATTTTGCACCGACCCATAATAAGAGCTGCTATTATCAGAGCCCATTGCGAACTCATCCATATTCAGCTTACCAAGGCTAATCATGCCTGCTTTATCAATATTGGTAACGATGGTCGCATCATACGGCGAGATAAAGTTATGCAGCATTTTTGAGCCACATGTAGTCAACACACCTTGGGTACAAAAGATGTCTTTGTGCGCCATAGGTACACCAAGCAGAGGACGCATATCGCCTTGCGCGCGCATCTCATCTGCTGCTTTCGCTTTGGCACGTGCCGTCTCAGAAGTATGGGTAATAAAGCTATTAATCTTGCCATCTAGCGCATCAATACGCTTAATAAAATGCTCGGTCAGCTCAAGGCTGCTAAATTGTTTGTCTTGTAAGCCTGTAATCAGCTGCTCGGTACTTAAATGATGTAACTCAGACATAAGGGGTCGTCCGTCAAAATGTTAACTGCATAAGATAAGACTAAATGAGGAGAGACTAGCGATGGGTTACTCAATCACTTGCGGCACTAAGTACAAGCCTTGCTCAACTGCTGGTGCCATCGACTGATTGCGCTCGCGATTGATATCATGCTTGGCGACGTCTGCGCGCAGCTCTTGGCAAGCTTCATGAATATTCGCTAAGGGGGTTAGCTCGCTCGTATCTACGGCTGCTAAAGTATGCATCAAACCTAACACCTTGCTGATGTCATTGGCGTAGCTATCAGCGGTTGCCTCATCCACCCCAAGCCGCGCAAGGTTGGCAACTTCGAGGATTTCTTGACGGCTGACACTACTGTCAGTCGAGGGCGTTTGCTGGGACATATTTGACATGGTTTCTCCAGTAAAAGACAGTATTGATAAGAACAATAGTGATAAAAATAGTATTAATAAAAACAATGTTAATAAAAACTGAAATTGGTGATATAACACCAGAATTGTTTGATAAAAGGAGCGCCAATGCTGCGCTTTACGTTCTATACCCTCATTAATGGCTTATTATAAAGCATCTGACCCAAGTTTACAGAGTGCGACGTACGATTGCTGCACAAACCGTCAACCTTATAGCAGCCTCAACTTGACATAGTAGCGAACAGGCATGAGCTGAGCCTTACTATTTTAAGAGACAAATCAAGTTCTTAGTAAAATGATAGAATGCCACTCAAGTTTATAAGCCTATGTTAATAAGCATTTTATGCTTAATGGTGATATTTATAAAAAGTAACGAGCCTTCGCTGGGTAAAGACCTATGTTTTTGTACCTTAAGTCGGTATAATTTAGCCCATTTTTAGCATTATCGTTTAGGTTCAATAGGTCAGGCAGGTCAAGTGTGGCAATGCTAAATATAGCGCCCGCTTAATCCTTTTAATCCTTACTGACGGATAATGCTCAAATCTCTCATTCGCCTTATATGCAAGACGCTGGATACATTAGTCATGAACCTATTTGGATTTTTATCAAATAATATCGCAATCGACCTTGGTACTGCCAATACGCTTATTTTTATTCCTAATAAAGGCATCGTGTTAAATGAGCCAACGGTCGTGGCGTTACGCTCTCAGCCGATGCAAAACCCGGTAGTTGCTGCCGTTGGTGCTGATGCCAAGCAAATGCTTGGGCGCACCCCAGCCAATATTACTGCCATTCGTCCGCTAAAAGACGGGGTGATTTCTGACTTTGATGTGACCCAGCAGATGCTCAGGCATTTTATTGCCAAAGTAAAAGCCAAGCGTTTTTTAGCACAGCCCAAAGTAGTGGTTTGTGTGCCTTATAAATCAACGATGATTGAGCGCAAAGCCATTCGTGCCGCCGTATTATCCGCCGGGGCAAGTCGAGTGTTGTTATTAGAAGAACCAATGGCAGCAGCGATTGGCGCAGGCTTGCCGGTTCATGATGCCAGTGGCTCAATGGTGGTTGATATTGGTGGCGGCACGACAGAAATTGCGGTGATTGCCTTATCCGGTTGTGTGTATGCGCAGTCTATTCGTATCGGTGGCGATATGTTTGATGAGGCGATTATTAGTTATGTGCGCCGTAATCATGGCTGCGTGATTGGTGAAACCACAGCTGAGCGTGTCAAGCAAGAAGTCGGCACTGCGATTAATGATGAGCGCCAGCAAATAGAAGTGGAAGTTCGCGGACGTAGTATTGCAGACGGTATGCCCAAAACATTAATGGTCAATTCAGCGGACATTCATAGTGCGTTGCGCGAGCCGTTAAACAATATTATCAATGCCATTAAATCTGCATTGGAGGACACGCCACCTGAATTATCGTCAGATATTGCTGAGCGCGGTATTGTCTTAACAGGCGGTGGGGCATTGTTGCGCGATTTGGATACCTTTATCTCTAAAGAGACAGGCTTACCGGTGAGCGTTGCTGAAGACCCATTAACCTGCGTTAGTCGCGGTGCTGGTACGGCGCTTAGCTTTATTGATAATAAAACTCTAAGTAGCATTTTTGTCTAAAACGTTTTAATAAAGCCATTTGTTGTTATTCTTGTTTTGATTAAATGGCTGTCTACATGCTTAGCACTATTTACCTTATTATACGCACACTGTACATCGACTTATTAGAACCTTTATGACGCCAAGTATGTTTGCCCGCCAGCCATTATCTCTGCGTATGATTGCAATCGCTTTGGTAGCAGCAGTGATTTTAATGTGGATGGATTATAAGAATCCTGCATGGTTTGCGCCCATTCGTCATACCAGTCAGGCAGCGCTCCAGCCGATTTATGAATTGTCACTGCTACCCAGTCAGGCAACTCATTGGGCAAGTGGACGTACGGTATCAAAAGAAGCTTTACGCCGTGAAAATGTGCAGCTTAAAGCGCAACTGCTGCATGCCGATGCCAAGCTGCAACAGCAAGATTATATCGTGGCAGAAAACACCCGTTTGCAAGCAATGTTATCGACCACCATTCCTGAACAATTTACCTTACATTTAGCCCAAACGATTGGGACAGATACCAATCCGCTTAAACAAATTGTGGTCTTGAATAAAGGCGCGCAAGATGGGGTAAAAGTTGGGCAAACGGTTATTGATGAGTCGGGAATTCTTGGGCAAATTATCACCGTTTATCCTAATACCAGTCGCTTGATGTTAATCACAGATGAGCAGCAATCGGTAGCAGTGATGGTCAAGCGTACCGGTCAGCGTGGTATCGTGACTGGTAAAGGGATACCAACGGCTTTAAGGCTCAACTATGTGTTTAAAAGCTCGGATATACGCGTGGGTGATGAGCTGATATCGTCAGGGCTTGGCGGACGTATGCCGGCAGGTTATCAAGTTGGGCGTATCGCTCGGGTTAAAGACACCCAAGCGGATAACTTTAGAAGCATCGAAGTGACGCCAGCAGCTAATTTTATGAATAATGCCTACGTGCTAATTTTACAACCTAAGCCGGTGGCAACTACCGAGCCAGTAACTGAATAAGTGACTGAATAAGTAAATGAATAAACTTTTAACTTAGTTATAAGGTAAATATCCATTACGATAGCTACTGCATTATCCTTATGAAACTAAGCCGTTAAAGCAAGTAATGAAAGTAATTATTTAAAGCAGGCAGTTGTTACAACAGACCGTTAAGGCACATCGTTATGGCGCATGCTCACTCTGAGTACAGCACTGATTCGTTATTCAGCGTTATTTTTCTAAGTTTTATTATCGCCTCAGCGCTTAGTGTGTATCCACTCAGTCCCAGCGTTGCCGAGCTGCGCCCCATATTGATGGTAATGGTACTGATTTTTTGGCTGATATTCCAAGCCCGCCATGTTGGACTAAAGACCGCATTTGCCATTGGTATTATTATTGACTTATTGATGGATAGCCGCTTGGGTCTGCATGCTTTTGCAACGGTGCTGGTAGTGTTGGTTATTAATCTTTTAAGTAGACAACTAAAATCATTAACAATGGCAACAGCGTGGTTGATGGCGGCAGTAGGACTGTTGAGTTATCAGCTTTGCCTATGGTTGTTACTGCCGATGCTGCAAAATACTGCGGCAACTCAATCAGCGTTGCCGTTGCTTTCAAGTATTATTAGCTGGCCAATAGTATTGCTGCTGTTGCGCCGCTTTCGCTGATTAGCTCACAGTTAATCAATTAATTCATTAAACATTTTGCTTTTAGAAGCTTTTTATAATTAACATGTAAGTCACTATTTATTAAGATATTTATTAACTGATAAATTACACTTTTAACTGTTGTGTTCTTTACCAAATAAGATAAAAGAGAGTCATTATGGATATCCTATTGGCTTCTGGTTCGCCGCGCCGCCGCGAACTTTTGACCAGCGCCCAGCTCGACTTTACTATCATTAGCGTTGATATCGATGAAACACCGCATCAACAGGAAAGTCCACAAGATTATATTGAGCGCATGGTAGCAACCAAAGCTGAGGCAACGGTTGCTCAATTACAGGCGGAGTGGGGTAACACTCACTCAAAGCCTTGTCTATCGTCAGATACCCATTACTCACCGTTACTTATCCTGACCGCCGATACCATTGGTGTGCTGCCGGATGGCAAAACCGTTTTGGTCAAGCCTACAGACCGCGAACACGCCTATAGCATGTGGCAGCAAATGTCTGACGCTACGCATCAAGTATGGACAGCAGTACAAGCAACCGTGCTGGCTAGATGTAGTGTTAATCACGATAATGAATATACTAATGATAACGGTGATGATAAGGGCGTATTGTCAATCATCTGGCAACAACATATTATCGAACGTACCGATGTTACCTTTGTACCATTAACTACAGAGATGATGGCAGGATATTGGCATACTGACGAACCTGCTGATAAAGCGGGCGGTTATGGTATTCAAGGTTTAGCAGCAGCATGGGTGACGCGCATTAATGGCAGCTATACCAATGTTGTTGGTTTGCCCTTAGCGCAAACCCTAGCCTTAGTACATCAAGCGCAACACGAATGTGAAGCGCTGCTAAATTACTCAAGCCGTGCAGACACATAATATCACAGCAGGATAGTAAGCAGAGTTAGGGCGCGTTTGCTACACTAGGCTGCCTTTATGACTGCTATTACGTGATGAGTATTACTCGCTAAATATAATAGTTGTTTAGTAAAATAATTCGTTAATTTATAGACAGTCATATCGTAAAGAAATCCCCTTAATAATATCTATGTTGATAAAACGATAACAAGAGAAGAAGCACTATGTCTGAAGAGCTGCTGATTAATGTCAGTCCGATGGAATCCCGTGTGGCAGTCTTAGATAATGGTGTACTGGGCGAGATTTATATCGAGCGCCACCATAAACTGGGCTTGGTGGGTAACATATATCTGGGCACTGTAGTACGTGTGTTACCTGGCATGCAGGCAGCGTTCGTTGATATCGGACAATCGCGCACCGCATTTTTACATGTTAATGACATGCAGCGTGAACCGCGTCCGGTTGTCAATAAAAAAGTGAAGGCAGACGTCACCGAGGGTACGGCAGCCGTTATCTTGGATAGCGACTTAGCTGTAACTCCGCCCGTCGTAAGTGCTCAGTCTACTGATGTTGTCACCACAATTAGCACTGTGACGACCTCAGGTAAAAGTTTAATTCAGCACAGACTTCATGAAAGCCAGCGTATTCTTGTGCAAGTCACCAAAGATCAGTTGGGCAGTAAGGGCGCACGCCTGACTACCAATATCTCTTTGCCATCCCGTTATCTGGTCTACTTACCGTCAAGCGACCATATTGGTATCTCACAGCGGATTGATGGGGATGAAGAACGCAGCCGCTTAAAGACTGAACTGACGAGCCTGATGCAGACTGTCAATCTCAAAGGCGGATTGATTGCCCGTACCGCTGCTGAGCGTGTACCGGTAGATAAGCTTGAAGAAGATATCTATTATCTGGTGCAACTGTGGCGTACTATCTGCGCCCGCCGTCAAGAAATCAATCATCAAAGGAGCTCGGAGCTCATTTACCAAGAGTTGTCTTTGCCGTTACGTTCCATCCGCGACTTGGTTCATGGCGATACCGAAAAGGTCATTATTGATAATGAAAAAATATATACCGAAGTAAGAGCGTTTGCTAAAGAATTTGTGCCTTTTGTTTATGATCGGATTGTCCATTATACCGCTGAGCCTGCCTTGTTCGATGTGCACCGCGTTGAAGACGATTTACGGGATGCCCTAAAACGCCGTGTTGATTTAAAATCTGGTGGTTATCTGATTATTGATCAAACCGAAGCCATGACTACTATTGATGTCAATACCGGCTCTTTCGTCGGTGGTCGCTCCTTAGAAGATACGGTTTATAAAACCAACTTAGAAGCCACTCATGCGATAGCCCGTCAATTGCGTCTGCGTAATCTAGGCGGGATTATTATTCTAGATTTTATTGATATGCTAGAGCAGCCGCATAAAGATGATGTTTTAGAAAGTCTGCAAGTACAATTAGCCCAAGATTACGCCAAGTCTAATATTACCCAAGTGAGTGAGCTGGGCTTGGTTGAGATGACCCGTAAGCGTACCCGCGAATCGCTGGGGCAGCAGTTATGTGAGCCGTGCTCTACCTGTCAAGGTCGCGGCTTTGTTAAAACAGCAGAAACCGTCTGTTTTGAGATATTTCGTGAAATCATGCGCTGTGCCCGTACCTACAATTCGCCTAAAAAGTTCACGGTCGTGGCTCATGCTGCCGTTATTGACCTATTACTCACCTCAGAAGCAGATACCGTCGCTGACTTAGAGTATCTTTTAGGTCGAGTGATTACCTTTGAGGTAGAAAGCCTATACACCCAAGAGCAATATGACATCGTATTAGATTAGCGTTAGCTTAAGTTTGCTCACTAGAATTATGACGGTTAATAACAGGATAAGATAAAGATATTACAGAGGAAAATGTTTATTAATAAAGAGTGATACCTCAACTCGCTATCGATATTATCCTTGCAATGAGCTAAATACTATGTATAATACAGACCACTGAATTATATATGCGCAGCCAATCAAACAGCTGGCGCTATGACAGCTAGAGCATCGTTTCTGGCACTATTTCATTATGCCTTTGCTGACATCCTATAACGGAAGGGTCGGCGGGGCTTTAAACTATTTTGCTTTTGGCATGCTATAAGTTCAATTAAAAGAACTCATTCTGGTTAAGATCAGAAGGCCGCTTAAAGTGAATATTTAACCAAACGGCTTTTGTTCATATCTTTGCAAAGCAAGAATGACAAAAACCCATATTAGGAGCTTGCTGGCATGGCTAACCAGAGAATCCGTATCCGTCTTAAGTCTTTTGATCATCGTCTGATTGATCAATCTGCACAAGAGATCGTTGATACTGCAAAGCGCACCGGTGCGCAAGTTTGTGGTCCTGTACCGTTGCCGACTCGCATCGAGCGTTTCAACGTTTTGACCTCTCCACACGTCAATAAAGACGCACGTGACCAGTATGAAATCCGTACTCACAAGCGCATGGTTGATATCGTTCAGCCTACTGACAAAACTGTGGACGCGTTAATGAAGCTTGATTTAGCGGCGGGTGTCGACGTTCAAATTGCTTTGGGTTAATGCACATTAAACACCCAAACCATTAATAGAAGATATAAAGAGGTTTAAAATGGCGATTGGTTTAGTCGGTAAAAAATGCGGCATGACCCGTGTCTTCACTGAAGCAGGCGCATCTATCCCTGTAACAGTAGTTGAGATCAGTGCGAACCGCATTACTCAAGTAAAAAATACTGATGTAGATGGCTATCAAGCCATTCAAGTTACCACAGGTACCCGTCGTGACAGCCGCGTAACAGCCGCACAAAAAGGTCACTTCGCTAAAGCTGGTGTTGCAGCTGGTCGTGGTGTTTGGGAATTTCGTGCCAATGATAGCGATCTTGAAGGTCGTGAAATTGGTGGTGAGATCCTAGCTGACTTGTTCGAACAAGGTCAGATGGTTGATGTCACTGGAAACAGTAAAGGTAAAGGCTTTCAAGGCGGCGTGAAGCGTCACAACTTCAGCATGCAAGATGCCACTCATGGTAACTCAGTATCTCACCGTGCCATTGGTTCAACTGGTCAAAACCAGTCACCAGGTAAAGTCTTCAAAGGCAAGAAAATGCCAGGTCAGATGGGTAACAAACGCGTTACCGTTCAAGGCCTAGAAGTGATATCGGTTGATGTTGAAAAAGGGTTACTTGTCATCAAGGGTGCTATCCCAGGTGCCACCGGTGGCGATGTCATCGTACGTCCGTCAGTCAAAGCCTAAGCAAGGGGATTAACGTGGATTTAAAAACAGTTACAGGGGCGGCAGTTGAGCTTTCTGATACGGCTTTCGGTCGTGAATTCAACGAAGCGCTAGTGCATCAGGTTGTCACCGCATATCTTGCTGGTGCTCGCCAAGGTACACGTGCACAAAAAACCCGTGCCGAAGTTTCTGGCGGTGGCATTAAGCCATGGCGCCAAAAAGGTACTGGTCGCGCTCGTGCAGGTTCTATTCGTAGCCCAATCTGGCGTGGGGGCGGACGTGCATTTGCTGCCAAACCACAAGATTGGTCACAAAAAGTTAACCGTAAAATGTATCGCGGTGCTATGCAGTGCATTCTAGCCGAATTGATTCGCCAAGAGCGTCTGATTTTGGTTGAAGAATTGACCATTTCTGCACCTAAGACTAAAGAGCTGATTGCGAAGCTAAGTGAATTGAATGCACCACGTGCATTAATCATCACCAAAGAAGTTGATGAAAATTTATACTTAGCGGCACGCAACATTCCACATGTCAATGTACTTGATACAAGTGAAGTGGATCCAGTGAGCTTGATTGCTTTTGATAAAGTAATCATGTCAGTTGAAGCTGCGAAACAATTTGAGGAAGCACTAGCATGAATAACGCAAGACTTTATCAGGTCTTAAGAGGACCTGTATTCTCAGAAAAATCTCAAATGCTTGGTGATTCACTTGGCGTGCAGGTATTTAAAATTGACTCTAATGCTACTAAGCTTGAAGTCAAAAAAGCAGTTGAGCTAATGTTTGAAGGTGTTGAAGTTTTAAAAGTAAACACTTTGAATGTTAAAGGTAAGACAAAGCGTTTTGGTAAAAACATCGGCCGTCGTAATGACTACAAAAAAGCCTATGTCACCTTAAAAGCTGGTCACGATGTACAAATGGCTGATGCTGGTGAAGAGGTCGCGAATACGACTGCTTCTACTAGTGAAACAGCGAACAACGAATAAGGATAACACTCATGCCTATCGTAAAAGCAAAGCCAACATCACCAGGCCGTCGTTTTGTTGAAAAAGTAGTGCATCCGCACCTATATAAAGGTCGCCCGTTTGCAGCGCTTCTAGAATCAAAAAGCAAGACAGGTGGTCGTAATAATAATGGTCGTATCACCACTCGTCATATTGGCGGCGGTCATAAACAACATTATCGTATTATTGACTTCAAACGTACTAAAGACAATATCCCAGCCACGGTAGAGCGTATCGAATACGATCCTAACCGTACTGCACATATTGCATTACTTAAGTACGCTGATGGCGAACGTCGTTATATCATTGCTGCTAAAAAGCAAGCAGTAGGCGATACAGTAATGTCAGGTGAAGCATCACCAATTCGTCCAGGTAACTGCTTACCGCTAAAAAATATCCCATTGGGTACTGTGATTCACAATATCGAACTTAAAATCGGTAAGGGTGCACAGATTGCTCGCGCAGCGGGTACAAGCGTTCAGTTACTAGGTCGTGATGGTATTTATGCAATCATTCGTTTACGTTCAGGCGAGACTCGCCGCGTTCACGTGAATTGCCGTGCCGTTATTGGTGAAGTATCTAACACTGAAAACAACTTGAAATCACTTGGTAAAGCTGGTGCTTCACGTTGGCGTGGCATTCGTCCATCAGTTCGTGGTGTGGCGATGAACCCTGTTGATCACCCACATGGTGGTGGTGAAGGTCGTAACAAAGGTCGCCATCCTACTAGCCCTTGGGGTCAGAAGTCTAAAGGACTTAAAACGCGTCATAATAAGCGTACTGACAGTATGATCATCCGTCGCGCCAAGAAGAAATAAAGGAAGAATTTCATGCCTCGTTCATTGAAAAAAGGTCCATTCATAGACGCGCACCTGTTTGCTAAAGTTGAGAATGCATTAGACACCAACTCACGCAAGCCAATTAAAACTTGGTCGCGCCGCTCAATGATTCTGCCACAAATGGTTGGCCTAACTTTATCAGTTCATAATGGCCGTACTCATGTACCGGTTATCGTAAGTGAACAGATGGTTGGTCATAAACTAGGTGAATTTGCCCCGACTCGTACGTATCGTGGTCATGGCATTGACAAAAAAGCTAAGAGATAAGGTGCTCACCATGGAAGTAACTGCAAAATTACGCGGTGCCGCCATTTCGGCACAAAAAGTTCGACTCGTTGCTGATGAAGTTCGTGGCAAATCTATTGAGCGTGCTTTGGATATCCTGACGTATAGCAATAAAAAAGGCGCTGTCTTTGTTAAGAAATGTCTTAACTCAGCCATCGCTAATGCCGAACATAATCACGGCTTAGATATTGACGGCCTAAAAGTCGCTACTATTTTTGTTGATGAAGGCATCACGCTAAAGCGTATCCTACCACGTGCTAAAGGTCGCGCTGACCGTATCAGCAAGCGTACCTGTCACATCACTATAAAGGTAGGAGAATAAGCTATGGGTCAAAAAGTACATCCAATCGGAATTCGTCTTGGTGTTGTCAAGAAGCATAACGCAAACTGGTATGCTAGCCCAAAACAATACTCAGAATACCTAATCAACGACATTCGTGTACGTGAATATCTACGTAAAAAACTAGCTAGTGCTATGATCAGTCATATCACGATTGAGCGTCCTACTGGCGCCGCTAAAATTACGATTGCTACTGCGCGTCCTGGTATCGTCATTGGTAAGAAAGGCGAAGATATTGAGAAGCTTCAAAAAGAATTGACCAAAATGATGGGCGTACCTGCTCAGGTCAACATTGAAGAAATCACATCTCCTGACCTTGATGCTCGCCTAGTAGCTGATGGTATTGGTAGTCAGCTTGAGCGCCGTGTTATGTTCCGCCGTGCAATGAAGCGTGCGGTACAGAACAGCATGCGTTCTGGTGCTAAAGGTATCAAAGTTGAGCTGTCTGGCCGTCTTGGCGGTGCTGAGATTGCTCGTACTGAATGGTATCGTGAAGGTCGTGTACCATTACATACGCTACGTGCCGATATTGATTATGCATCAGTACGTGCGGAAACCACTTACGGCACCATCGGTGTAAAAGTTTGGATTTTCCGTGGCGAAATCCTTGACGGTATGAACAGTGTATACAATCCCGTCAAAGAAGAGCCGCGTGCGCCAAAACGCCGTGGTCGTGGTGGAAACCGTCGAAACTCAGACAGAGGTTAAACTATGTTACAGCCAAAACGTACCAAGTTTCGTAAAATGCACAAAGGTCGTAACACAGGGCTTGCTCATCGTGGAAGCACCGTTGCATTTGGACAAATTGGTCTAAAATCTTTGACTCGTGGTCGTATGACAGCGCGTCAAATTGAAGCAGCACGTCGTACCATTACTCGTAAAATTAAGCGTGGTGGTAAAATCTGGATTCGTGTTTTCCCAGACAAGCCTATCACCAACAAGCCTCTAGAAGTGCGTATGGGTAAGGGTAAAGGTCCTGTAGAGTATTGGGTATGCGAAGTCAAACCTGGTAAAATGCTATATGAACTCGAAGGGGTCTCAGAAGAGCTTGCTCGCGAAGCCTTAACGCTTGCTGCAGCAAAACTGCCCTTTAAAACTACCATTGTTAAGCGGACGATAATGTAATGAAGATCAGTGAATTACGTGATAAATCATTAGAAGAACTGACTCAGTTACTTGATGAAAAGCAACTTGATGCTTTCCGTATTCGTATGGCTAAAGCAACCGGTCAGTTGGGGAATACCCATGAAGTACGTGTCAATCGTCGTGCGATTGCTCAACTTCAGACTTTGATTAACGAGAAACAACGAGGCGACTCATGAGCGATAACAATCAAGCAACGACCAATGCTAGTGTTCTGACAGGACGAGTTGTCAGTGACAAGATGGACAAGTCCATCACGGTTTTGATTGAGCGTCTGGTTCGTCATCCTTTATATGGCAAGCAGCTTCGTCGTTCTACTAAGATCAAAGCCCATGATGAGAACAATGTTTGCCAACAAGGCGACCTTGTCCGCATCAAAGAAACGCGTCCAATCTCAAAAACTAAGTCTTGGACTTTAGTTGATGTGGTTGAAAAAGTAGAGAAAATCTAAGTAAATTGCATTAAAAGCCAGAAGCTGTTAAAATGTCCGCCTTTTTAAGAATGCTGATTGCGCCGAGCGTATATGGTATATATTAAGAGTAAGCTGCGGTTATTATTACTACAATGCCGCCGACTCATACTGTGCTCGCGGCAGCAACTGGCTTTCATTGCTCATACGTGTGGAGTAACGCTATGATTCAGGTTGAATCTATGCTGGAAGTTGCAGATAATAGCGGTGCAAGACGAGTTCAGTGCATTAAAGTACTGGGTGGCTCTCATCGTCGTTATGCATCAGTCGGCGACATCATTAAAGTAACGGTTAAAGAAGCCATTCCTCGCGGTCGTGTTAAAAAAGGCGATGTGATGAATGCGGTAGTTGTACGTACCAAAAAAGGCGTTCGTCGTCCTGATGGTTCGGTTTTACGTTTTGATGACAATGCTGCGGTATTGTTGAACCAAAACAAAGCACCGATTGCAACTCGTATTTTTGGACCGGTAACTCGTGAACTACGTGGTGATCAGTTTATGAAAATTGTATCCCTAGCACCAGAAGTATTGTGAGGTAATCCATGGCTAAATTACGAAAAGGCGATACAGTTATTGTGATTGCTGGGAAAGACAAAGGCAAGCAAGGCACTGTTCAAGCCGTAAAAAATGACCGCATCAAAGTTGAAGGCATTAATATTGTCACTAAACATCAGAAGCCAAATCAGGCAACTGGCGTTGAAGGCGGCATTCTTAAGCAAGAAGCTTTCTTGCATATCTCAAACGTCGCAATTCTAAATGCGCAAACCCAAAAAGCAGACCGTATATCTTACCAGACTGGCGAAGACGGTGTTAAAAACCGTGTTTACCGCTCAAATGGTGAAGTTGTGGCGACTGCGTAAGACACTAAGGGTGTAATGGTAATGGCAAGATTAAGATCTTTATATAACAACGAACTAAAGCAGCAAATCAAAGAAGAGCTTGGTTTAGACAACGTGATGCAAGTGCCTAAAATCACTAAAATCACACTTAACATGGGTGTAGGCGGCGCGTCTCAAGACAAGAAATTGCTTGAAGGTGCAGTAGCTGATATGACCGCTATCGCTGGTCAAAAACCTGTCGTCACCAAAGCACGCAAATCAATAGCTGGCTTCAAGATTCGTGAAGAATGGCCAATCGGCTGTAAAGTAACGCTACGTGGCGAGCAAATGTACGAATTTTTAGATCGTCTCATTGCCGTTGCAATTCCTCGTATTCGTGACTTCCGTGGTTTTTCACCTAAAGCTTTTGACAGTCGTGGTAACTACTCACTGGGTATCAAAGAACAAATTGTATTCCCAGAAGTAGACTTCGATAAAATTGATCGTATCCGCGGTATGGATGTGACCATTACCACGTCAGCAGCTAATGATGATGAAGGTCGTGCGTTACTTAAAGCATTCGGCTTCCCATTTAAATAAGGTAAAGACGTTATGGCAAAGAAAAGCATGATTAATCGCGAATTGAAGCGCGAAAAAGCAGTGGCTAAATACGCCGACAAGCGTATGAAGCTAAAAGAAACCATCAATGATATTAATGCAACTGACGAAGCGCGTATGGATGCCATGTTAGAGCTTCAAGCTCTACCACGTAACTCATCACCAGTACGTTTGCGTAATCGTTGTGCTATCACTGGTCGTCCTCATGGCTACTTCCGCAAGTTTGGCTTATCACGTAATATGCTACGTGAACGTGTCATGCAAGGCGATGTGCCTGGTGTTCGTAAAGCTAGCTGGTAAGGGGTAACTACATGAGTATGCAAGATACAGTTGGGGATATGCTAACCCGTATTCGTAACGCACAAATGGCTAATAAAGTTTCTGTAGCAATGCCAAGCTCAAAACTACGTAAATCAATTGCTGATTTATTGGTTAGCGAAGGCTTTGTAGCAAATGCTGTTGTTACTGAAGAAGCAAATAATAAAGCCACTCTATCTATCGAACTAAAATATTTCGAAGGTAAGCCGGTTATCGAAACCATCCAACGTTTTAGCCGTCCTGGTTTACGCCAGCATCGTGGTAAAGACGCTATCCCTACTGTTAAGCAGGGTATGGGTGTTGCTATCGTTTCTACCAGCCAAGGTATCATGAGCGATCGTGCTGCCCGTGCTGCTGGTATCGGTGGTGAAGTCGTTGCATTTGTAGCGTAAGCTATACAACGATAAAGTCTATTTGGCTTTACTTAGACGTCTATTAATTGGATAATAATTAATTATTTCATATTGATAGGTGTCTAACGCGGTCAACTATGCTAAACTAACACGCTTTTTAGCCTGTTAGTTTTTTCGCTAATAAAAGCAAGTTAATTTTTTAAGGAATACTCCTATGTCTCGTGTGGCTAAAGCCCCAGTGACGCTGCCAAACGGCGTGAGCGTTACTTTGAACGATCGGCAGGTCGAAGTTAAAGGCAAGAACGGCAATATGTCTTTACGCCTGCATGAATTGGTCGAGCTAAAACAGGAAGATGATGCAATTCTTCTCTCACCTGTAGCCGACTCAAAAGAAGCCATGATGCATACTGGCACCATGCGCTCTTTACTAAATAATTTAGTAATTGGCGTTAACGAAGGCTTTGAAAGACGCCTTCAGTTAATTGGTGTTGGTTATCGCGCGCAAGCTACTGGCAATAAAATTACCCTAAACGTGGGTTATTCACATCCAGTAGAATATACGTTACCTGAAAGTGTATCGGCTGAAACCCCAACGCAAACTGAAATCGTTCTAAAATCTAACGATAAGCAGCAGCTTGGTCAAGCAGCGGCTAAAATCCGCGGTTTCCGCCCACCAGAGCCTTATAAAGGTAAAGGTATTCGCTATAGCGACGAACATGTGATTCGTAAAGAAGCTAAGAAAAAATAAGGTGAGTTGAAATGTTTGATAAAAAAGCAGCTCGTCTGCGTCGAGCTAAGAAAACCCGCGCGCATATCCGTTTTTTAGGCGTTCATCGCTTGACGGTTACTCGCACGCCAAGACATATTTATGCCCAAATTATCTCTCCAACCGGTGGTGAAGTGATTGCTCAGGCATCAACCTTAGACAGCAGCTTGCGTTCAGGCGCGACTGGTAATGCTGAGGCTGCTACTTCTGTAGGTCAAATGATCGCAGAACGTGCAAAGGCCGCTGGCATTATTAAAGTTGCTTTTGACCGTAGTGGTTTTAAATATCATGGTCGAGTTAAAGCTTTAGCTGAAGCCGCTCGCGAAAACGGATTGGAGTTTTAATCATGGCTAGAAATGATAAAAATGATAAAAATGAACAGACTGACGGTCTAGTAGAACGCTTAGTTACCGTTGATCGCGTTGCAAAAGTTGTTAAAGGTGGTCGTATTTTCTCTTTCACTGCATTGACTGTAGTGGGTGATGGCAATGGTCGCGTTGGTTTTGGTCGTGGTAAAGCACGTGAAGTTCCAGCTGCTATTCAAAAAGCACTAGAAGCTGCCAAACGCAATATGATTACTGTTGAATTGAATGAAGCGACTTTGCATCATCCAATCAAAGCACGTCATGGTGCAAGTAAAGTCTATATGCAACCTGCATCTGAAGGTACTGGCGTAATCGCTGGTGGCGCAATGCGTGCTGTATTGGAAGTTGCTGGTGTCAAAGACGTTTTGACTAAATGTTATGGTTCTACCAACACTGCTAACGTTGTTCGCGCGACGTTCAATGGTTTACGTGATATGTCAACTCCAGAAAAGATGGCAGCGAAACGTGGTAAATCTGTAGACGAAATTTTGGGCTAACTTAGACTAGGTGAGTTACAATGAAAACAATGAAAGTCACTCAAGTGAAATCAGGTGCCCATCGCCTCAAGAGCCACAAAGCGAGCTTGAAAGGATTGGGTTTACGCCGAATTAACCATTCAGTTGTAGTTGAAGATACTCCTTCAACTCGTGGTATGGTCAATCGCGTTAACTACTTGGTAAAAGTGGAGGAAGCGTAATGGGACTTAGATTAAATGAATTATCACCAGGTGTTGGCGCCAAGAAAACTGCCCAACGTCGTGGTCGTGGTATCGGTTCAGGTCTTGGTAAAACAGGTGGTCGTGGTGTAAAAGGTCAGAAATCACGTTCAGGTTCTAGCGTTCGTTCAGGATTTGAAGGTGGTCAAACACCATTATATCGCCGTCTACCAAAATTTGGTTTTACCAGTAAAATGGCAATGACGACTGCTGAAGTCCGTTTGTCTGAACTGAATAAAATTGAAGGCGATGTGGTTAGCATTGCAACATTAAAAGCAGCCAACCTTATTCGTCACGACATGAAACGTGCGCGTATCATGTTATCAGGCGATGTCACTAAAGCTTATACTTTTAAAGGTATCAAAGTGACTAAAGGCGCTAAGCTAGCAATCGAAGCTGCTGGTGGTAGCATCGAGGAGTAACAACGTGTCAAAACAATCAATGTCCTCGGCTGGTATTCCGCTAAATCCTTTTGCTTTTATACGTAAGTATGACGAGCTTTGGACACGCTTACTGTTTTTGATTGGTGCATTGATTGTCTATCGTTTAGGGTCTCATATACCAGTACCTGGTATTAATCCAGTTAGCTTGGCAGATCTGTTTTCGCGTAATGAAAATACCATATTAAGCATGTTTAACATGTTCTCTGGTGGTGCGCTTGAGCGAATGTCTATCATGGCGCTTGGGATTATGCCTTATATTTCAGCATCTATTATTGTGCAAATGATGTCGGCGGTACTACCGTCGCTTGAAGCATTAAAGAAAGAGGGTGAGGCAGGGCGACGTAAGCTTAACAAGTATACCCGTCAGGGAACGCTTGCTTTAGCACTAATACAATCCCTTGGGATGTGTGCCGGACTTATTAGTCAAAACCTAACTTTATCTTCTGGTCTTACCTTTTATATTCCAGCAGTTACCTCATTGGTAGCGGGCGCTATGTTCTTAATGTGGCTCGGCGAGCAGATTACAGAACGCGGCGTAGGAAATGGTATTTCAATGCTGATCTTTGCCAGTATTGTTGCCGGTATGCCAGGTATGATTTCACAGTCTATTGAACAGGTCAATCAAGGTCAAATGAACCTTATTGTCCTTTTCATATTTGTAGTATTGGGTATCGCGGTTACCGCGGGTATCGTTTATATTGAACGTGCTCAGCGCCGCGTACCGGTAAACTATGCACAAAAACAGCAGCAAGGTCGCAAAATTTATGCTCAGCAGCAGTCACATTTGCCACTGAAGATAAATATGGCAGGGGTTATTCCTGCTATTTTTGCAAGTTCTTTGTTATTGTTTCCTGCGAGTTTAGGGCAATGGGTTGGTCAATCGCCAGATCCGACGCTTATGCAAAAAATACTACAAAATATGGCTTTAGTATTGTCTCCAGGACAACCGCTTTATCTGGTGTTGTTTGGGGCAATGATTATTTTCTTTTGCTACTTTTATACTGCATTAGTCTTTAGTCCACGTGAAGTTGCTGAAAACCTTAAACGTAGCGGTGCGTATATTCCCGGTATTCGTCCCGGACAACAAACTCAGCGTTATCTTGATCATGTATTAAATCGCCTAACTTTTATTGGAGCGATATACATGACGGTTATTTGTTTGATGCCGATGATTATCCAGTCCTCATTTGGAGTACCGTTCCACCTTGGTGGTACCTCGTTACTCATTATGGTAGTGGTGGTCATGGACTTTATCTCACAGATTCAAGCGCATTTGATGACCCATCAATATCACGATCAGACGTTAATCCAATCGCCCACTCAGCCTTAAATGAGCGGTGTGATCTCTCAAGGAGTATGCTATGAAAGTTCAAGCATCAGTTAAGAAAATCTGTGGTAGCTGTAAAGTTGTACGTCGTAAAGGCCGTGTGCATATTATTTGCACAGCAGAACCGCGCCACAAGCAACGTCAAGGTTAATAATTTAAGCAAAATAGCTTTAAGTAGCTATTTCACTAATTAAATTAATACTTGAAATATAACGGCGGATGCGATATCATCCGCCACTTGCCGTAGTTTATATCGATAATTTTTATACCTTAACGTTTTTTTCTAGCTTGTTATACAAGTTAGCTGATAATAATAGTAATAAGAATATAGATATTGACAGCAACAAATCTGAGAAATAAGGCGTTGTTGTGTCATCAACAAGACTTATTTTTCTTTAATGGAGAGAAATGAATGGCTCGTATTGCCGGCGTAAACATTCCGGATAATAAGCATGCTGTTATTTCACTAACTTACATCTTTGGTGTAGGCCGTACTACTGCTCAGAAAATCTTAGAAGCAGTTGGCATTGCCCCTACTACTAAAGTCAGTCAGTTAGATGATACACAGTTAGATGCTATCCGTGCACAAGTTGCAGAATACACGACTGAAGGTGATCTTCGTCGTGAAGTGTCAATGAATATTAAGCGCTTGGTTGATCTTGGTTGTTATCGTGGCATTCGCCATCGTCGTAACTTACCAGTTAGAGGTCAGAATACCAAGAATAACGCTCGTACTCGTAAGGGTCCGACACGCCCTCTCAAAAGATAATTAACTTAGGAAGCTAAAAGATGGCAAAAGACACTCGCAGTCGCAAAAAGGTGACTCGTCGTTCGGTATCGGAGGGCATTGCCCATATCCATGCGTCTTTTAATAACACCATTGTTACGATTACTGATCGTCAAGGTAATGCTTTGGCTTGGGCCACTTCAGGTGGACAAGGCTTCCGTGGTTCACGTAAATCTACACCATTTGCAGCTCAGGTTGCAGCTGAAGTCGCTGGTAAAGCGGCTCAAGAATATGGTGTTAAGAATATCGATGTTTTGGTCAAAGGACCAGGACCGGGTCGTGAGTCTGCGGTAAGAGCGCTAGGTGCATTGGGTTATAAAGTAAATAGCATCTCTGATGTAACCCCAATTCCACACAATGGTTGCCGTGCGCCGAAAAAGCGCCGCGTCTAATATTAAAGACGAAGCTTTTTATAATAAAAGCTTATAGGAGACATAACAATGGCCCGTTATATTGGACCAAAACTCAAATTATCACGTCGTGAAGGCACGGACTTAGGTCTTAAGTCTGGTGTTAAACCTTATGACGTAAAAACGAAAAAAGCTGGTCGTCCACCTGGTCAACATGGCGTTAGCCGTAATAAGACTTCGGAATATGCATTACAGCTGCGTGAAAAACAAAAAGTTAAGCGTATTTATGGTGTTTTAGAACGCCAATTCGCTAACTACTATAAAGAAGCGGCTCGTAAGCGTGGCGCTACAGGTGAAAACTTACTGGCTATGCTAGAAAGTCGTCTAGACAACGTTGTTTATCGCATGGGCTTTGGCTCAACACGCGCTGAAGCACGTCAGCTAGTCAGTCATCGTACTGTTATGGTAAAAAAAGCTGGTCGTGATGAATTTGTTCGTGTGAACATTCCATCAATCCAGTTGCAAGATGGTGATGTCATCGCTATCCAAGAGAAGTCTCGCGAGCAGTTACGTATTAAAAACGCAATTGAGCTGGCTACCCAACGTGGTATTCCAGAATGGCTAGATGTTGATCACAGCAAACTTCAAGGCACGTTCAAAAAAGCGCCTGATCGTATCGATCTACCTGCTGAAATCAACGAAAGCTTAATCGTTGAGCTATACTCTAAGTAAATAACGTATTGCTCAATGCTGTATTTACAGCGTTGGGCAATTAGCGTTAATTAAACCAGTTAAATAAATCGAGGTGACATCATGATGCTAAATGCAACTGAGTTTCTAACGCCTAACGCCATTAACGTGGACACGGTTAATGAAACGATCGCGAAAGTCACACTCGAACCGTTAGAGCGCGGCTTTGGGCACACCTTAGGTAATGCCTTACGTCGCATCTTGCTATCTTCATTACCTGGTGCTGCTGTTATTGAAGCTGAGATTGATGGTGTTAACCATGAATACTCAACTCTTGAAGGTTTGCAAGAAGATGTATTGGACTTACTTTTGAATCTTAAAGGTTTGGCCATTACGCTTCATGACCAGAATGAAGTATTTTTGACCTTGGACAAACAAGGTCCAGGCACTATTACTGCTGCAGATATTGCCTTACCGCACAATGTGGACATTATCAATCCAGAATTGGTATTGGGTACATTAAGCGAGCGTGGCCATTTAAAAATGCGTCTGCGTGTGGTGATGGGTCGTGGATACGAGCCTGCAAATCAACGCCGTGAAGATGGTGATACCAAAGCTATTGGTCGCTTAAAACTTGATGCAAGTTTTAGTCCAGTACTGCGAGTCGCTTATCAGGTTGAGAACGCACGTGTAGAACAACGTACTGATCTTGACCGTCTTATCATTGAGCTTGAAACTAACGGCACTATCGATCCAGAAGAAGCAATTCGTAAAGCAGCTACTATTTTACAACAACAGATTTCTATCTTTGTTGATTTAGAAGCTGAAGAAGCGCCTGAGCCTGTGAAAGAAAAAGAAGAGGTCGATCCAGTGCTATTACGCCCTGTTGACGATCTTGAACTAACGGTTCGCTCAGCCAATTGTTTAAAAGCTGAAAACATTTACTATATCGGTGATTTGGTCCAGCGTTCAGAGACTGAACTACTTAAAACCCCAAATCTTGGTAAGAAATCATTAACAGAAATCAAAGACGTACTAGCATCTAAAGATTTAGAGCTGGGCATGCGCCTTGATAATTGGCCACCAGCTGATTTACGTGTTGATGATCGCTTTTCTTATCGTAGCCGTTAAACTTTAAGGATATTTGACCATGCGCCATCGTAAGAGTGGAGTCAAGCTGGGTCGTACCAGCAGTCATCGTAAGGCAATGTTCCAGAACATGACCAACTCACTATTTGAGCATGAACTGATTAAAACAACATTACCAAAAGCGAAAGAATTACGCCGTGTTGCTGAGCCACTAATCACTATGGCTAAAGAAGACAGCGTTGCGAATCGTCGTCTAGCTTTTAGCCGTATGCGTAGTAAAGCTATGGTAGGCAAGTTATTTGGCACGTTAGGTCCTCGTTACCAAACGCGTCCAGGTGGTTATTTGCGTATCGTAAAATGCGGAAATCGTGATGGCGATAATGCACCAATGGCTTATGTAGAATTGGTCGATCGCGACTAATTTTATTATAAATATAAGCTGTGTACAAAAAAGCTCCAATTCGATTGGAGCTTTTTTGCATGTGTTATTTAGCCGACTATGATATTTGCGACGTTATAATAGCAATGACTCAACGTTAGCAGCTCCTTGTCTGATAATTTCAGGTTGGCTACTGGTCATATCAATAATAGTGGTGAGCATAGTGGTTTTGATACCAGCATTGATAAGCACGTCTATCTGATTACCTAATAGCTCTTCAATCTCGAAAGGATCATCTAGAATACCATCATGATTTGGCAGTATTAATGAGCTGGTTAAAATAGGCTCATCCATCGCCTCTAATAGTGCTTGAGCAATAGCATTGCTTGGTACCCGAATACCGATGGTTTTTTTCTTTGTATGAGCCAATCTTTTTGGTACATCTTTGGTTGCATTTAAAATAAAGGTAATTGGCGCAGGTGTATGTGCTTTAAGCTGTTTAAATTGCACATTGTCTACTGCAGCATAATTGGCAATCTCACTTAAGTCACGACATAGTAAGGTAAATTGATGTTTATCATCAAGTTCACGGATACGTTTAAGTTTTTCTAACGCATCCTTTGCACCTAAGCGACAGCCAAAAGCGTAGCTAGTATCCGTTGGGTAAATGATTAACTGATCCTTGCGTAACAATTCTGCCACTTGTTCAATCAGACGTGGCTGTGGGTTTTCTGGATGAATATAAAATATTTGCATAACAATTCCTTATTTTATAATTATTAGATTTTGGTTATTAAAGATATGATGATAAAATGCTTTTAATATAGATATTATTAGCTTTGCTAATGTGTAAACTACTGCTATTCCTAGATAGTATAGCGTAAAGCAAATATAAGTTTATAGTTAAGGCATTACTGTGAGTAGAGAACCAGTCATATTGGCAGATAGGCTAAGAAGTTTTGCAAACTTTTAATAAACCATGTAGCAAAGTTTTAGCGTCAGGCGGTAGGGTGTCTGGTTTAGCAAGATAGGTTTGGGCTTGTTGGTAAACATCCTGAGCAAAGGTGCTGGCGCTAGTATCAAAATCTGCAAATAGATTGTCTTGTGACACCTGAAAAAGGCGTCCACAGACTAAGGTAAATAAGCACTCTAAAGCTTGTGGTTTAATTTCAACACGCTCAAATGCTTGTTGCTGAGCCGCTGAACGTCCATCAGCTGCATACCAGTAGCCAAAGTCAGGAAGCAGTCTGCGCTGTGGACCTGCCACGCAAAAATGGCTTATTTCATGCAGTGCACTGGCAAAAAAACCATGAGCAAACTCAATTCTTGCAGGTTGGTTATTCTGTGCAGGGAAGTATTCTGGCTCGCAAGTACCACGAACTAATATCACTTGTTTATGATTAAATAAATGATTAAATAATATAATTAGCCAGTCTGTCATTGCTTGTTCGCTATCTTTAACTGAAGAATTACCATGTATAGCGACCTCAGCTAAGTTCTGTTTGACCGATCCACATTTTTTGACTAATTCTTTTGAGAGGTGAGTAGGTTGCTGATTGACTAGATATTGCCACTGTAACGACAGCTTTCTTAATTGAGCGTCAGTTTCAACATTAATGCTGCCATCAGTCAGGTTGCTTTTTTTACTTTGTCGTTTTTCTAGATACGAAAATAAATTTTTGCGTTCAATAGTCGATAGTAAATTTGCGAAGTTAGACTGAGTGAGAGACGTTATCATAAGTAAATATTTAACCAATAAGAAATTGTAAAGCAAAGTGTTCTATATATTTAGTAGAAAAAATATTAACATACTAGCGCTAGCGCAATAAGGCACTTTCCGTTAGTATGACTGGCAATATTATACATCGTTTTTGATCAATGAGGCCGCGTATGTCTAGCACTCCAGCAAACAAACCATCAGCGGTTCGCGCTGACGATACTAAAACCTCTTCATTATTCAGTGTTCCTGAGTATTTGCCTTTGGATAAATGGGCGGATACTGGTTTTGAATGGTTCGGTCCAGTAGCGCCATTGTCTTTTGATCGTCTGCTTCCTGCATTGAATGACGAGCATGAGCAGTCAAATTTAGAAATTTCAGTAAATTTATACCGTCGTAATAATGTATTGTATCTTACCTTTACCGTTACCGGCGCAATATGGTTGACATGTCAACGTTGTTTGCAACCGATTAATATTGATTTATCCGATGATCATGATATTGCCTTATTTGAAGATGAAAGCCAAGTTCGCCTCGTTAATGACGAACAAGATTTCTTATTGTTGTCAGAAGTGGTCAGTGATCGGACACCTGAGAATTTATTGCTACTTAAGAATATTATTGAAGATGAAATATTGTTAAAAACACCTCTCGCCCCAAAGCATGACGATTGTGAGATGAGTGTTGCGCAAGTAGGAGACTTACCAGAAGAAGAGGAAGAGGAAAATCCTTTTGCTGCTTTATTGTCTTTAAAAGGTAAATTATCTAATTGATGTTAAGTATTTAGTACCCTGTCAGATAGGATTTTAATCTGCCTAGATAGGTTTGGGCGATAAGCTTTCATGAGAAGCATAAAATGGGGGTTTATTATTGCTGCAAACCTGCGTATAATGGCCGATTTATTGCATACTTGCTAATAAAACCCGATTGATCAAATTATCCATAGAGTTTAGATTTAATTGGATTTTTATTGCACGTGGCACATCAAATAATTTAATGATGCGTAAGGCTTAGGTTGTTGTGATTAGATAGCCTGTGTCAGTATCGTCTAAAGCTGAATTTCAAGCTTATCCCTTTAAGTATAGGAGCTATATCATGGCCGTTCAAAAAAGCCGCAAAAGCCGTTCACGTCGTGACATGCGCCGTTCACATCACCATATGACTGTGGCTGAACTAAGCGTTGATGCCACTACAGGTGAAAAACATCGTCGTCATCATATGACTAAAGATGGTTTTTACCGTGGTCGTCAATTGTTCAAAGTTAGTCAAGAGGCTTAATTTATCACTATACAGTAGGGGATTTAGGAATGCAGTGGTAGCCAATATGAGCCATAACAATTCTAATCTGTTGCTAGTAGACGGTAAATGTTAAGCTAACAAAAGCCAAGTTATTTCGCTATCATATATTATGTGGCTGGATGACTTGGCTTTTTTTGTGAGTTTAATTTTCTGCAATAATGTTTAGGACTCCATTTTTGTTCGACTCCAGCTAATTCTAGAGAGCTCTTTTTCTAGACAGTTCTTTTAAAATATCGTTTTATTTATTCTCAGTACCTCTCCAATTCATCTAAGGAATATGGGCTATGGCATCTGTACCTGATATAAAAATAACACAGCCACCTCGCATTGCGGTTATCTTTCCTGGGCAAGGTTCACAAGCGGTCAATATGGCAGCTGAACTTGCTGAAGTATATCCACAAATTCATGAAACTTTTGCTGAGGCTAGCTCAGCGCTTGGCGAAGATTTGTGGGCAATTTGCCAAGATGAAGAGCAACTGAATCAAACCCAGTATACTCAGCCTGCATTATTGACAGTCAGTATCGCTCTGTGGCGTATTCTAGAAGATAAGTTGACGCACGTGCCTTGTTATTTGGCAGGTCATTCTTTAGGAGAATATAGCGCGTTATGTGCCGCTGGTGTACTCTCTTTTGCTGATGCAGTACAATTGGTACATAAGCGCGGACAGTTAATGCAGCAAGCAGTGATAGACGTTGATACAGCGATGGCAGCCGTGTTGGGGCTCGAAGATAGTCGAGTTGAGACTTTATGTGAGCAGGCAGCTGAGCATGTGGAAGGTGCGGTAGTGGGCGCGGCGAACTTTAACAGTCCAGGACAAGTGGTGATATCAGGCAATGCAGCGGGCGTTAATGCAGTGATTGATAAAGTACAGAATACGGGCAAAAAAGCCATTCCGTTAAAGGTCAGTGTACCGTCACATTGTGCATTGATGAAACCTGCTAGCAGTGCGCTTGCTGAAGCGTTGGCTGCTATTAAATTTGATCAAGCGACTATTCCGGTCATTCAAAATCGTCATGCGCGCGTTGAAACAGGTATTCAAGGGGTTAAGCAGGCATTGACTGAGCAGTTGAGTGAACCGGTATTGTGGTCACAAACCATGCAAGCATTATCTGACAAACAAATTAATATTTTGATTGAATGTGGTAGTGGCAATGTACTTAGCAACTTGGCAAAACGTCAAGCCCAACCTATTATTAGCTATCCTATTGACAAACCTGCCCGACTCGACAAATTAATAGAGGTATTATCATGAGCCGTACGATTATTTTAGTCACTGGTGCCAGCCGTGGTATTGGTAAAGCCGTTGCAAAGCGTTTTGCTAAAGAAGGTCATTTTGTTATTGGTACTGCCACTACTGAAAAAGGCGCTGCTCTTATTGATGGCTACCTACATGATGCGGGCGGTATTGGACGCGTATTGGATGTCCGTGATAGTGCACAGATTGATAAGCTGTTCGAAGAGATTGAAAGTGTCTACGGCGCGGTACAAGTATTAGTGAATAATGCCGGTATTACCCAAGACGGTCTGCTGATGCGTATGAAAGATGATGATTGGGAAAATGTTATTGATACCAATTTGACTTCTATATATCGCATGAGTAAACGCGCAGTTCGTGGCATGATGAAAGCCCGCCGTGGTCGCATCATTAATATCAGCTCAGTGGTTGCGCAAATGGGTAACGCTGGACAGTCAAACTATGCAGCGACTAAAGCTGGCGTAGAAGGCTTTAGCCGTACGCTTGCCCGCGAAATAGGATCACGTCAGGTAACGATTAATTGTGTTGCACCAGGTCTTATTGAAACAGACATGACTGATGAGCTTGATGAGCGTCTACTAAATTCGATGCTGGATGCTGTGCCAATCGGTCGTTTGGGGCAGCCTGAAGATATCGCTGCAGCTGTATCATTTTTAGCCAGTGATGAAGCCAGTTATATTACTGGAGCCGTTATTCCTGTTAACGGTGGTATGTACATGTAACATGAATTAAAACGTTACACTTCGATAATAAAAAACTGTGTGAACGAGTGTAAACTATAATCAACGGTGCTATAATACTGGATACTTTTTTATTAAAGACTGCTATTATTATTTACTGATAGTATGCATTCAATGGCTGCCAAAGCTGTTATAACATAATAATATGCTCAGACTAAAACTGTTAAATGGTCTGATTGGCAGTCAAGTAATTCTATAACTTTATGGTTTTTTTAAATTAATAAATAGGAGTAACACATATGAGTAATGATACTGAACAAAGAGTGAAGTCAGCAGTTGCAGAGCAATTGGGTATGAACATTGAAGACGTTAAAAACGAATCTTCTTTCATGGAAGATCTTGGCGCTGATTCATTAGATTTGGTTGAGCTTGTTATGTCATTCGAAAGTGATTTTGGTATCACTATTCCTGATGAAGATTCAGCTGAATTGACCACTGTTCAAAAAGCTGTTGATTATGTACAAGCACAACTATAATTTATCTTTGATACTTTTATAGTATGAAGTTAAGTTATAAGCTGTGTTTGTAACCGTTTATCTTAATAGATAGACGGTTTTTTTTGCTTTGAAATTCCTTGTGTTTATTAAGCGCTTATAAGATTTTCAATTGAGTTAGTCACGTATATAGTATTATCAATTTCTTAAGAAAGATTAAATTCTATTAACATAGACCACGTGAATACAACATTACTCAACATACGATTACTATAAAAAAATTTTAGCTTTGGTATACTTTTTGGCAGTGGTAAGCACAAGGTTTAATAATTAATAAATTAGATATGTTATTAAGTTAATGCATTACCATATTTTGATTATAACTAACAACAATGATGAATAATAAAAGTAAAGGGGTATTACATGGGTGTTTTCAGTTTTGCAAAAGATATTGGTGATAAGATTTTTAATCGTGATGATGCTAAACATCAAGCAAAGGTAGAAACCAACGCTTCTACCAGTACACCAGTGAAAGAAAGCGAGCCTAGTGCGCAATCAGTAGCTAATATCTTATTACGCCGAATTCAACAGCAAAATCTTAATATTAGTGATTTAAAAGTAAAATATAATGGCACGACTGATACAGCAGAAATTAGTGGTTCAGCGAGAACCCAAGCAGATCGTGAAAAAGCTATTATCGCGATTGGTAATGTTCAGCATGTTGCTAAAGTGATTGATAATATTAGCATCGAAGAAGATGCACCGGAATCAACCATGTATACGGTAAAATCTGGCGATAGCTTGTCTAAGATTGCTCAAAGTGTATATGGCAGCACTGATGATTATATGAAGATATTTGAAGCGAACAAACCTATGTTATCTGACCCAAATAAAATTTATCCAGGTCAAGTACTACGCATTCCAAAGCCATAATATGACGTCTTTTTATCTTTTATGGTAAAGAACGTGATTTTAAAATAAGTTGTAATAAAAGCTCTTCTACATGGTAGAAGGGCTTTTTTATGGTTTTAGTACCAGAGAATAAAAGGTCTAAAATAACGCAAAATATTATTCTGGCATTGTTATTGGTTAACTTTTTTTAGTATTATTTATTTTCATTTCTTGTTCTTTTATTGCCCAAATAATATGCTCATCAAGTGTGTCATCATGCATACCAAGCTTAAAGCGTAGCTGGTCAATATGATATTGCTGACCCGTTGCATTACCCAAGGCAATAGCAATATTTCTTAAAAAACTAATATAACCTGTACGTCTAATAGGACTACCTTGCGTTTTCTGTAAAAACTCTTCTTCATCCCAGTTCCATAAGGTGATTAAGTCACTATTATCAAGATTGTGGCGCGGCGCAAAATCTTCGACTGCGGTTATTTTTGCATAACGATTCCACGGGCAAATCAGTTGGCAATCATCACAGCCAAATATTCGATTACCGATAGCACGGCGATACTTGATATCTATCGTCCCTTTATGCTCGATAGTGAGGTAAGAGATGCAGGCAGCAGCATTCAGCTCATAAGGCGCGACTATCGCTTGAGTGGGACAGATATCAATACAAGCGCTACAACTACCACAATGAGAAGCAACAGGCTTATCGTCAGGCAACTCCAAGCTAATAAAGAGCTCGCCCAACACAAAAAACGAACCGGCTTGCTTATTAAGTAGCAAAGTATGTTTGCCAGTCCAGCCAAGTCCCGCAGCATCTGCTATTGGTCGCTCAAAAATAGGTGCTGAATCACTAAAGGGACGAAATATAAAATCAGTGTTATGCCCAATATCTAAGTGTTGCCATTCAGGAAGCATGGCTTCAATATCTAGGGCAAGCTGTTTGAGGCGGCTGCGCATGGTCTTGTGATAATCGCGACCACGGGCGTAGCGGGCGATGATGGCACTATTAGGATGACTATTGTCGCTGACAGTACGCGGTGTTGGCGCTTGGGTAAGGTAATCCATACGTACACTAATGATGGTTTTTGCGCCTTCGACCAGCTGCTCAGGATTGGCGCGCAATTCATGATTATTATGCATAAATTGCAATTGTCCTTCGTAACCTTTATCAAGCCAAGATTGTAGCTGCGTGATTTGTTCAGCAAATAAAGGATGGTGTACTGATAAAAATCCGCAGTCGGCAAATCCTAAACTTTGCGCTTGTAATTTAATCCAATTTTTCACATCAATAGGCGTATTAAAGATTAAAGTTTCAGCCGTTGTAATAGCTAAAGATTTTTTTGAAACGGATTTTATAGTCATAGGGGTCAAAACAGGCTGAGATGAATGTGACTATAATAAGCCAGATAAGCTAGCATGCAAAAGTAAAAAACAAAAAATCGTGGTTAAAATGGCATTAAATGAGGCAAGTTTTGCTGGGCTAATGCTAACAATTGACTAAAACAGCAGACAATATTAGAGGTTTGAGTATGCAGAGATATAACCATTCTACTTCTTCCTCATCAGCTGCAACTAACGCTGTGGCGTTATATAGTAGTGAGCAAATTTATGCGATGGAGCAGGCGTGGTTTGCTCAAGGATATAGTAGCTTTGCGCTAATGCAGCAAGCAGCCTGGCAAATGAGCCAGCATATTATTAAAATGTACAATTCTCATGTTATAGACATATCTCATCGCAACTGCTATCAGCAAGATAATAGAGAACAGCCGCCACATGCCTATATTTGGGTAGGTAATGGTAATAATGGCGGTGATGGCTGGCTGGTCGCCCTATATTTGCAGCAAGCAGGTTGGCAGGCACAGGTCATTACAGTGGGTCAAAATGATACTGAAAGTGATGAAATTGTCAGTGAGGCTGAGATAAATGAGCAAATTGCTAGAGAAAGCCATTTAATAACTATATCCGATACAAGAAAAGCGCAGCAAATGGCGATTAATGCAAATTGCCCTTATCAACGTTTCGAAGATACTGAAATCACTAGCGCTAATCCAAGTCTATCTACATCAACAAGCCGATTACCTTATGCAGAAGTTTATATCGATTCGCTCTTTGGCATTGGGCTTGACCGTAAGCCTATAGGTATTTATCAACAAGCTATCACAAGTTTTAATCACTTTGCAAAAGCTGATAAAGCGTGGGTAGTTGCTCTCGATATACCGAGTGGACTTGTGGCGTCAACGGGTCAGGTTTATGACCAAGTGGCCATACAAGCCGACGTTACCTTGTGTCTTATTGCTCGTAAATTTGGGCTGCATACAAAAGATGGAATGGACCATGCGGGTACAGTAATTGATATACCGCTGATACCTTATGATTCTAAAGTAGTGCCGACAGCAATGTTATTGACAAGGGCAAGACCAATACCTGCACGTCGGCAGAATAGCTATAAAGGCAGCTATGGGCATGTCCTTATTATCGGCGGTAATCGAATGGGTGGCTCGCAAGGAATGGGCGGTGCGGCGATTTTATCTGCCTCAAGCGCTATGGCAACAGGTGCGGGTAAAATAACCGTCGCCTGTCACCACGCTTTTCATGGTGCATTATTGACCTCATTACCAGATGCCATGACGATTGATTTACACGATAAAGCTGGAGTAAAACACCTGATTCAAGAGGCAAGTGTAATAGCTATTGGGATGGGCTTAGGGCGTGATAAGGCAGCAGAAATATTATTTGTGGATTATATTCGAGCGGCAATATTATGTGAAAAATCTATCATCATCGATGCCGATGGTCTTTATCATCTGGCAACCTTACACAATAATAAAAACTCGCTCGTAAGCGATCTGAAAAAATATGCTATCGAACATGAGGTTTGCTTAACACCGCATAGTGGAGAGGCGGCAAAATTACTTGATACAGAAGTAGAGGCTATAGAAGCAAATCGCTTGGTTGCTATTTCTCAGTGCGCTCAACTATATGGTGGGAATTGGGTGCTTAAAGGTGCAGGTTCTTTAATATTAGAGCAATCTGCAGTGCAGAGTCAGCTATACGTTTGCGGCGTTGGCAATGCTGGCATGGCAACGGCTGGGATGGGAGATGTCTTATCAGGTATTATTGTAGGATTGCTTGCTCAGCAAGATTTGGTAAATGAACAGCGCAGTTTGTCTCAAGCTGTCCTGATACATGGTCTGGCAGGGGACAGCTTAGTAAGAGATGCAGCAGATTGCCAAGTATCGCATAATGAGCAACAACGAACTCATTTTACTATCGGACAGCGTGGGCTACAAGCACAAGATATGCCCGTAGCGATACGTCATCTTATGAACAAAATTACAGTATTATGAATAGATTTTTAATTACATAAAGCTTAAGAGTATTGATGATCAAGGAGCAAGGTGTCGGACTTATCAAGGCTTAAGCTTTATGTTTTCAACTTAACTACAATACTGCGTGATGGCTTGCTGGACGCGCTCGCGTTTGACTTCAATTTCGCGACTGTCAAGATATTGACGTTTGCCATTATCGTCCATTTCATAGATCCGTCCACCTACACTTAGGTTGGTTAGGTTATTACGTAGAGATTGGCAGCGCTGGGCGTTGGCGTTGGCCTCTTGTTCCTGAATCCGGGCTTCCAATTGTGCCACGCGCTGGTCTTCAGGAGACTGTGTCGGTACATTTTGGGTAGCATTGGTTTTACCTGCCATTTTACCAGTATCCGTTTGGCGACCATCACTACGGAACTCAATCACCTCAATTTTTTTGCTATTTTGCGGTGGATACTGGCTATATTTTACTTCACCATGAGCACCAATAGATTTATAAACTTGAATGGCATGGCTGGCGTGCATGGTAAGCGCCAACAGACACGTAGTACTGACAGTAAGCAGTAACTTTGTGAGCCTATTTTTTAAAATAAAGTGTGCGATGATGACAATCCTTGTGGCTTTAAAAAGGGGGGTAGAAAAGCACTCTTAAGAGGTCAGCGTAAACATAGTATGACGTGATAAAAATAGCGCTTTTGCTGGCAATTATAAAAAAAACTAACAAACAATATTCTACCAAAAAATAATTATGAATGTATATTATTTCATAACCATTAGTTAGGCACAGGTTTCATAAGTTTTTCTTGACAATAAGGGTCAAACCACCGACTATAATAGCAGTTGATTGGTCAGTGAGCGACTTTTATAATATTGTCGCTGCACTTGAAGATGAGACTTATCGGTCTACTTATCGGTAGATGGATTAAGATTATCCTCTTTGTGACAGGGGTACAACAAATAAAGATAGCCAAAATATGCGCTATTGTACCCATTGTTTCCGGACTTATCGGTCTACAATGACTAAGATAAACTTATTATTTTGAATGCATTAAACAGGATGTTGGTGTTAAACGTTATAATTTCAGGTAAGGCTCATACTTATAACCATTAGTGATGAGTAAGTAACTAGGTTTCAAATATAGGGTTGAGGTGATGGTCTATACCATGACTTTAATAAATAGTCTCTATCAATTGTTATTCTTATCCTACCGATTATTAAACGTATCCTTTCTTGGTTTCTAGCTGTATTCACTGCAATCTGTATTTTTGCAAGTAATAAGCCTTTCTTATAAAGATATGTTCATATCTTAGCATCGTATTCTGTTAAATCTATGTTACCTCATTGACCATATAAATTGCTGAGTTAAAGCCGCTTGTTGCCGAAGTAAGCAACGACTTTGACATTAATAGCATACATTTTTGATAGGGATAAGGTGACGACAGTGACGCAAACTACGCAAAGTCCGAACATGACAGGTCATACCCAAACGGGTAATGCTGCCAAAAATTTCGGTGAAAAACAACAGCAGCTTGCTGAAGCTACTAACCAGCCAGTTATGATGACTGGCGCTGAGATGTTGGTACAAGCACTGACAGATCAAGGTGTCAAATACATCTTTGGTTATCCCGGTGGTGCAGTTCTGCATATTTATGATGCATTATTCCAACAAGATAATATTGAGCATATCTTAGTGCGCCATGAGCAAGCCGCCGGTCACATGGCAGATGCTTATTCGCGCGTCACTGGTGATGCGGGTGTGGTGCTGGCGACCTCAGGTCCTGGTGCAACCAATACCGTAACTGCGATTGCTACTGCCTTTATGGACTCTGTTCCTATGGTAGTAATTGCAGGACAGGTACCGACGAGCTTAATCGGTGAAGATGCGTTCCAAGAAACAGATATGATAGGCGTGTCGCGTCCCATCGTGAAGCACAGCTTTCAGGTACGTCACGCCAGCGAAATCCCAGGAATTGTTAAAAAGGCATTTTATATTGCCGAGTCTGGTCGCCCAGGTCCGGTCGTGATTGATATCCCTAAAGACATGACAGCGCCCAATGAGAAATTTGCTTACAGCTACCCTGAAGAGGTCTTTGTACGCTCTTATCAGCCGTCAATAAGTGGTCATAGTGGTCAGATTAAAAAAGCGGTTGAAACCTTATTAGCAGCCAAACGTCCAGTAATATATGCGGGTGGTGGTGTAATTTGGAGCAAAGCGCACGAAGAGCTGACTGAGCTTGCGCATCGCTTGAATCTGCCGGTTACCAATACCTTAATGGGTTTGGGTACGTTCCCAGGTGATGATGCTCAGTTCTTAGGCATGCTAGGCATGCATGGCAGATATGAAGCCAATATGAGCATGCATCATGCGGATGTTATACTTGCTATCGGTGCGCGCTTTGATGACCGCGTGACCAATAATGTGAAAAAATTCTGTCCAAATGCGACCATTATTCATATCGATATCGACCCGACGTCTATCTCAAAAACCATCTTAGCTCACATTCCTATCGTTGGTGATGTTAAGTCAGTCCTGACAGATATGTTACAGATTATCGGTGAAGATAAGACGCTGGATCAGCAAGCGCTTAACGATTGGTGGTCACAAATTAACGAATGGCGTAAGCGTCATGGCTTACGTTATGACACCAGTACAGAGCACGGCATTAAGCCACAAGCGGTGGTACAGGCGTTAGATAAAGTGACTAACAGTAATGCGATTATTACCAGTGATGTCGGTCAGCATCAGATGTTTGCTGCGCTGTATTACACCTATAAAGAGCCGGGTCAATGGCTAAATTCAGGTGGTTTGGGTACGATGGGCGTTGGCTTACCGTATGCGATGGCAGCAAAGCTTGTTAATCCCGAACGCGATGTGGTGTGTATCACCGGTGAAGGCTCTATTCAGATGAATATCCAAGAGCTGTCTACCTGCTTGCAGTATAATTTACCTGTTAAAATATTGAACTTAAACAATGCGCAATTAGGCATGGTTAAGCAGTGGCAAGATATGCTTTATGATGGTCGTCACGCTCAGTCTTATATGAACTCGTTGCCAGATTTTGTTAAATTAGCCGAAAGCTATGGTCACGTCGGTATTAAAATTACCGACCCTGAAACCATGGAAGCACAATTGGCGGAAGCCATGGCGATGAAAGACAAATTGGTATTTATTGACGTTTATATCGATCGTAATGAGCATGTATATCCGATGCAAATCGCAGGGCAAACGATGCGTGATATGTGGTTATCAAAAGGGGAGCGTACCTAATGCAACAACAACATCTGATTTCGGTATTAATGGAAAACGAAGCGGGGTCGTTGTCGCGCTTGATCGGTTTATTCTCTCAGCGTGGTTATAACATTGAAACGCTAAATGTTGCGCCTACAGAAGATCCGTCTATTTCACGCTTAACCTTGACTACTATTACCTCACCTGAGAAAATTGAGCAAGTCACTAAGCAACTGCATAAATTGATTGAAGTAGTCAAAGTATTAAATTTATCAGAGACTGTCCACGTTGAGCGCGAATTGATGCTCATTAAAGTGCGTGCTACAGGCAGTAGTCGTGATGAAATCAAACGCAGCGCTGATATCTTTCGTGCGCAAATTGTCGATGTGAATGCTAATTTATACACCATTCAAATCGTTGGTGATACTGCGAAGCTTGATGGCTTTATTGACGTGATTGGGCGCGAACGTATTTTAGAAGTGGTTCGCTCAGGCGTGATTGGTATTGCACGCGGTGAAAAAACCCTTAGTGTATAATATCCGCTTTGCCGTTCGTGCTTGAATGATAAAAGCATGAAGGGTGAAAAATTATTATACATAAAACTATTTATTTCAAATTTAAAATGACGCTTCTATCACCGGTTTTTTAAAAGGATGGTGATACAAGTATTAACTACCCATGGCTCTCCATGATTGAGGAAAAGGACTCTACCTATGAACGTTTTTTACGATAAAGATTGTGATTTATCTATCATCCAAGGCAAAAAAGTAGCTATTATCGGTTACGGCTCGCAAGGTCATGCGCATGCATTGAACCTACAAGACTCTGGTGTGGATGTGACCGTTGGTCTACGCGCTGACTCAGGTTCATGGAAAAAAGCTGAAAATTCTGGCTTAAAAGTTGCTGAAGTTGCCGATGCCGTAAAAGCAGCTGACGTCGTCATGATTTTGACGCCTGATGAGTTCCAAAAAGCGCTCTATCAAAACGAGATTGAACCTAACATCAAAGAGGGCGCAACTCTTGCCTTTGCTCATGGTTTTGCCATTCACTATAACCAAGTAGAGCCACGTGGCGATCTTGACGTCATTATGGTTGCTCCTAAAGCACCTGGTCACACCGTACGTAATGAATTCGTGAAAGGTGGTGGTATTCCTGATCTTATCGCTATCTACCAAGATGCTTCTGGTCAAGCCAAACAATTAGCGCTATCTTACGCTGCTGGTGTTGGTGGCGGTCGCTCAGGTATCATCGAAACTACCTTCAAAGACGAAACTGAAACGGATCTTTTTGGTGAGCAAGCAGTACTATGTGGCGGCGCCGTTGAGCTCGTTAAAATGGGTTTTGAAACCTTAACTGAAGCTGGTTATGCACCAGAAATGGCATACTTCGAGTGCTTGCATGAGCTTAAGCTTATCGTTGACTTAATGTATGAAGGCGGTATCGCTGATATGAACTATTCAATCAGTAACAACGCTGAATATGGCGAATATGTAACTGGTCCTGAAGTGATCAATGAGCAATCACGTGAAGCGATGCGTAATGCGCTAAAACGTATTCAATCTGGTGAATACGCGAAGATGTTCATCTCTGAAGGTGCGACCAACTATCCATCAATGACGGCTCGTCGTCGTAACAATGCTGAGCATCAAATTGAAGTCACTGGCGCTAAATTGCGCGGTATGATGCCATGGATTGGTGGTAACAAAATCATTGATAAAGATAAAAACTAAGAATAATTTTTAGCTATTACCTTGTCATTTATGATAAAAAATAGACAGTTGCCCACGTTATCATAGTATAGCGTGGGTTTTTTATTGCCTCTGCCATTCTATAAATAAATAAACAGAGCTGCTATAACTTATTATATTCTCTACTGCTTTGATTGCTTTAACCTAAATCAGATATTGGACTTGAAAAGAATTGTTAAGCGCCCATATAAAAGCCGGTAAATGCTCCTAAAATAGAAATACTTCTTTCTGCTCCTTTTTTATTCTAAATATAGGTTATATCGTGTCAATGTTGTCAATGTCTTTTCCACAGTGGCTAACGCCGCAATTCGCCTATCTTGTTTTTAGTGCCATCGTTGCCACTCTTATTTGGATAGAAGGGGGCATGCTTAAACGTAATGGCGGGAAATTACCCAAGTCAGCCTTTTTTCAGATATGCTCGTTAATAGATACCGCATGGTTTTTTGTCTCTACGGTCATGCTTTATATGCTTGATTTTACGCCTTTAGCTATAGTAGTACCGGCAGCTTATGGTATCTATACCGTCTTTGGCTGGATTTATGGTACGCGATTGCTTAAGCGCCGCGGTATTCCTGATTCCCCGGCGGATTTAATCGTACCGCCGAAGTACATTGCTTATAGCCAATCTTTTGCGCTTGTTTTCTTTATATTGTGTATTTTAGTCATTACTCAGTCTTGGTTTGCGATTGCTATTTAGTAAAAAAATACTATTTATTAAATAAGAGATGTTATAAATAATTTATCGATTTATGTTCCTTAACGAAAATAATTATGATTTAATTCGAAATGCCTGTGTATAGCGTTAGTGCTTAAAAGCTTAATTTTATTTGTATTATAAAATTTAGAGCCAAGATAAGCTTTTGGACAATATGTTTTATTATGAACATAAGTCGTACAAATTACCCATAAATTAATTACAAAAACACTCAATTTAATGTTCCATTGCTAGAAAAAACTGCTATACTAGCCTTGTATCCATTGGATTCCAGACCAAAACTCCTTATAACTTTGTTGAATATAATGACGCTAGGTTAAGCAGATGCTTAGGAATTGAACGGATATATATCAATTAATCGGTGACGACATACGTCTCACCAACAGTTAAAGAGTTAGGAAAATTTATGTCAGATAAAGTTGAAGGCACTGTAAAGTGGTTTAATGAAGCTAAAGGTTTTGGTTTCATCGCTCAAGATAACGGCGGCCAAGATGTATTCGCTCACTACAGCGCTATCCAAGGTAACGGCTTCAAAACTCTAGCCGAAGGCCAAAAAGTGTCTTTCATCTTAGGTGATGGCAAAAAAGGCCCACAAGCTGAGCAAATCGAAGCTATCTAATTTTGCAAACTATAAGTATCGGTTAATCTATTAACTAATACTTATAAGCAAAATTAACAAAGAGCATTGATTACTTTGTTTGTTAAAAAAACAAAAATATTGTTAGATTGTAGAAAAAAAGCAACCTCTTATCAGGTTGCTTTTTTTGTGCCTAAATTTCTTAATCGTACCTTCTACATGACTGCATTATCATCATTATTAGTATCCAACAATTATTATTGTATTGAGCGCTAAAGGGATATGCTATACGTTTTAAATAGTTCTGCACTGTAATAACAAAAATAACAACAAAACTTTAAATATAAAAGCTGTGAGCAATGTTACAAAAGGGATGGCAAAATTAAAGAGCTTAATCGCTAGTTATAACGATTGCCGTCAAATCGCAGTCAATATGCTATTTTTTAACACTGTGTTAATAAATTTATGACGCATTATTCACGGCATCGTCTTGACCTTAAGGGTATGGTCACGCAAGATAGCAAGGTCTAATAAAAAGTCAGTTGGATTGCATTGAGAGATTTTTAATTCATAACATTAATAAAAGAGGGACGTATGAAAGCATTAGTCGCGGTTAAGCGTGTCATAGATTATAACGTTAAAGTTCGTGTGAAAGCAGATCAGTCGGGCGTTGATTTAACGAACACTAAAATGTCTATCAATCCGTTTGATGAGATTGCTGTGGAAGAAGCGGTGCGTCTAAAAGAAGCAGGCGTTATCGATGAGATTATTGTGGTTTCTATCGGACCAAAAGAGTCGCAAGAACAAATCCGTGCCGCATTGGCATTGGGTGCTGATCGTGGCGTGTTAGTACAAACAGATGCGAAGCCTTATCCGCTACAAGTGGCTAAGATTCTAAAGAGCATTGCTGAGCAAGAAGCTACTGATATTATTCTATTGGGTAAGCAAGCCATTGATGATGATAATAATCAAACAGGGCAAATGCTAGCTGCCCTTATGGGTATTGGTCAAGGCACTTTTGCTTCAGAAGTAAAAGTTGAAGGCGATAAAGTTAACGTTACTCGTGAAGTAGACGGTGGTTTGCAAACTGTAGCATTGGCATTACCAGCGGTGATTACTACTGACTTGCGTCTCAATGAGCCGCGTTACGCTAAGCTACCAAATATCATGAAGGCAAAGAAAAAACAACTTGATGAAAAAACGCCTGCTGACTTTGGTGTCGATATGACTTCTAAACAAGAAATTATAAAAGTCGTGCCGCCTGCTGAACGCAAGGCTGGCATTAAGGTTGCATCAGTTGATGAATTGATTGATAAGCTACGTAATGAAGCGAAAGTCATTTAATCGATTGCGATTGTTTGCATAGGATTACAAAAGCTTAATGTCCTATGTGAGAAGCCATAAGACACTATGAACAAATATATTAAGGATAAGAATAATGGCAATTTTAGTATATGCAGAACATGACAATGCCAGTCTAAAAAAGGCGACGTTAAATACCATTACCGCAGCAAAGCAAATAGGTGATGAAGTGCACGTCTTGGTTGCTGGCAGCGGCAACCAAGCAGCAGCAGAGGAAGCTGCAAAAGCGGAAGGAGTGAGCAAAGTATTGGTTGCTGATAATGCTGTTTATGAGCATCAAATGGCTGAGAATATCGCGTTATTGGTTGCCGATATTGCAGGCAGTTATAGCCATGTTTTAGCGGCTGCGACCACAACTGGTAAGAACTTTATGCCACGTGTTGCCGCGTTACTTGATGTCAGTATGATTTCGGATATCACGGCAGTGGTTGATGCGCAGACATTTGAACGTCCCATCTACGCTGGTAATGCGACCGCAACTGTCAAAACGACTGAAGATAAAATTGTATTGACCGTACGTACCACAGGTTTTGATGCGGCGTCTTCTGAAGGTGGCTCAGCGACTATTGAAGCTATTGCCAGTGTACAAGAGTCGGGCAAAGCAAGCTTTGTTCATGAGGAGATGGCAAAATCGGATCGTCCAGAATTGACGTCTGCTTCAATCGTCGTATCAGGTGGTCGTGCATTGGCAAATGGTGAAAACTTTACTAAATATATCGAGCCATTAGCAGACAAGCTGGGCGCGGCAATTGGTGCATCACGCGCTGCAGTTGATGCGGGCTACGTACCAAATGATATGCAAGTTGGGCAAACCGGTAAAATCGTTGCGCCAGACTTATATATTGCTGCGGGTATTTCAGGTGCCATTCAGCATCTAGCGGGTATGAAAGACTCTAAGGTCATTGTTGCTATTAATAATGACCCTGATTCGCCTATCGCCAGCGTTGCCGATTATTTCTTAGAAGCAGACTTGTTCACAGCATTGCCAGAATTAACCAGCAAGCTTTAATTTTTATTTTATAACTGGCTTGGCTTTGTCACTTCTTTAATGAAAAATCCCGCTACTTATTAATAGCGGGATTTTTTTATAGATTTAATTTCTAATGATTAACAAGTAGAAAATCAGCGATATTGGCGCTGGCGCAAGGTTTCATAGAGACATAAGGCACCAGCAATCGCGACATTTAAACTTTCTTGACCATTAGGCTGTGGTAAGGCAATGGGCGTTGCGCATTGCATCAGCTCAGCGCATACCCCTTGACCTTCATGCCCCATAATCCATGCCAGCGGTGCCTCTAAATTATGCTCATAAATCACTGTATCCGTATGCGAACTGGTCGCAAACAGGGGAACTTTAACATGATCTAAAATGTCAGCATTACTTAGCCCTTCATAAATATTCAAGGCAAATTGCGCGCCCATACCGGCACGTAAAGTCTTAGGCGACCAAGCTTGCGCTGTACCAGTGGTACAGAGAATATTGCTGATGCCAATTGCCGCTGCCGTGCGCAATAATGTGCCAACATTACCGCTGTCTTGCACGTCATTTAAAATCAGGCAGTCATCATTAATGAGTGGCAAGCTGGGCGCTGGGATAGTGACAATTGCCATAATATCAATGCCGGTGCCAAGACTGCGAATACTGGCATATAGCGCATCTGACAAAGTCAAAATAGGCGTATAGGTCGGTAGGCGCGTTAACACCTGCTGCACCTCAGCATCGGCATGAGCTGACTCTGAGAGCAAAATGTGCACAAACGGATAGTCACTACGTAAGCCAGCATCAATTAGATGTACGCCTTCTAAGATAGTCTGTCCCCATTTTTTACGTTGCCGTGCTTGGGTCAATAAAGCTTTTGCCAGCTTTACCGTTTGGTTTTTATCTGAGGTAATCAGCTCATTAGCATAGGGTGTCATAACAGACCAATTAAAAGTAAATGAAATTGAAGGCAGTTTGGGTAAAGCTAATATTAAGCATCGGCATGTTGGACGTGTAATTTTTTCACATATTCAACTTCATTTTTACTGCCCAATACCACAGGAACGCGCTGATGAATATCGTTTGGTTCAATATCAAGAATGCGGTTTACAGCGTCGGTCGCACTACCGCCAGCACGTTCAATCAATAGGCTCATGGGATTGGCTTCATACATCAAGCGCAGTTTACCGGGTTTTTTGATATCCTTAGTATCAAAAGGATAGGTAAACAGACCGCCGCGACATAAGATACGGTGCACATCGCCCACCATAGCAGCTACCCAGCGTGTATTAAAATCACGACCGCGCACGCCAGTATGACCAGCAACCAGTTCATCGATATATTGTTGCATAGGTGCGCGCCAGTAGCGGTAGTTGGAGCCATTAATCGCATATTCGCTGGTGTCGGCATCGATTTGTACGGCTTCTTCAATCAGCACATAGTCGCCGCTATCGGGGTCTAGGCTAAACATAACGACGTTATCGGCAACGGTCAAAGCAAGCATGGTAGAGGTACCATATAATAGATAACCAGCAGCAAGCTGTTGATTGCCCGCTTGTAAAAAGTCGCTATCGGCACTTACTTGACCTTGACGGTGATACGGTAATATAGAAAAAATCGTTCCGACCGCCATATTGATATCAATATTTGATGAACCATCAAGTGGATCAAATAATACCAGCAAACTACCGTCAGCGTTGGCAGGCGTGGCATGGTCTAATTCTTCTGAAGCAACCCCAGCGCAATGCGGGTTTTGCGCCAAAGCATCAAGTAATAAATCATTAGCAAGCACATCAAGCTTTTTTTGGTCTTCGCCCTGCACGTTTTGATTGCCCGCTTCACCTAAAATATCTGCCAACGCGCCTTTTCTTAACAGTTGTGAGATGGTCTTACCCACATCAGTAATGGTTGTAATAACGTCACTCAAGGCGGGGTCAGTTTTTGAGGTATTTAAATAATGGGCTAGGGTGGTCATAACAGTTCCTAATAAATTAGAGGCTAACAATGGGGTGGGAAGTCAAAATTAAATTGTCATATTAAAGGCTAAAGCAAGTCAAAATAAAAAATCAAATCAGGCGCTATTGAGGTAAATACACAAATAGCCTGCGCAGTATCTTTGTCCTGACTCTAAAATCAGCTACACTATCTCTATTATTTTCGTATTGACTAAGGTTTGCCACGCTTCATTATGGATATCGACGGATTCTATCCAGCACGATAGCTATAATAGCAATTTTTCCTTTGCGGTGAAGTGTAGCAAATAAGTACTGAAATGTCGTCGTATCTCTCACGATGATTGGGTCAAATCCAGATCAATAGCGCTGATAAAAGCCATCTCAACCAACGATAAAGACTGACTATTATGACAAATTCTGAAAAAAATACGCCACAATCGAATCATGAGCTTATTCATCAAAAACTAAATACGTCATTAAGTCTGCCACAGTTGAATGAGGATGGTAGTATTCGCCATTTTTTAGGAGTTGAAGGGCTAAATAAAGCCCAGCTACAAGCCATTATTGCCAAGGCTGAAACTTTTTTTGATGATAAAGGTCAGCTGATTAATAGCCCTGAGCTTGAAGGCTGTACGGTTATGAATTTATTTTTTGAACCATCAACCCGTACCCGTACGACCTTTGAGGTAGCAGAAAAACGTTTGGGTGCTAACGTGCTTAACATTGATATCGAGCGCTCTAGCACCAAAAAAGGTGAAAGCTTACGCGATACGCTGTGGAATTTGCAGGCAATGACCGCAGATATTTTTGTGGTTCGTCATTCAGCATCGGGTGCAGCACATTTTATGGCAACTGAAGTGACTCCTGATATTGCCATTATCAATGGTGGGGATGGCTGGCACGCGCATCCGACCCAAGGCATGCTCGATATGCTAACCATTCACCGCGAGGCACCGCGTCCATTTGAAGAATTATCCGTTGCCATCGTTGGTGATATTAAGCATTCACGTGTGGCGCGCTCAGATATCAGTGCGCTGCAAACGCTTGGCGTAAAGGACATCCGCGTTTGCGCCCCACGTACCTTACTACCTAAAGGTATGGAGCGCTTTGGAGTAAAAGTATACGAAAATATGGACAGCTGCGTGACTGATTGTGATGTCATCATGGGGCTAAGAATACAAAATGAGCGCATTGGCTCACCGCTCTTAGCATCATCAAATGAATATTATAAACACTACGGTATTACGCCTGAGCGTATGGCACTGGCAAAACCGGACGCCATTGTAATGCATCCAGGACCGATGAACCGCGGTGTTGAAATTGCATCGAGTGTGGCAGATGGCGCACAATCAGTCATTTTAACGCAGGTGAATAACGGTATCGCCATTCGTATGGCGGTATTATCGCTGGCGATGGAAGGGCAGCGGGCGTACCAAGCGGCTAGTGTTTAATACCTGACCTAATATCGCGCTACACTGCTTTATTCTTATTTATTTCATTTTATTGATACGGTAATAACGCTCATGTCCAACGTCACGAATTCAGCCATTCATACGCACGACTTACTTCCAAAAGCATTTAAAGAATCATTATCACCACTAGCAACCGCACGATTAGAGCAATTGACAAGCAATCATGAGACCTGGCTATTACCACCGCTTGTAGATTTGTGCGCGCGTCTGCGTGAGCCGGGTCAACAACAGCATGGCACCCTTGCGTCAGAAGGGCAGGCGGCACGTGCCAATGGTTTTTTGCATGTTGTTATTCCACCCGATACCAATCCTATTTTAGAAAATGGCTCGCTGCTCAAAGGTTTACGTGAGCGCGCATTGGAAGACGGTGGCATTTATCTGCATATTTTGGGTGCTTTAACCGCAGGACTTGAAGGCGAGCGACCCTCTAATATTGCTGGTCTAAAAAAAGGCGGCTGTATTGCCGTTTCAAATGCGCGTCAGCCCTTTGAGAATGATTTGGTGCTACTAAGGACACTTGAATACGCTGCCACATTTGGTATGAAAGTGTTCTTTTACCCTGATGAGCCAAGTTTATCAAAAGATGGTGTGGCGCATGAAGGCTACATTGCCTCTTATCATGGGCTACAAGGGATTCCATGGATTGCCGAAACCGTGGCGCTATCAACGCAGTTACTCATGGTGGAAGAGACGGGCATTGCTGCGCATTTTAGCCAATTGAGCTGCAAATCCTCAGTTGAGCTGATGCGCTGGGCAAAAGGTAAAAATTTACCTGTTACTTGTGATGTGGCGATGCACCAGTTGTATTTAACGGATGATAATTTAGAAGGGTTTAATGCCCAAGCGTACGTGCTGCCCCCATTACGGAGTAATACGGATCAGCAAGCGCTGCGTCGAGGATTGACGGATGGCACAATTGATGCCATTTGTAGTCATCATGAGCCGCTAAATAGTACCGCGAAAAAAGCACCGTTTGCCGAAAGTACGCCGGGTATCTCAAATCTTGATACCTTTATGGCGCTGGCATGTCAGCTTGTGCATGATAAGGTGCTAACTTTAGAACAATTGGTAGATAAAATATGTCTAAATCCGGCAAAAATTGCGGGTATTGAGGCAGATTATGCGCGCATTGGTGGAGCCGTTTTGGTTGACCCCAATCTAGATTGGCAAGTCACAGCGGACACCATGTTATCTAATGGTAAAAACACGCCATTTTTCAATCAGCATTTGCAAGGTCGTGTTGTGGAGACTTTCTTTGACTAAATTGTCTCGTCAAGAGGATAGCCAAATTCAGACCAGTGAAGCTAGCGAATCGATTAAAGTAGTCGCTATTTATGAGGTGGTCAAAGGTATCGGCGCTCTGTTTGGTGCGGTAGCATTGTGGCTGTGGCATAAAGATATGCAGCACTGGCTATCAACAGCAACGCACTCTTGGCATCACTATTTTGGTCAGCTGCTGGCACCTCAAGTGGCAAGCGCGGTTGACCTTGCTCAACAAGCCAGTAAAAATTGGACACTTTTTTTATTACTGATTTTTGCTTATGCCAGTTTACGCTTTGTCGAAGCCTATGGTTTGTGGCATGATAAAACGTGGGCATATTGGTTTGGCGTCATCGGTTACGGCATCTTTATTCCGGTTGAGCTGTATTACGTGGTAGTTAGCCCATTTGACTGGTTTAAATGGGCAATATTATTGCTCAATGTTGTTATCGTCATTGTGGTATATCGAAATATGAAACGTAAAGGATTGATATAAAATAAGTATTTGCTTGATGAATATTACTTCATAAATAATATTAGTAATAAAAAACCAGCCTTAAGAGGAATATCTTAAGGCTGGTTTTTTTAGAGTTAAGAATGTTTTTTAAAAATCTGCTGTCTTGTCAGTCGGACAAAGTGTCTTTGCTACTTTACCGATACTTAAGCCTTGTACTAAAATTGAGAACACCACCACCGCATAAGTGAGTGCCAATAAAATATCACGCTCCGTACCTGACGGCAGCTGTAACACTAAGGCGACTGAAATGCCACCGCGTAACCCGCCCCAAGTAAGCACTTTCCATGCGCCTATTGGTAGGTTAAGTTGGTGTCTAAACGTTCTAGTGGTCATACCGACCACGATAAGCCGCGCCAGTAGAGCGATTATGATGGTCAAACCTGCTGCAATAAACAGATTGCCAGAATAGGCAATCATGACCACTTCTAACCCGATTAAAACAAATAAAATTGCATTTAAAATCTCATCAATCAATTCCCAAAATAGGTCAATATAGTGGCGCGTTTTATCACTCATCGCCAGCTCGCGCCCGCGATTGCCCACCATTAGCCCCATCATGACCATCGCTAGCGGTCCTGACAGATGCCAGTGACTGGCAAGCGCGTAGCCCCCGATGACCCCTGCTAAGGTCAAAAGCACCTCTTCTTGATAGCTGTCGATACTTTTGAGTAAGTAGTATAAGATTGCCCCAAGTACCAAGCCAAAGACAATACCACCGCCGGCTTCAACCGCAAGCGTGTGCGCCACATAATTAGCCGTTGGAATATCACCGCTTGATAAAATGCCCAGTAGCAATACAAAAATAACCACGCCAATACCATCGTTAAACAACGACTCGCCAGCAATAACCGTTTCGATGCTTTTGGGTGCGCCAGCAGAAGACAAAATGCCCATGACTGCAATGGGATCAGTCGGCGAGATAAGCGCGCCAAACAACAAGCACCAAATAAAAGGCAGTCCAAAGTCAAACAGTGGCAGCATAAAATACAGCCCAAGCGCAATCAGCACCGCAGATATCACCGTTCCCAAACAAGCAAGAATGCCAATGGGCAATTTATAGCGTCTTAAATCACCAATATTAACGTGTAATGCACCAGCAAATAGCAACATAGAAAGCATGCCATCAAGTAAGACTTCGGTAAAATCAAGCTGGTTCAGTAAGCTCATTTCATAATCAATCAATTGATCAAAACCGAGAAAGCCTAAAAATATCGCGCCGATAGATAATAAAATAGAGATGACCATCACCCCAATCGTAGTCGGCAAGCCAATAAAACGATGATTGACATAGGTTAACAACGCAGTAATAGACAAAAAGATCGCGCTGATATCAAGGACGGTCAGACCAGTTGCAGATGCCATAAAGAGGACTCAGATTGCGTTAAAGTTACTTAGCTTGATTGTGCTTGTAGCGCGTGGCGAATAGAGGTAGAAAACTCACTGATATATTCAAAGTGTTGATGATGGTCTTTATTATTTTGGATAAAGTGCCGTGCTTGCGTGCACATGGCTTGTAAATCAGTGACCAATTCATCGTAGCTCAGATTTTCAATGCCGGCACGTTCAATTAAAATAAGCTCATGGAGTAAGGTTTGGTACTGGGCATTATTCACACAGGAAAAGCTTAAATCGGTCATTGCCTGACACAGCGCTTTTAATACCATTAAATCTGCCGTGGCATAACGACGTATCTCACCAAGAGAGACGTCCATAAATTCCGATATCTGTGGCATGTTAGTAATGACGGATAATATCGCTAAGCGTTGTTGAGCTACAGGCAAAGTCGTATCATCGCCATCCGCATCAGGGTGCAGGATATGAAAATGGTAAGGACTTGGTGGTTGACGGCGCATCATGATACTGAGGCAAGCAGTAAGCGATTGTACGCAGTTGACTGCTGTTTTTGGGTCATTAATTCCCGGTGATAAGGCGCGTACTGCCACCTCTGTCATTTGACCTAAACTGTATTCGATATCATTAGAATACACGGGACGCGATTCAAGATGGATAGAGCTGGCGAGTCGTTGCCAAAATATCCCATCAGGCGCTCGTGACCTTACTGCCAAATGCGGCGTTTTGGTTTTTCGCACATGGCTTTCATGGCTGTCAGGTCGTTGATAAAAATAGCCGATGACATTATTATCCGTGACGAAAGTACCAAGAGGAGCATGTAGCCGCACCACACCGCCATAGTCGTGCGCCAAGGTAATGAGCGACTCAATATAAATATGCTGCAAATAGCCGGAGCTTGGCGCATAAATAACCGTGGCTTGCCAATTATGATAATTTTGGACATCAGGGTGAGTAATATCCTGCTGGTGTTGCAGATCGCAATGTTCTGTATACCAATACTTTATATTTTTAAGCGCATCATTACTCGCCCCTTGAATGACGTGCGATGCTTGAATGGCATGCACCATATGCTGCACAAAATAGACCAATAATAACGCACAGATAATCGCCATAATAATGGCAAAGGTGACTGCCAGCTGTGGCACGCCAAAAAACACATCCCGTTTATGAATCGCTTTTAATACCAATAGGCTATAACTAAACGTGCCAATAAAAGCGCCAAGTACAAATTGATTGGGCGTATCGGTCAAAAAGTTGCGCAGTAAACGCGGACCAAATTGCGATGATGCCATTGATAGCACCGCAATGGTGATGGAAAAGGTAGTTCCCGCCACGCCCAATACGGCGCCAGCAATGGCAGTCATAATGGCACGTGCCGCATCATCATCACCAGTAAAGGCAAATGTCACCTCATTGATGGTCTCACGGTCAAACTGCTGATCGATAAAAACAAAAAGTGGCGCAAGTAATATGCCAACAAGCACACAAGCTGTCGGGATAAACCAATATGAGCTCATCAGCTGCTGCCACAGGTTTGATAAACGCTCCGGTAAACTGGTCAGGGTCTGCGTTGACCACAGACGTAATAATGTCTTAAGGCGACTAGTACGCATGGAATCAGATGGTTTAAAGGAATGATGCTTCGCATTGGGTTTCACTGTGTACTCTCCGATAGCTTGTCGATAGCATCATCATAGTATCTGTCATATATAACTGACTGATACTATGACCAACCTGAGTTAAGACCGAAGTTAAAACCGATTACTTACGGGCTAATGGATTATCCGCTTCAGTAATAATGTCGCCTTTACTCGATTGTCTGCTCGTACTAGAGGTGGTTGCCCCTTTAGTCATACTGCTATCCGTATCTTCCGGAATCAAGGCTTCATGATTTTGATTGTCATAAGCCACATCACTATGCTTATCGTAAGCTTCGGCATCAAAGCGCTTTGCGCGCAGCTCTGACACTTCACTTTTTGAGTGAGTGCTATTTTCATGATTAGAGCCGTTTTTCTCACCATCTACCGGAGATTTTTGGCGAGGTTCACTACGTGCAAAGATAGCGGCTAGAGGCAAATTTAGCTGATCTTTGGCACAAATTTCTGTATTTTCAAAGCGACCTACCAATAAGCTTAGCCAAGGTTTTTGATTTTCCTGCTTCATCTCATCCAGCTCATCTTTAATCGGCAGCGGATAGGGTAGCGTACGATAAAAATCCCATAAGGTCATATTACTCAGGTCTTTTTTTAGCACATAATCGCCCTTTTCGGTCATCGCTATCAGCTTACTGTCTTCTAGATAGTTGATATAGGTGTACCATTTCGGCAACTCTTTACGCCCAAGCACATTGCGCAGCTCTTGCTCACTCACATCATTACCCTCTAAATGGTTGGTATGCACCAAGTTCAGCATATCGAGCAAACTTAACAACGGATGTCGCGGATAGACCTCTTTAGTTTCAAAAATGGTCAAGGTGTAGCTGATTTCGACACCCAATAAAATCAAATTCCACGACAAATAAATCCATAATAAGAAAATCGGAATCGCAGCAAAGGCGCCATAAATAGCTTCATAACTAGTAAAGTTGGTCATCACCGTACCAAACAGACTTTTCATCAGCTCAAACATAATGGCAACGAAAATCCCAGCAATCGCCGCATTTTTTACTGGCACACGCGCTTTGGGGATAAACCAATACATCGCAATAAAGCCTGCGACAGTGACCACTATAGACACCACTTGTACCCAAAACGACCAATCAATGCCGTAGCCGCCGATTTGCTGATTTAAAAAGCTTAAGCTTTGCACCGTACTTGATACAATAAAAGCCGTGCCTAATACCAGCGGTCCCAAGGTCACAATTGCCCAATAACGCAGCATGGTTTTGAGCCCGCCTGAGCGATCTTCAACGCGCCAGATTTGGTTAAAAGCGCGCTCAATAGTTGTCAAGGTCATAATAGCAGTGACAAATAACACCATCGCCCCAATCGCGGTTAGATTGGTTGATTTTTCCGCAAAGCTATTAATATATTTGCTAACTTGCAAACTTGATTGCGGCAATAAGTTGCTATAAATGACTTCGTAAATTTGTGCCCGAACCGTTGCTAATGCAGGAACGGAAGACAAGATCATTAGCAATACCGTCACTATCGGTACAATAGATAGCATGGTGGTATAAGTGAGCGACGCTGCTTTTTGTTGGCAGTTATCTTCTAAAAAATGGCGCGTTAAAAACCGTAAAAACTGAAACCAATGATTCTGTAAAAACGGGAATTTTTTTATTAATTTTTCCATATCAACCATCTAAATAGGACAAGAGTAAAAGACCAGAAGTAACGACAGTGTAACAAAAAAAAGCGCGCATAATCTGCCCCTTAATTGTGTTGAAATGCAAAGTGGGGCGCTAAGGGACAAAACGACCCTGTCGAATGCAAAAAATCATAAATTGATAATACGGGGTAGGAAGTATAAGACTAAAAATACAAGACGAGTCACAGGCTGTATTTGCATGTAAGCTTGCGAGTCGGGCATAATACCAGCTTTGCTCTGCCAGATTCATTCGACTGTTTATGATATTAAAAGGAAGTGTTGCTCATGAGTCAAACCGCGCCGTACGTACTGGTACTGTATTATTCTAATTATGGTACGACCAAAACGCTTGCTTATGCCATTGCGCAAGGGATTGAAGATGCCGGTATGACCGCGCGTATTCGTACGGTGCCAACGGTTGCCCCTGAGACGACAGCCAGTAAACCTGCCATTCCGGATGAAGGCGACTTGTATTGTACGATGGATGATTTGAAAGATTGCATGGGTTTGGCGCTGGGTAGTCCGACGCATTTTGGTAATATGGCAGCGCCAATGAAATATTTTTGGGACAGTACAGTGACGGTTTGGCTGGCAGGTAATTTGCAAAACAAGCCAGCGTCAGTATTTACTGCTACAGGCTCTATGCATGGCGGGCAAGAAACGACATTGCTTACTATGATGTTGCCTCTGATGCATCACGGTATGATGATAGTTGGTATACCTTATGCTGAGCCTGCGCTTAATCGCACTCATCGTGGCGGTACGCCATATGGCGTTAGTCATGTCAGCGGTGCTGCTCATGATCAACCGGTGTCTGATGACGAGCGTGAACTGGCAATTGCGCAAGGCTATCGTTTGGCAGTCAGTGCCACTGCGTTAGCGAAAGCCGATTGGAAACGCTAAGCGCTAGCTATCAATACTGCCATAAAGCCAATACCATATAAACTAGGAAATAAATACCCCTGATGCCGAACCCTTCTGATAGTAACGACAAAGTTGATATTAATGCAAACGTGGCTGGCAAGCCAATTGCACCCATGCAGCAGTGGTTATTGTTGACATGGATAGTTTGGCTTGGGTATCGTCTGCTGGGTTTGCCTATTTTTATCAGTCTATTTAATCAGACTCATCCAGATATTATTGGCGGTATTGCTTGGCAAGGATTGTGGCTCATTCCAGCCTTTATCTTAACGCCATGGATGTTACGTGGTCGCTCGCCTTATGCGCTATTGGTTGGCAGTATGCTGACGTTGGTTTATCTGGGCGCTAGCGGCGTGGTATTGTTTACGCGCGTTTATGGCAGTAGCTGGCTTGAGATAGTGGTCTATATTGTTGACTTTGCATTGCTATTATTTATTAATATTTGGTTATTTATGCTGTTAAAACGACTGCCTTCGATGAATAATGTGGTAAAAAAGCCTCGTTCACGCTAGTTCTTTAATGACGTAATAAGTAATTGCTCAATAAAAAGCGGCAGCCTAATTAATATGGGCTACCGCTTTTTTATTTATAAGTACAAATAAAACTAAGAACTATGAAGTAAAAAATAGATAAGCCTTACTTTAATTGAGCTTGGTCAATTCTAAATCCATCTTTTTGCCATCATTAATTTGACTGACCTTAACGGGTAGATAATCTAAACTTGGCGCGAGCCAAAAGCTGGTTGAGCGGCTATCATCATCATGTACACGGTCGACCCGCACAGTATCAAAGGTGCCAGCAGGGACGGTAATCTTCGTATTAGCCGATTTTCTAAATAGCGTTTTTTCGATTTTATCGTGTTTTGCCATGTAATAGTTACCAGTAAATTTGCCATTTAATAAATCTTGGCGAATTTGCACCTCTAGGCTTAAGTCATCAAAAGCTTGTTGCGCCATATTAAGCTTAAGGGTTTTACCTTTATAAGTGCTTGCAACCTGCTTTTTACCCGCATTAAAGTTCAAATTATGAGTACGACCCACACCCAACAGCTTATAAGTCGTACTGGCTTGAGTAGGGTTGACGTTATCGCCATTGAGGGTAAAGGCACTAGTTTGCGAAGCCGTTGCTACCCCAGCAACGCGTGCTTTGACATCGTATTTCCAGTTATTGCCTGATTTGGTCAAAGAGCGATTGGCACTGCCTTTATATTTATCTTCAATAGTAAAGCTATAGTCAGCACTTGATGGTTGAACCGCTTTTGCGCTGGCAAGGGTTGGGGCAGTCATACTCAACGCACCCAGCGCTGCGATACTGGCACCCGTAGTCAGTATGGACAATGCTTTGTGTTCCTGATGCTGAGTTTTAGCAGCATCGCTTTTCATAAATTTACTTTTTATAGAATGTAATACAGTCATTGCAAATCCTTGATGCCGTAATGTGCCTAACTATTTAAAACATAGTTATTTAAGCCTAGTTACTTGGCAATAATTTAAGTTATTTGGTTAGCGATATCTTTTATATACTGATATTTAAGCATCTTTTGTTAAACAAACTGATAGTCCGTCAATCGCTGCGTCAGGATATATAATGGTCATCCTTGCTCAGCCTTTCAAGCATTTTATCAACAGAGCAGTGTGCCTCTTGTAGTCAATGTTGCTAAAACCGCTACAATTGTCTTTATAAGTGACAGTGTGTGACTGTATTGCGAACCTTTATTAGTACCGTCACCGATTTTAAGTAATTTTTAAGCAATCTTCTTGTAAATTTTTGGGCTTTACACTTGAAGCCAAATCGTTATGCCCCCACTTTTTGAAACAAGCTTAAGACTTGTTGCTGATTAATGGCTACTTATATAAAGTTAATTAGTTTATTAAAGCCGACTATTGGTAAAAAACGAGTCTTGAGACCATTAACTCAAATAAATCCTTTATTCATCTAACCAACTTTTGGAGTGATATCGATGAACATTCGTCCTTTACATGACCGTATTGTCGTCCGCCGCATAGAAGAAGAAACAAAAACGGCTGGTGGTATCTTGCTTCCTGGCTCTGCTCAAGAAAAACCATCACAAGGTGAAGTATTAGCAACGGGTAACGGTCAGATTCGTGACAACGGCGAAACTCGCGCGCTAGATGTAAAAGTCGGCGACAAAGTATTGTTCGGTCAATATGCTGGTCAAACGGTTAAAGTTGATGGCGAAGAACTATTGATTATGAAAGAATCTGATGTACTGGGTGTATTAGAAGGTTAATTTATTCATTTTAATAAATAACATTCTTAATCGTATTATCAAATCATTCAATTGTATTCTCATACTTATAATAGTGGAGTAATTTATCATGGCAAAAGACGTAAAATTCGGCATTGATGCCCGTAAACAAATGATGGATGGCGTAAATATCCTAGCAAACGCCGTACGTGTAACCCTAGGTCCTAAAGGTCGTAACGTGGTTATCGATAAATCATTTGGCGCGCCTACCATCACTAAAGATGGTGTTTCAGTTGCCAAAGAGATCGAGCTTGAAAATAAATTTGAAAATATGGGCGCTCAATTGGTCCGTGAAGTTGCTAGCCGCACTAATGATGTCGCTGGTGATGGTACGACTACAGCTACCGTATTGGCTCAGTCAATCTTGCAAGAAGGTATGAAATCTGTTGCTGCTGGCATGAATCCAATGGATCTGAAACGCGGTATTGATAAAGCCGTTCGTGCTGCCGTTGAGCAAATCCATTTGTTATCTACACCAGCTGACGATTCAAAAGCGATCGCTCAAGTTGGTTCTATCTCTGCTAACTCAGACACCAAAATTGGTGAACTGATTGCTGAAGCGATGGAAAAAGTCGGTAAGCAAGGCGTAATTACTGTGGAAGAAGGTTCAAGCTTTGAAGATACCCTGGAAGTCGTGGAAGGTATGCAGTTTGACCGTGGTTATATCAGCCCGTACTTCGCAAATAAGCAAGACAGCTTGACCGCTGAGTTTGAAAACCCTTATATCTTGCTTGTTGATAAAAAAATCAGCAATATCCGTGAAATCGTGCCATTACTTGAGCAAGTCATGCAGCAGAGCAAACCATTGCTAATCATTGCTGAAGACGTAGAAAACGAAGCGTTAGCAACTTTAGTTGTAAACAACATGCGTGGCGGCTTAAAAACTTGTGCCGTAAAAGCACCAGGTTTTGGCGATCGTCGTAAAGCAATGCTAGAAGATATCGCAACGCTAACTGGCGGTACGGTTATCTCTGAAGAGATTGGTTTAAGCCTTGAGACTGCGACCCTTGAGCAATTGGGTACCGCTAAGAAAGTCACGGTCGGTAAAGAAAACACCGTCATCGTTGATGGCGCTGGTAACTCTGCTGATATCGAAAACCGCGTGGAATCTATCAAACGTCAAGTTGAAGAATCAACGTCTGACTACGATAAAGAAAAGCTTCAAGAGCGTATGGCTAAACTTGCTGGCGGCGTTGCCGTTATCAAAGTTGGCGCTGCGACTGAAACTGAAATGAAAGAGAAGAAAGATCGCGTTGATGATGCGCTACATGCTACTCGTGCAGCGGTTGAAGAAGGCGTTGTCCCTGGTGGCGGTGTTGCGTTAGTTCGTGCCATGAATGCATTGTCTGAGCTACGTGGTGATAATGACGACCAAAACGCGGGTATCAATATCTTACGTCGCGCGATGGAAGCACCATTACGTCAAATCGTGACCAACTCTGGCGAAGAAGCCTCAGTGGTAGTAAACGAAGTGAAGAGCGGTAGCGGTAACTACGGTTACAACGCAGCTTCTGGCGAATACGGCGATATGCTAGAGATGGGTATCCTTGATCCAGCTAAAGTCGCTCGTTCAGCACTAGAAAACGCCGCATCTGTTGCAGGCTTAATGCTTACGACAGAAGTCATGATTACTGATTTACCGCAAGGTGATGATGGTATGGCTGGCATGGGTGCTGGCGGTGGAATGGGCGGCATGGGTGGAATGGGCGGCATGATGTAATCTATGCTTAGGTATAGAAAAATAATAAAGTCATATTAGTTTTTATAAGAATGTACAGTCAGTAGATATTTCTACTGACTGTCAACCGTCCAGTCGGGTTGCTGTCACCATATGACTGGTTTTAAGTTAAACTAGAATAGACAGCAAAGTCTGAGCTGCTTCACCCCGACTCATTATGAGACGTGGAGCAACGTTATAGGAGTGTCTTATGGCACAACCGATTGTGACGGGTTCAGCGGCTCTAACTGTTCGTGTAAGTGCTTTGGTTATTTTATATACTACTTTTGTATATCTTGATCCTATTGCTCTTATATTAGCGCTTGTAGTCTTGTGGTTGCTAATGGAACGGTAAGAGCAGGGTACGTAGCTTGGGAAGTGACGTACCTTTTTTTTATTTTTATTCGTAGGTATTAAGAATCTACCGCATTCCGTCTAAATACCCATGTTCTATTATCAGAAGCTTCTTTTACGTAGTAATACCCCGCCACATCAAATTGTTTAAGCTGTTCAGCATTAGTTAGCTTATTATCAGCCGCATATTTCACCATCAGTCCACGTGCTTTTTTGGCATAAAAGCTAATCACTTTATACTGTCCATTTTTTTCATCTTCAAAGCGTGGGGTGATAATTTGTGCCGCCACTTTCGGTTTTTTTACTGCTTTAAAGTATTCATTAGAAGCTAAGTTAATTAAAACTTTATCGTCATTATCTGGCTGACTTTCTTTGATACGCTCATTCAATAGCTCAGTGATATGCGTATCCCAAAACTCATATAAATTATCACCGCGCACATTTTTAAGCTTAGTGCCCATCTCTAAGCGGTAGGGCTGAATCAAATCTAATGGTTTGAGTAATCCATAAAGACCGGATAATATCCCTAAACGATTATTTAAATACTGCATGGTAGTTTTATCCATGTCGTAGCTGGCAAGACCAGTATAGACATCGCCGTCAAATAAATAGCCGGCAGGTTTCGCATTATCTGTTGTAAATGGTACTTGCCACTCCTGATTACGCTCAGAATTTAGGGTTGCAAGGGCGTTTGAGAGGCTCATCAGCTCTTGTAAATCTATTGGGTCTTTACTTTTAAGGTGCTGCATAAGTTCAATCGAGCCATCTATAAGCGCAGGCTGACTGTAATGACTGTCCCAATCAATCGGTACAGTATCAGTTTCGTTTAAAGCTTTGGCAGGCGACAATAAAAAATACATCGAAATTCCTTATAAATGGCAGTTTATAAAATCTAAGTAAAAATATAGAACCTTTAAATGTACTGTTCAGTACTAGAAAGTGAATAAATAAAATTACGGCAGCTTTTGTACGTCAAGGTCAATGATGGTAAACATGGCTTGATTAAAAGCAGGCTATACTCATCGCAATAGCTATTCTTCCTATAACAATAATCGATAAGAGAGGACGTTATGAACATGCTAGTGCGTTTTTTTATTATGATAAGCTTACTTAAGCAGCAACAAAAACAGCATCACGAGCAGCAATTAAACGGACAGATGAGTCTAGAGTTTGTGACCGCACCGACGCTCCGTCATTACCGTATCTTACCGCATGATATGGGATTTCGCACCCACTTGCCCAATTATCGCTATTTGTCTTTTATTGAGCTAAATATTACTCACTGGCTGCTGGCATGTTGTCATCAAGCTAACCGTAAATCCTTGCGCTGGATTATTGCCATGCAAGAGATGATTTATTTAAAAGAGGTTAAATTTTTAGATAAAATGTCGGTGAGCAGTCAAGTAGTAGGGTGGGATAACAAGTATGTTTACTTTACGCATCGGTTTTTTGTAAAAAACCAGCTGATGGCAGTGGGTATGACCAAGGTATTATTGATTAATAAGCAAGGTGCTTGCCCGCCAAGTATTTTTAATATGGTGGGCGAGCAGCTCACCGATGTCATTACTACTTGGAATACGCATCAAACCGCAGTGAAATCGACGCCATCCTCATGATAAAGTAACGTGAAATGTGCGCTTAACTATAATCCTTTGTCAAAGTTTGCTAGGATAAGCCATCTTACGCTTAACAATCTTGTTTTTAATATTTATTATAAAGGTATCATTATGACCCCGCAAAAATTAAAATGGACGGACAGTTTAGACATCGCGATTGAGCTGTATGAAAAGTTTCCAGAAACTGACCCACAATTTATTCGCTTTACCGATTTGCATCGCTGGGTGACGGAGCTTGAAGGCTTTGATGATGATCCACAGCGCTCTAATGAAGGCATTTTAGAAGCCATTCAGATGAATTGGATTGACGAGGCGGATTAACACAATATTTGTATTCTCGTTAAATAATGAACATTACCTCAAATAAATATAGGACAGACCACCTTATGACGGCACCCATTCAAGCGCTAACTGAAGACCAAACATGTACAGGTATTAGCATTCGCACCACTAATATTGCTGAAATTAGCCATGAAACGGCAAAAATAGGCAAGCTGTGGCAAACATTTTATCAAAATCATGTGAGCCAACTTGAAAAGGGTGAGGATGTCTATGGCGTTTATCATAACTATGAGAGTGATGATGTCGGCGCTTTTGATGTGGTCGCCAGTTGGAAAGTAGACAGCCAGCAAGATGAGCAAGAACAGTCAGGCAATGACGACACGGCAAGTACGGTCAAAACCATTAAGAATAAAAATGCGAGTAATTTAGTAACGGTCAGCATCCCTGCAGGAAACTATATGGTGTTTGCTGAATACGGTAACATGCCGAATACGGTGATGAATGCGTGGGAGAAAGCATGGGAATATTTTAATGACCCAAGCTGTGAGCATACCCGAACTTATAATGTTGATTTTGAACGTTATGTTGAGGGCAATTTGGAATATGGTCAAGTTGAATTGTATATTGGTATTGAGTAGAGTCGCCAGTCTGTGACGCAATCTTGTCAGTGGCTGTAGGGTGGGTTAGCGCAGCATAACCCACCAATTGAACGATTATGTGTGAAGGTAGATTAAAGCGGCTTAATGATGACGCTCTTTTTAAACACTGTTACTTTCAGACCAGTCAAAACTTCTAAATCCGCCTCTAAGTTTTCAAACTCAGACATAGTGAATTTATTTGGATAATAGCTAATTGAAAGGCTAAGTTCTGAATCGCCTGAGTAACCGAGAGATTGCAATTTAGCGCCATGCCTTTCTACAATTCGCGCTACTTCACTAACTTGTTCGTCATTATCAATAGAAAAACGCGGCCTTTGATTTTGGTCAGCTACTGATGGCCGTAGGATTTCTATTCTTCCCATCTCATTAGTTAATCTACTTTCTTGAATATTCACTACTATAGGAGTGCCTATTAACTCTGACAAAGTTTCTATTAGATGTAAGCGCTTAATTGTTGATAAATTAGCGTTCAAAACATAAATATCAAATGCCTCTATAATTCCTGCATCTGAATAAGCAAGCCCCTGCAATTCGCCACCGTAATTTTTAACAATTCGTTTTATTTCATCTACCTTTTCGCTATCCTTAAGTTTAGACCAATTTATATGGGCTTTTGACTTAAAAACTGAGGTAACAGCACTTGGCTCTTCTTTACCGCTAGCAAGACTACCGTCGTATGATTTTATTACTACTTTAGAGTCTGCGACATCAGAATTTATTTCTCTAACATTGGTGCAGCTACTGATACCTAAACATAAGCTGGCAAATATAAAGAACTGATAAAATTTATCAATTTTCACAATTTCTGATCCCTATAGTATTAATTTAGCTATGCTGTTAATCCAACAATAGATTCTCTAAAATCCCTTCATAAATCTGTGCTAATTTGCCCAAGTCATCCACTTCAATCTTCTCATCAACCTGATGAATCGTTGCATTACGTACGCCAAGCTCAACCACTTGTGCTCCCGTTGGCGCGATAAAGCGTCCATCTGATGTACCACCAGATGTTGATAATGTGGTCTCAGTACCAGTAACCGCCTTAATCGCTTGCTGGCATGCCGATACCAATTTACCTTCGGGTGTTAAGAACGGCTGACCTGATAACTTCCAATCAATATTATATGCGGCTTTAGTGTTTTCATGACTGTTTTGAAAATGCTTATCAAATATCGCATGAGTTTTTGCTTTTAGCTCATCTTCGGTGGTTTCGGTAGAAAAACGGAAGTTAAAGATAACTTCTAATGTTTCAGGAATCACATTGGTTGCGCCCGTACCACTATTAATATTGGAGATTTGCAACGAGGTTGCTGGGAAGTAGTCATTGCCGTTATCCCAAGTAGCAGTCGTTAGCTCTGCTAATGCTTGCATGGTGGCATGAATGGGATTACATGCCAAATGCGGATAAGCAACATGACCTTGTTTCCCAGTGACGGTTAATACCGCGCCCAACGAGCCGCGACGACCGTTTTTGATAATATCGCCCAGCGTATCGGTACTTGACGGCTCACCAACCAGACAATAAGTGATTTTTTCTTGGCGTGCTTCTAACGCTTCAACCACTTTTACCGTGCCATTAATTGACGGTCCTTCTTCATCTGAAGTGATTAAAAAAGCAATCGAGCCATTATGTTCTGGATGATTCGCCACAAAGCGCTCTGCCGCCACCGTAAATGCGGCAATTCCTGTTTTCATATCTGCCGCACCGCGCCCCCATAGATAGCCATCCGCGATAGTTGGAGTAAATGGGGGATACGTCCAATTCTTTTCGTCGCCCGTTGGCACCACATCAGTATGACCGGCAAAGCAAATCACTGGATTGGTCGTACCGCGCCGCGCCCATAAGTTTTTGACTTCAGCATGTTCGCCAGTCTTATCTCTATCACCAAAAGTCATAAATTCGCAATCAAAGCCTGCTTGCTGCAAGCGCTCTGATAATATATCTTGGCAACCGGTATCATCAGGTGTTACCGAAGGGCGTTCTATTAAGGCAATACTCAAATCTAAAGTCGCTTGTTGATGCGTTGATTCGAGATTGGTTAGGGTCTTATTATGAGAGTCAGACATGAGAAGCCTTTTTTACTATGAAGTTATAGATAGAATAATAAAATAGATGTCGTTTGTTTACGATTCTGTATGCGCGTTACATCGCCTAAATATTATCACCCACAAAAGGCACCAACCCATCTCGACGCATCCATGTCGCGATAGAGTAACGTTGACGATGGGCAATTTGCACTTGATGCATTAGGTTGCTGTTAAATATAATTAAGCGATTGGCAGCTGGCATGATCTTATGCGAGCGACCTTGATTATCAACTAACTCTAAAGCCCCACCGTCGTCTGCTGACCAATCATCATTCAGATAAAAAACTGCCGAGATAACCCGTTCATCACGCCCAACTGGATTGTCACTATGCCACTGATAGCCAAAGCCAACAGGATAGCAGGCATAATGCGCCTCGCTATGGCGGATACCTGCGAACAAAGCGCGATTAAGCACTGCTGCCAGCTGATTGATACTATTTAAATAATAAAATCCTGCAAAAAAATCTTTAGTAATCCAGCGAATCTTATCACCGCGAATGTCACTGACCTGAATACCGTCCGTCAACTGCGCGTCGCGATAGTCAATAAAACCGCTTTCCGCTTGTAACGCCAATAATGCCTTACTTTCAAACACCTCATCAATAATAATCCAACCCTCATGGACGAGTTTATCAAGCTGAGTATTATCAAGCCTTTGTTCCCAATTCACCGCAAAATCTACCAGCTGTAGAGCATGTTGCGTCGGCATATCGTTAGCATTCTTATTATTATTTGCCTCACTATTAGGCGATAGCGGCGGCGGATTGTCTGCACCTATGGGATGCGCAATAGGTAAAGTTGTGGGATTCAAATTACTAGTAACGATCGTGATTGCTGTCATTATTGAAGGTTACCCTTGTCCATATGCTGTCGATAGCAGGCATATATGTTGTCTATACTTAACGAATCAACGTCTATTTACTAAAACCAGCGTTATCTTTCACCCATCCTATGCTACCATAGATGCAATTTTTCTTATTTAAACTTTTGAACTTATGAATTATAAACATGCTTATCACGCCGGTAACTTTGCTGATGTGGTTAAACACATTTTATTGGTACAACTGCTCAATCAAATGAGCCAAAAAAACAAACCGTATTATGTGCTTGATGCTTATGGCGGTCGAGGCTTGTATTCACTTGCCAGTGAAGAGGCACGTAAAACGGGCGAAGCCAAAGGCGGCATTCAAGCTTTATTAAAAGCGGATATGGAAAAAGCGCCTACTGCGGTTAAAGATTATGTTGAAGGCATCACCCAAGCACGCTTTACTTATGATAAAAAAGTATATCCGGGTTCGCCGTGGTGGATTGCCCATCATATTGAAAAGAATCCTAGTGGCGGCGTACGCGGTGAAGCATTCGAAGCTAAAGCTAGTGAATATGATGCGCTAAATTATCAATTGCATAAGTTGCCTATTGGTATTCATCATCGCAACTCGTTTGAGGGCATTGCAGCCGTCATTCCACCAAAAGAAAAACGTGGTCTGGTGTTAATTGACCCACCGTATGAGCAAGAGCATAAAGATTTTAGCCGTCTAATTGATTTATTGGTACATTCTTACAATAAATGGCCACAAGGTACTTATGCTCTATGGTACCCCATCAAAAATATTGAAGCGGTAGAGCTGTTTCATAAAAAGCTAAAGCGTACAGAAATGCGCCGTCAGCTGGTTTGTGAGCTGAATATTTATCCGAATGATATTGCGGTGGGTTTGAACGGTACTGGGCTGTTGGTTATCAATCCACCTTGGCAGTTTGACAATCATGCCCGTGAGATATTGCGTTTCTTACAGCCGGCATTGAAAGTGGCTAATGCGCCAAACTTAACCCCTGATAGCGCAACCAATGTACGTTGGTTGGTCGGCGAATAAGGATTTTATGATGACGACTGAACAATCTCTCACCAGTAAGCCAGATATTAATAAGTCTGCTAGCAATAAGCCACAAGCTGATTTATTGCAGGATGGACTGTTACGTGACGGATTATCACATGATGGATTATTACGCGATAGTGCGACAACTCAGCCGCCCTTTATTGACGAGCATGATTTTGATGTGCGTCTTGCGGATAATACCAGCTATGATGGTTTAACGTTTGAGGTGATTGAAGCAGAAGTTGCAGAAGGCAAGCGGGTAGTGAGCCGAGGGGTTTATTTAGCGCCTAATCTCATTACCACATTATCCTTACTATCCGGTTTTTATTCTATCTTAGCCAGTACGCATGGCGAATTTTATAAGGCGTCACTTGCGATTTTCTTATCCGCCATTTTGGACGGTGCCGATGGTCGGGTAGCACGTATGCTTAATGCCCAAAGCCCATTTGGCGAGCAATATGATTCACTGGCGGATATGTTGGCATTTGGCGTAGCGCCAGCCATTCTTATTTATAGCTTTGCCTTGGAGCCACTCGGTCGTATCGGACTTGGTTGCGCGTTTGTTTTTACCGCTTGTGGTGCTTTTCGCCTGGCACGCTTTAACGTTCAAGTCGGTATCGTTGATAAAAAATATTTTGTTGGCTTAGCAAGTCCGCTGGCTGCTATTTTAGTAACGGCTGCCGTCATGGTGGCAATAGACCATAATCAATGGGTTGGACAATCTGACGCATTGATTACGACCTTATTTGCTGCATGGGTGGTGATTTGTGGTTTGCTCATGGTTAGCAATGTGAAATATTATAGCTTTAAAGAATTTGATAAAAAGAAAGTGCCCTTTGTCGTGCTTATCGTTGGTGTACTTGTGATGAGTGTGGTGCTTTACGACATACCGGTCGGCATCCTGGCTATTGGTATCATTTACGCATTATCAGGTATTTTCACCACTTTAAAAGCGAAAATGTAAGCATCACACATATAGATTTATTATTAATAAACTATCGGTAATCAACGGGCTTACAACTAATAACGGGCTTATAAGTAATGTAGTAGCTAATCTTGCTTAATCCTATTATATTACTTATAAGCTACCTTATTTATGGATGCCATTGGTCTATATTCTTTTAGACGAAATATCTAAAATAAACTCGCTTTGTTTCTCTATCCTTTGATTGGATGCTGATAGCCGAGGTTATTATGTTTCGATTAAACCGCTCTAACAAGTCGTCATCTCATATTTTACTATCTCCTATATCAAAAGGCATTGTAACCAGCATCTGTCTTGTTACCTCGCTTATCTCTATACCTGCTTATGCTAGTAATCATAAACCACCAACGCCAATCACTCGCAGTGAAGCGGCAAATCCATCCAATTTTAAATTTATCAGCGTTAATGGTCGTGCCGCAACCTATTCATCAGCCCCATGCCCAGTTGAAAAAGGACTACTTACCTGTGGTCTTGGTAAATTAGCACTCATTAATAGTTTTACTAATGAGATTGATGCGGATTACGATTTGGCGCAAAGCTTTGTATTTCCATCCAAATCTCAGCCAAGAACCGTAGTAGTGGTTGTTACGCGTTCAGGGTTAATGGATGATAGTGTAAGCGCTGAACGTTATCGCGTTAGTTTTAAGTTAGAGGGAAAGCCATCTAATCTAAGTTGGAACTGGGTTCAGTACGGCGTGCAGTATCAATGTGCGCGAGGTAATAAAGCAGGCAAATGGACAAAAGGTTTATGCCCATAGCAATTTTCAACCATTAAAAAAGGAAAACAATAAGAAAGAATAACAGTCATTATCAAGGATGGAAGTAATAAGCAGTCATAGCTTCTATAATCGTTTTAATTGTAGGTTTGTCTTTATTTTAGGTGTCAATGTTTCTGAGTAAACCTTACAAAACTATCAAATTGTTAATTAAATTAGAAATAATGAAATGAAGTATTGACACCCCTATCAAACTCTATATAATACGCCCCACAGCAAAGGAAGCTAGGCGATAAGATAACAAACTTATCACTTAACGGCTTAAGT